>NZ_JBEYCF010000049.1:0-58355 GCF_040632605.1 Streptomyces sp. NPDC019224 | reverse complement strand
GACACCCCTTCCGGAAGGGGTGTCGGCGCGGCGGCTCTTCGGGGCGTACGGGTCAGGAATCGGGGGCCGGTTCGTCCACGAGGGTGCCGTGCAGGCCCCTGATGTGGGTCTCGACCAGGTCGGCCGCCCGCTCCCCCTCGCCCGCACGCACCAGCCGCAGCAGCTCGGCGTGGTCCGCGTTGAGTGCGGCGGCGGTGGCCGGCCAGTCGGGCTCCGCCTCCAGCGCGCGCAGGATCAGCGGCCGGACGGACTCGCGCACGGCGGAAGTGAGCGTGGAGGTCAGCGCGTTGCCGGAGCCGCGGGCGATCCGGACGTGGAACCGGGTGTCCAGCTCGTTGAACTCGGGCACCCCGACCCCCGGCGCCCCCATGCGTACGACGAGCTCCTCGGCCTCGTCGAGATCGGCCGGCGCGGCGTGGCGGGCGGCCGCCTCGAAGCTCGACCGCTCCAGCACGACGCGGGCCTCCAGCATGTCCCCGAGGCTGTAGCTGCCGAGGGCGAAGTGGAGCCGGAGCAGCCGGCCGAGCGCGTCGTCGGGGTTGCGGACGATGCGGGCGCCCGCGTCCGGGCCCCGGCCCGGCTGGGCGACCAGCACGCCGATGGTCTCCAGCACCCGCAGCGCCTCGCGGAGCGCGGACCGGCTCACGCCGAGGACGGGGGCGAGTTCCCGTTCGGGCGGCAGGCGGTCACCGGCCTTGAGATCGCCGGCGAACACCCGCTGCTCGATGCTCTGGAGCACCAGCTCGTGTGTGCGCGACTGCCGTACGGGCTCCCAGTCGACGGGCATGGGCCATCCTCTGTTCCGGTCGGAACATCCCACTATGTCACACACGGTATGTGGTCGGACCACAACCCGGAGGCCGCCCCGTCAGTACGTCACGACGATGCGCCGCTCCACACCGTCCACCCGCACCTTGCCGCCGAACGGGATGATCACCTGCGGGTCCGTGTGGCCGCAGTCGACGTCGAAGACCGCCATGGTGTCGGGGGCGTACTCGGCGAGCGCGCGCAGCACCGCCTCCCGCTGCTCCCGGCGGTACACCGCACCGGCGTCCGCGTCGAGCGGCTGATCGAAGGACCAGTTCTTGGCCCGCCCCATCAGCAGGGCGGGGAAGCGCCGCAACAGTCCCCGCTCCCCCATGTTGCGCAGGATGCGGTAGACCTCCTCGGCGCCGGGCAGCTCCTCGGAGGTCTCGAGGAACAGGACGCGACCGTCGTACGCCTCGGGCGGCTGGATCTCGCGGTCGGCCATCAGCATCCAGCCCAGGATCTCCAGGTTGCCGCCCCAGCCGGCACCCTCGACGACCCGGCCGGCGTTGTGCCAGGTCCAACCCTCGGCGGGAAGCAGATCGGGCTCGTGGTCGAAGGTGCGCGGGTCCTCCCAGCGCCGGTTGACGCTGCCGCTCTCCTTGGCCGGGGTCAGCTCGTACTCGCCATGGGTGAACAGCGCCGCCCGCAGGGACTCGGCGGTCAGCGGGTGCAGGGCGCCGGGGCGGCCGAGCTCGCACATGACGGACGCGCCGTGATAACCCACGATGCCGAGGCGGTCGAGGAGGACCAGCAGGTTGGTGTTGTCGCTGTAACCGAAGAACGGTTTGGGGTGGGCCCGCAGGAGTTCGCGGTCCAGGTGGGGCAGCACGGTGATCTGGTCGTCGCCGCCGATGCTGGATATGACGGCCTTGATGTCCGGGTCGGCGAACGCGGCGTGCAGGTCGGCGGCGCGCTCCTGCGGGGTGGAGCCCATCTTCCGGGTGCAGGAGTACTCCACCGGTTCCAGGCCGAAGTCCTCGCGGAGCCTGCGCAGACCGAGTTCGTACGGCAGCGGAAGGATGCCGGGCAGTCCGGACGAGGGGGAGAGCACGGCGACGCGGTCGCCGGGCCGGGGCTTGGAGGGGTAGCGCGCAGGTGTCATCCGGTGAGCCTATGCAGCGCCCCCGGGGCTGTCCGCCGGTTTTCCCCCGGTGGCCCGCGCCGGGCCGGCCGGGGTGCCCTGGTGGAAGTACATCCGCCATTGCTCACCGGTCCTGCGCCACAGCGAACTGCGCCTGAACAGCAGGCCGTCGCGCTCGGTGACGTACGTCAGGTGGACCAGGTCCGGGGCGAGCAGGGTCCCGGACAGCTCGAAGACCTCCGGGCCGGGGTCGTCGTCCTCGACGGCGGAGGTGACGGCGAGGACGGAGCCGCGGTCGTAGCGGCGGCCGGACGCGCCGAACTCGGTGAACTCCGGGTCGAGCAGTTCCGTCACCGCTTCGGGCGAGGCCCGTACCTCTGGGTCGAGCAGCCGCAGTTCGCCCGCCATGGCGGCCCGCACGGCCCGCCCCTCCTCGTCGCTGAGTTTCATGCGACCCGACCTTACGTCGGCGGGGCGCGTGCCGTCAGACCAGGACCAGCAGGTCCATCCAGCTCCCGGCGGGCCGGTCCGGCTCCTGTTCCGCCGTCGTCCGCAGCCGGCGCATCCCGCGCTCGAACCGTCGTCCAGGCACCGCAGCTCGGCGTCGGTCTCCCGCCTGATCCGGTCGGCGAACGGGTTGCGGATGAGCAGCGGGGCGCCGGGCTTCAGCGCCCTGCGCAACTCCCGGGCGGTGGCGGATGCCGGCGACCACCCCTCCCTTCGTCCGGACCGAGAGCGGTGAGGATCGGCTGGTCGCCCGCCGGGAGATCAGGCCACCCGGTTCATAGGATTCTCAGGCAACCCGGATACGGTGTCGGCGTGACCCAGACGAGCCCGCCCGGCTGGCATCCAGACCCCGGGTATACAGGATTTGGCCCCCGCCACGAGCGCTGGTGGGACGGCACCCAGTGGACCGACCACCTGCGCGTACCGCCGGCGGCCGCCCGCAGCCGACGCATACGCGTCGGCGCCGGTATCACCGCGGCCGTGGTGGTGCTCGCCGCCGTCGGGGGCGGTGTCTATCTGCTGACGGACGACTCGGACGGCAAGAACGACACCGTGGCCTCCGCCCCGTCGGCGTCCCCCTCCCCCGGGCCCGGCCGGCAGCGCGGCGGAAACGGTGACGACGGGGGCGCCGGCGGCAACAGCGGTGGCGGCAGTGAGTCACCGGAGCAGGGGCAGCCGGAGATCGAGGACGGTTACGCGACGGACCTGGCCAGCGGCATCAGCATCCCGGTGCCCGACGGCTGGAAGGGCGAGTCGGGCATGGGCGCCGGGGTGACCACCGGTTCATACGCCTGCCCCGGCGACACCGACCAGCAGTGCGTGCGCGGCGGGGTGTTCTCCGCCCCCGCCGAGGCGCTCAAGCTGACCACCAAGACCGCGAAGGCCACAGCCGAGAAGGACATCGAGGCCAACGCCGACCAGTCCTACGGCGAGGCGATCTACGGCGGCATCACCTCGCACGAGGAGCTGAAGTCCGAAGCGGTCACGGTGGCCGGACAGCAAGGCTACCGGGTGCGCTGGAAGGTGGTGACGAAGAACGGCGACGACGGCTACGTCGAGTCGCTGGCCTTCCCGTCCCCGCTCGCCAAAGACAGACTGATCGTGATCCGCTCGGGCTTCGACATCAATGCCAAGGCGCCCTCGCTGTCCGTCCTGGACGAGATCACCAAGGGCATCAAGGCGGCGTCGGGCGGGGGTTCCGGCACCAAGGCCTGAGCGTCCGGAGGCCAAAGCGAGCACGGCCCGGGTGAGTATCCGGGCCGTGCGGTCTGAGTACGCCGCCCGATCCCGGGCCGGGGCGCCCCCGCTGAAATGGGGTCATGGCTCCCGACGCACAGCACCCCCGCATGCGGCACGTCACCAGTGCCGGCGCCACCCTGGCCCTCACGCTCGCCCCGCTCGTGATCGGTGTCCTGTTCGCGCGCACGATGGCCCTGGACCCGCACACACCCGTGAACGCCCTGATCACACGGGGAGGCCGGGGCGCGGGCCCGTCCCCCGCGGAGTGGCGCGGCTGCGGCCGGAACGCGCTGCGGCGGTGCCGGAGCGCCTGCCGGCCGCTCGCCCGGCCGAAAAACCGGTTCCCCCGCGTACGTCGCCTTCCCTAGACTCGCCCCACACCGCGTACCGGCCCTCCGCCGGTGCGCCCGCCGTGACCATCGAGGGGAGACCGCCGTGCGTCAGCGCACCGCCGCCGTCGTCCCCCCGTCGCGGTTCGAGGTGATCCTGGTGTCTTCCGCCGCCCGGAGCCGGCTGCGCGGCCGGCCCCGGCCTCTGTGACGAACGCCCGGAATCCACACGCCTTCTGACTGATCGTCACCCCTGCACGTACGGGGGGCGACGGGCTCCGCGGGCCCCCTCCGGGCCGCTTCGTCCGGGCATCGCGCCGTCTTCTTCCGGATCATCCCGAAAGGCCACCGGCCGTGCGTACCCACCAGCACCGTTCCCTCGTCGCCGCTCTCGGCACCGTCCGCAACCTGGGCATCCTCGCCCACGTCGACGCGGGCAAGACCACCGTCACCGAGCGCATCCTCTACACCACCGGCACCACCCACAAGCGCGGCGAGGTCCACGACGGGACGACCGTCACGGACTTCGACTCCCAGGAACGCGACCGGGGCATCACCATCTTCGCCGCGGCCGTCAGCTGCACCTGGGCCGGTCACCGGATCAACCTCATCGACACCCCGGGGCACGTCGACTTCGCCGACGAGGTCGAACGTTCGCTGCGGGTGCTCGACGGCGCGATCGCGGTGTTCGACGCGGTGGCCGGAGTGGAGCCGCAGAGCGAGTCGGTGTGGCACCAGGCGGACCGCCACTCCGTCCCGCGCATCGCCTTCGTCAACAAGCTCGACCGGGCCGGCGCCGACCTGGACACCGCGGTCGCCTCGATCCGGGAGCGGCTGCACACGGTCCCGCTCGTCGTCCAGCTGCCCATCGGGCGGGAGGACGCCTTCCGCGGGGTCGTCGACCTGCTGCGCATGCGCGCCCTGGTGTGGGCGGACGGCGCCGACGCGTACGAGGAGGGCGAGGTGCCCGCCGAGCTGCGCGAGGAGGCGGCCCGGCGCCGTCGGCTCCTGGAGGAGGAGGTGGCGGAGCTGCACCCCGGCGCCCTGGAGGAGTTCTGCGTACGCTCCGAGCTCTCGGAGGAGACGCTGGCCGGGGCGCTGCGCGAGCTGACGCGGACCGGTGAGGGGGTCGTGGTGCTGTGCGGTTCGGCGTACCGCAACCGGGGCGTCGAGCCGTTGCTGGAGGCGGTCGTGGCGTATCTGCCCTCCCCCGCCGACGTGCCGCCGGTACGGGGCGTGCTCGACGGGGCGGTGCAGGAGCGGGCCGCCGATTCCCAAGGGCCGTTCGCCGCACTGGCGTTCAAGGTGAACGCGACCGCGACGGGCCGGCTGACGTATCTGCGCGTGTACTCGGGAACGATCGGGAAGGGGGAGACGGTGCTGGACGCGGGCACCCGGCGCAGGGAACGCGTCGGCCGCATCCTGCGGGTCCGGGCGGACCGGCATGTGGATGTGGACGCGGCGGTGGCCGGGGACATCGTCGCGGTCATCGGCCCGAAGACCGTCCGTCCGGGCGCCACCCTGTGCGCGCCCGACGCCCCGCTGGTCCTCGAACCGCCCTCGGTGGCCGATCCGGTCGTGTCCGTGGCGGTGGAGGCGCGGCGGAGCACGGACACGGAGCGGCTGATGGCCGCCCTGGTCCGGCTGGCCGAGGAGGACCCGTCGCTCGTGGTGCGTACGGACGCCGAGACCGGTCAGACCGTTCTCTCGGGCATGGGCGAACTGCATCTGGAGGTGGCCGCGGAGAAGATCCGCCGTGACCACGGTCTGGATGTGCGGGTCGGCCGGCCGCAGGTCGCGCACCGGGAGACGCTGGTGCGCGGGGTGTCCGGACTGGTCTACCGGCACGTCAAACAGGACGGCGGGGCAGGGCAGTTCGCGCATGTCGTCATCGACGTCGAACCACTGGAGGCCACCGGCGGGAGCGGCGAGGAGGCGGCGGAGTTCGCGTTCCGTTCGGCGGTCGTCGGCGGCCGGGTGCCGCAGGAGTACGTGCGGGCGGTCGAGGCGGGCTGCCGGGACGCGCTGGCGGAGGGTCCGCTCGGCGGGAATCCGGTGACCGGGGTGCGGGTGACGCTGACCGATGGCGCGACGCATCCGAAGGACTCCTCGGAGATGGCGTTCCGCACGGCAGGGCGGTTCGCGCTCCGGGAGGCACTGCGGGCCAGTGCGATGGTGCTGCTCGAGCCGGTGGTCGAGGTCACGGTCACCGTGCCGGACGACGCGGTCGGCGGGGTGCTCGGCGACCTGGCCGCCCGGCGCGGCCGGGTGTCCGGGTCGACCACGCGGGGCGGCGCGGCGGTGGTCACGGCGACCGTTCCGCTGGCCGAGCTGTTCGGTTACGCGACCCGGCTGCGGAGCCGGACGCAGGGCCGGGGGACGTTCACCGCCCGGGCCACGGGTTACGCTCCCGCGCCCGGGGTCACGGCCTCCGGGACCGCCTGACGGAGCAGGTCCCGCCCGCCGGGCCGGCGGGCGGGACCTGACTGCCGCGCCTCAGGCGGCCGGCACCGGGAAGGTCGGGTACTCGACCCCGGAGACGTACTGCACGACCCGGATGACCTGGCACGAGTAGCCGAACTCGTTGTCGTACCAGAGGTAGAGGATCGCGTTGTCGCCGTCGACCTGGGTGGGGCCGGCGTCGACGATGGAGGCGTGGCGCGAGCCGATGAAGTCGCTCGACACCGCGTCGGGGGCGGTCGTGAAGTCGATCTGCCGTTTCAGCGGGGAGGTGAGCGACACCTCGCGGAGGTGGTCGAGGACCTCGTCGCGGGTGGCCTCGCGTCCCAGCTTCAGGCTGAGGATGGCGATCGAGACGTCCGGCACCGGAACGCGGATCGAGCTGCCCGTGATCGTCGCCTTCAGGTCGGGGAGGGCCTTCGCCACGGCGGAGGCGGCGCCCGTCTCGGTGATGACCATGTTGAGCGGCGCGGAGCGGCCCCGCCGGTCGGAACCGTGGTAATTGTCCAGCAGGTTCTGGTCGTTGGTGAACGAGTGGATGGTCTCCACGTGTCCGCGCAGGACCCCGTACTCGTCCGCCATCGCCTTCAGCGGCGGCACGATCGCGTTGGTGGTGCAGGACGCACAGGAGATGATCCGCTCGTCCGGCTTGATCATGCCGTGGTTGACGCCGTGCACGATGTTGGGGACGTCGCCCTTGCCGGGCGCGGTCAGGACGACCTTGGCGATCCCCGGCCGCAGGTGCTTCGAAAGGCCCTCGCGGTCACGCCACTTGCCGGTGTTGTCGATGAGGATGGCGTCGTCGATGCCGTAGGCGGTGTAGTCGACCGAGGTCGGGTCGTCGGAGTAGATGACCTGGATCTCGTTGCCGTTGGCGACGATCCGCTCGTTGGCCTCGTCCACGGTGATCGTGCCCTGGAACTGGCCGTGGATGGAGTCGCGGCGCAGCAGCGAGGCGCGCTTGACGATGTCCTGGCCCGCACCCTTGCGGACCACGATGGCGCGCAGCCGCAGGCCGTTGCCCGAGCCCGCCTTCTCGATGAGCAGCCGGGCCAGGAGGCGGCCGATGCGGCCGAATCCGTACAGGACGACGTCGCGCGCCTCGCGGCGCTCGATCTTGTCGTCCCCCGTGGCGCCGGCGACGGCCTCCGCGGCGAACTCGGCCGCGGTGAGGCCGCGGTCGTCGGCCTTGTGCAGGGCGGCGAGCATGCCGATGTCGATCTGGGAGGGGCCCAGGTCCAGGGTGGTGAGGGCCTGCAGGAAGGGCAGGGTCTCGGTGACCGAGAGCTCCGCGCCGTCGATCTGCCGGGCGAATCGGTGGGTCTTGAGGATGCTCACCACCGATTTGTTCACCAGCGAGCGGCTGTGCAGGAGGACGGTGACGTCCCGCTCGCGGTGCAGCTTCCCGATGATCGGAATCATCGACTCCGCGATTTCCTCGCGGTTCTTCCAGTTGGTGAACGCGTCGTCATTGACAGTCACAGGTTTATCTTTCGAGCTAGGAGGCGCTCATATGGTAACCGGATCTTCGTTCGACCCCTCCCCCGGCCCGGCCTCCCGCCCTCACCCCTCGATGCGCACCGGCCGCCCCGTACGTCGCGAGCGGTCGGCGGCCTCCGCGATCAGCAGCGCGGCCAGGGCGTCGGCCCCGGTGCAGGGGCTGGGCCGCAGCCCGGCGGCGACCTCGGTGAAGGCGGCCATCTCGGCGACGTACGCGTCGTGGAAGCGGCTGAGGAACCCGTCGTGGGGAGCGGCGGAGGACGGCTGCCCCTCGGCGGTGGTCCGCAGCGGTGCCCGGTCGTCGTACCCGGTGGCCAGGGTGGACCGCGAGCCCGCGACCTCCATGCGTACGTCGTAGCCGGCGCCGTTGTAGCGGGTGGCGGTGCAGCTGACCAGGGTGCCGTCGTCGAGGGTGAGGACGGTGACGGCGGTGTCGACGTCACCGGCCGCGGCGAAGGCGGGATCGCCCCGGTTGGCACCGGTGGCGCTGACCTCGACGACCTCGCGGCCGGTGACCCAGCGCACGCTGTCGAAGTCGTGCACGGCGCAGTCGCGGAAGATGCCGCCGGACAGCGGCAGATATCCGGCCGGCGGCGGCGCGGGATCGGCGGTGCAGGCGCGTACGGTGTGCAGCCGGCCCAGTTCCCCGGCGGCGACCGCGTCGCGCAGGGCGGTGTACCCGGCGTCGAAGCGCCGCTGGAAGCCGACCTGGAGCGGCACCGCGGAGCCGGCCGGCCCGGCGAGCAGGGCGCGGGTCGCTTCGAGGGTGGCGGCGATCGGCTTCTCGCAGAAGACGGGCACCCCGGCGGCGGCCGCCGCACGGATGAGCGTGTCGTGGACGGCGGTGGGGGCGGCGATCACGACGCCGTCCAGGCCGGAGCCCAGCAGCCCGTCCAGGTCCCCCGCCCAGTCGGCGCCGAGCTTCCCGGCGAGCTCGCGGGCCTGCTGCTCGACGGCGTCGTGCAGGACGAGGCGGTCGACCGCAGGCAGGGCTGCGAGGGTGCCGGCGTGGAACGCGCCGATGCGGCCCGTTCCGATGAGTCCGATGCGCATGCGCGGTGCCTCCGGGTCGGGAGGGGCCGGGTGGCCGAGGCCCCTGATCTTCGTCTTCGTATCCTCGCCGATCACCCAGGGGCAAGCATGTGTACGGACATACATACGTACTGAGCTCGACTCGGGCAGGCGGCATACTGAGCGCGTGGCACAACGTTCCGAGGAACCCGGCGTGGAACCGCTCACCCGGCTGATCACCATCGACCGGTCCAGCCCGGTCCCGCTGTACTTCCAGTTCGCCCAGCAGCTCCAACACCTCATCGAATCCGGCACGTTGGTGCCCGGCACCCGTCTGGAGAACGAGATCTCCCTGGCGGACCGCTTCGGGCTCTCCCGCCCGACGATGCGTCAGGCCATGCGGCATCTGGTGGACAAGGGGCTGCTGTCCCGCAAGCGCGGCGTGGGCACCCAGGTCCTCACCGACCGGGTCCGCCGCCAGGTGGAACTGACCAGCCTCTACGAGGACCTGCAGCGCGAGGACCGCCGCCCGCGCACCGAGGTCCTGTCGATGCGCACCGGGCCCGCCGAGGGCCCGATCGCCTCGGCCCTCCGGCTCGCCCCCGGCACGGAGACGGTCGTGCTGCGCCGGCTGCGGTACGCGGACGACGAGCCGATGGCGCTCCTGGAGAACCACCTGCCGGCCGGCCTGCTGGACCTGACCGAGGAGGACCTGTCGGCGCACGGCCTCTACACCCTGCTCCGGCGGGCCGGCATCGCCCTGCGCTCCGCCGAGCAGACCATCGGAGCCCGCCGGGCCACGGCGGCCGAGTCCCGCCTGCTGGAGGAGGTGCGCGGCGGCACCCTGCTCACCATGGAGCGCACGGTCCTGGGCGACGGGGGCCGTCCGGTGGAATTCGGCTCCCACCTCTACCGGGCGTCCCGGTACTCCTTCGAGATGACGCTGACGGCCTCCTGACCCCGGGCACGGCACATCCGCCCCGGACAAAGGGGCCTGGCGGGGTGCGAGGGGGTGGGGTGAGCGGCCGGGGCTTTCTGCGGGCCCGCCGGCACGGGGCGGTTCAGCCGGTCGGCAGCTCGTGCAGCGTCCGCCGGAGGGCGGCACCGCCCTCGAAGAGCACGGCGGTCAGCCCCAGCTCACGGGCCGCCCGGACGTTGGCCTCGCGGTCGTCCACGAAGAACGCCTCGCCGGCGGTGGCGCCGAGCAGGCCGAGTGCTCCCGCGAAGGCTTCCTCGGCGGGCTTGGTCGCGCCGAGCGCGCACGAGAAGGCGAGCGCGTCGAAGCGGCCGTTCACATCGGGCAGCCACTCGGGCAGGGCAGCGCGCAGCAGCGCGTCGTTGTCCGTGAACAGGGCCGCCGGGTGCCCACGGACCAGGTCGACCGCGGCGAGGACGTCCGGGTCGGGCTCGAACGCCCCGCACCAGATGCGGCGCAGCTCCCCGGACGTACCGGTGAAGCCGAGGCGCCCCCTGATCTCCCCCTCCACGTCATCGGCGCTCCCCTCGCCGCGGTCCCAGGCCGAGATCAGGCCCGCGGAGTAGAGCTCCTCCTCGACGCGCCGGGCGGGGAGCCCGCACGCCGCTCCGAGGAGTTCCAGTCGCCGTTCGCGGTGGAAGCGGCACACCACACCACCGAGATCGAAGAGGAACACCCGTGGCTTCATGCGCGGCAACCTAGCTCATCCCGCCGGGGCGGGGCCCGCCGCGCAGTAGGTGCTGGTTGCGTACCGCGCGCTCGCGAAGCTCAGCAGGGTAGGGGGCCGGACGGGCCATGACTCGATCCGCTCAGGGAGCCGAGCCTCCATCGGACCCGAAGCGGTTCGGGTTCCGACGCGACCTCGCCACCGCTTTCGGACTCCCGGCCCACGCACGCGAGCCGTCGTGGGCCCCTCATCGCCTTGGTTCCCTCGTCAGGTACGGCACGGACCACGTCCTGCGCCGTACTGCGGCGATCTCGGCTTCGAGCGGGTTCGGGGGGACGGCGAGCACGGGGCACGGTGCGTGTGCCAGGCAATGCCTGGCCACCGGCGCCCGTAGTCCGGGGAGCCACCTGCCGCGGAAAACGATCACGCATCCGACCGTATGCGGCAGGACACGCGGCGTAGCCGGTGGCGGTGGGCGCGTCAGATCGGCGTCAAGGGGGCCCGCCCTTTCCGTATGGACCACGTCAAGGTGGCTCTCCACCGGGCTCAGGCCGAGGTTTGCTCATCCTGGCCGCACGGCCGATTCCCTTCCTCACGTCAATCAGGAGCTCACGATGGCCGACCTGGCCTTCGTCGTCACCACAGTCGCGGTATTCGCGCTGGTGGCTCTCGTCGCCCGGGGGGTGACCAAGCTGTGACCGCCGAGAACATCGTCGGCCTCGTCGTGGCCGTCTCTCTGCTCGGGTATCTCGTCCTCGCTCTCCTTTACCCGGAGAGGTTCTGAGCACGCCATGAGTTCCCAGACCGCTGGTGTACTCCAGCTGCTCGCCCTGATCGCCGCCCTCTCGCTCGCGTACCGTCCGCTGGGCGACTACATGGCCAGGGTCTACTCCTCCGAGAGGCACTACGGACCGGAGAAGTGGATATACAAGGCCATCGGCGCCAACCCGTCCGCCGAGATGAGGTGGCCCGCCTACCTGAGGGGCGTGCTCGCCTTCTCCGCCGTGAGCGTTCTCTTCCTGTACCTCATGCAACGGGTGCAGGGCTCGCTGCCCGGCTCGCTCGGCTTCTCCTCGATCGACCCGGACCAGGCGTTCAACACAGCCGCGTCCTTCGTCGCGAACACCAACTGGCAGTCCTACTACGGCGAGCAGGCCATGGGCCACGTCGTACAGACCGGCGGCCTCGCGGTGCAGAACTTCCTCTCCGCCGCGGTCGGCATGGCCGTCGCGGTGGCGCTCGTCCGGGGCTTCGCGCGGTCGCGTACCGGTGAGCTGGGCAACTTCTGGGCCGACCTGGTGCGCGGCACCGTGCGGATCCTGGTGCCGATCTCCGTGATCGGCGCCCTCGTCCTGGTCGCCTGCGGCGCCATCCAGAACTTCTCCGGCATCCACGAGGTCGGCCAGTTCACGGGCGGTTCGCAGCAGTGGAACGGCGGCGCGGTCGCCTCCCAGGAGGCCATCAAGGAGCTGGGCACGAACGGTGGCGGCTACTTCAACGCCAACTCGGCCCACCCCTTCGAGAACCCCAACGGCCTCTCCAACCTGTTCGAGATCTTCCTCATCCTGCTGATCCCGTTCGCGCTGACCCGCACCTTCGGCCGCATGGTCGGCTCGCTCAGGCAGGGGTACGCGATCCTCGGCACGATGGCCGCCATCTGGCTCGGCTTCACCGCGCTGATGATGTGGACCGAATTCGCCCACCACGGGCCCGCCTTCGAGATCGCGGGCGGAGCGATGGAGGGCAAGGAGACCCGCTTCGGGATCGCCGGCTCGTCGATCTTCGCGGTGGCCACCACGCTGACCTCGACCGGCGCGGTGAACTCCTTCCACTCCTCGTACACCGGCTTCGGCGGCGGCATCACGATGCTGGGCATGCAGCTGGGTGAGATCGCGCCCGGCGGTGTCGGGTCCGGCCTGTACGGCATGCTGATCATGGCGATCATCGCGGTGTTCATCGCCGGTCTCATGGTCGGCCGCACCCCGGAGTATCTGGGCAAGAAGATCGGCACCCGCCAGATCAAGCTCGCCGCCTGCTACATCCTCATCACTCCGGCCCTGGTGCTCGGCTTCACCGCCGTCGCGATGGCCCTGCCCACTCCGGGCAACTCGATGACCAACTCCGGTGCGCACGGCTTCTCGGAGATCCTGTACGCCTACACGTCCGGCGCCAACAACAACGGGTCGGCGTTCGCCGGGCTCAACGCGGACACCCAGTGGTTCAACACCACCATCGGCATCGCGATGCTGCTCGGCCGTTTCCTCCCGATCGTCTTCGTACTGGCGCTCGCCGGCTCCCTGGCCGAGCAGAAGCCGGTACCCGAGACCGCGGGCACGCTGCGCACCGACAAGCCCCTCTACGCGGGTCTGCTCGTCGGCACCATCCTGATCATCACCGGTCTGACCTACTTCCCCGCCCTCGCGCTGGGTCCGCTCGCCGAAGGGCTCGCCTCATGAGCACCGTCACCCCCACTCACGCTCCGCACGGCGACCTGCCGCCCTCCGGCAACCGAGCGGTCACCGACCGCGTCGGCAGCGGCCTGTTCGACCCGAAGCAGTTGCTGAAGTCCTTCCCGGACGCGGTGCGCAAGCTCGACCCGCGGGTGATGATCAAGTCGCCCGTCATGTTCGTCGTCCTGATCGGGTCCGTGGTCACCACCGTGCTCGCGGTGCTGGACCCGACCGACTGGTTCGGCTGGGCCATCGCCGGCTGGCTCTGGCTGACCACCGTCTTCGCGAACCTCGCCGAAGCGGTCGCCGAGGGCCGGGGCAAGGCCCAGGCCGACACACTTCGCAGGGCCAAGACCGGAACCATCGCCCGCCGGATCATCGGTCCGAACGAGGAGCGGGTCGCCGGGACGGAGCTGCGCATCGGGGACCTGGTGGTCTGCGAAGCCGGCGACACCATCCCCGGCGACGGTGATGTCGTGGAAGGCGTCGCCTCCGTCGACGAGTCGGCGATCACCGGCGAATCGGCTCCGGTCATCCGGGAGTCCGGCGGCGACCGCAGCGCGGTGACCGGCGGTACGAAGGTGCTCTCCGACCGGATCGTCGTCAAGATCACGACGAAGCCGGGCGAGACGTTCATCGACCGGATGATCAGCCTGGTGGAGGGGGCCGCCCGGCAGAAGACGCCCAACGAGATCGCCCTGAACATCCTGCTGGCGTCCCTGACCATCGTCTTCCTGCTGGCCGTGGTCACCCTGAAGCCGTTCGCCCTATACGCCGGCGCCGACGAGCAGACCTCGATGATCGTGCTCACCGCGCTGCTGGTCTGCCTGATCCCGACCACCATCGGCGCGCTGCTCTCCGCGATCGGCATCGCCGGTATGGACCGCCTCGTCCAGCGCAACGTCCTGGCGATGTCCGGGCGCGCCGTAGAGGCGGCGGGAGACGTGTCCACCCTGCTCCTCGACAAGACCGGGACCATCACCCTGGGCAACCGGCAGGCGGCCGAGTTCCTGGCGGTCGACGGGGTGACGGAGGCCGAGCTGGCGGACGCCGCCCAGCTGTCCTCGCTGGCCGACGAGACTCCCGAAGGCCGCTCGATCGTCGTCCTGACCAAGGAGAAGTACGGGCTGCGCGAGCGTCACCAGGGCGAGCTGACTGATGCCGAATGGGTCGCGTTCACCGCGCAGACCCGTATGTCGGGCGTGGACGTGGACGGGCGCAAGGTCCGCAAGGGGGCGACCGGTTCCGTCGTGGCGTGGGTGAAGGAGCGGGGCGGGTTTGTCTCCGAGGACGCACAGGTCCTCACGGACCGGATTTCCCAGGCTGGTGGCACGCCGCTGCTGGTGGCTCTGGAAGACGCTCACGGTGCACGGGTCCTCGGCGTCATCCACCTCAAGGACGTGGTGAAGGAGGGCATGCGGGAGCGGTTCGACGAGCTGCGCCGGATGGGCATCCGTACGGTCATGATCACCGGCGACAACCCGCTGACCGCGAAGGCCATCGCCGAGGAGGCGGGTGTCGACGACTTCCTCGCCGAGGCGACCCCCGAGGACAAGATGGCCCTCATCAAGCGGGAGCAGGCCGGCGGCAAACTCGTCGCGATGACCGGTGACGGCACCAACGACGCCCCCGCGCTCGCCCAGGCGGACGTCGGCGTGGCCATGAACACCGGAACCTCGGCCGCCAAGGAGGCCGGGAACATGGTGGACCTCGACTCCAACCCCACCAAGCTCATCGAGATCGTCGAGATCGGCAAACAGCTCCTGATCACCCGGGGCGCACTGACCACGTTCTCCATCGCCAACGACGTCGCGAAGTACTTCGCGATCATCCCCGCCATGTTCGCCGTGGCGTACCCGTCGCTGGACAAGCTGAACATCATGGGGCTCGCCTCACCCGAGTCCGCGATCCTGTCCGCCGTCATCTTCAACGCACTGATCATCGTCGCCCTCGTACCGCTGGCCCTCAAGGGAGTGCGCTACCGCCCCGCCAGTGCCGACCGGATGCTGCGCCGCAACCTCGGGATCTACGGGCTCGGCGGCCTGATCGCCCCGTTCATCGGCATCAAGATCATCGACCTGCTCATCTCCCTCATCCCCGGAATCGGCTGATCCGCCATGACCCACACCTCCGTCAACAACACCGTGCGCCTGTTCGGGGCCGGGCTGAGGGCCCTGCTCGTCCTCACCCTGGTCTGCGGCGTCATCTACCCCCTCGCCGTCACCGGCGTCGCCCAGGGCCTCATGCCCGGACGGGCCAACGGCTCCGAGATCAAGGACAGGAACGGCGACGTGGTCGGCTCCTCCCTCATCGGCCAGACGTACAACCTGCCGAAGCAGAACCCCGACGACGCCGAGGAGGTGGTGCGACCGGACCTGAAGTGGTTCCAGCCGCGCCCCTCCAACGGCCTCGGCAGCAACAGCGTCAACACGCAGTACTCCCTGGTCCTCTCCGGCGCCACCAACCGCTCCGGCGACAACGAGGAACTGATCCAGTGGGTGACGGACGCCAGGAAGGCGGTGGCCGAGGACAACTCCACGGCCACCTACGCGGTGAAGCCCGCTGACGTGCCGGCAGACGCCGTCACCTCCTCCGGCTCCGGCCTGGACCCGGACATCTCTCCCGCGTACGCGCGGCTCCAGGTCCACCGGGTCGCGGAGAGGAACGGCCTTCCCGTCGAGGAGATCAAGAGTCTCGTCGCCGAACACACGACGGGCCGGCTCCTGGGCTTCATGGGCGAGCCCCGGGTGAACGTCCTCGAGCTGAACACCGCGCTGAGGGACCTGATCCACGGCTGATGGACCTGAGGCGAGGGACCGGGAACCGGTGGGGTGCGAAGGCCCCGCACCCCACCGGTTCCCAGCCGCCCACCCCCGATACCTGATCACCGAGCCGGCCATGGGCTACCGCTTCGAGCCCTGATGCCGCCTCCACCGCGGAAGAACGAGAAGTCACTATGGGACGCGGAAAGCTCCGGATCTACCTCGGCGCGGCGCCGGGCGTCGGCAAGACGTACGCGATGCTCTCCGAGGCCCACCGGAGGGTGGAGCGAGGCACTGATGTCGTCATCGGGCTCGTGGAGCACCACAACCGGTCCCGGACCGAGGTGATGCTGCACGGGCTGGAGCTGGTGGCACGCAGGGAGGTGGACTACCGGGGCTCGGTGTTCACCGAGATGGACGTCGACGCCGTACTGGCGCGGGCCCCGGAAGTCGCCCTGGTGGACGAGCTGGCGCATACCAACGTGCCCGGCTCCCGTCATGCCAAGCGCTGGCAGGACGTCGAGGAGCTCCTCAAGGCAGGGATCGATGTCGTATCGACGGTCAACATCCAGCATCTGGAGTCGCTGGGCGACGTCGTGGAGTCCATCACCGGCATCCGGCAGCGCGAAACCGTCCCGGACGAGGTGGTGCGCCGGGCCGACCAGATCGAGCTGGTCGACATGTCGCCCCAGGCGCTGCGCCGGCGGATGGCGCACGGCAACATCTACCAGCCGGACAAGATGGATGCCGCCCTGTCCAACTACTTCCGCCCCGGCAACCTCACCGCCCTGCGCGAACTGGCCCTGCTCTGGGTGGCGGACCGGGTCGACGAATACCTTCAGCAGTACCGGGGCGAGCACGACATACGCTCCACCTGGCAGGCCCGCGAGCGCATCGTCGTCGGACTGACCGGCGGGCCCGAAGGGCGCACGCTCATCCGCCGCGCCGCCCGCCTCGCGGAGAAGGGCGCCGGTGGTGAGGTCCTGGCCGTCTACATCGCCGCGAGCGACGGGCTCAAGGCCGTGTCGCCCAAGGAGCTGGCCGTCCAGCGCACCCTGGTCGAGGACCTGGGCGGCACCTTCCACCACGTCATCGGCGACGACGTACCCTCGGCCCTCCTGGAGTTCGCCCGGGGGATCAACGCCACCCAGATCGTCCTCGGCGTCAGCCGCCGCAAGACCTGGCAGTACGTGTTCGGCCCCGGCGTCAGCGGCACCGTCGCACGGGAATCCGGCCCGGACCTGGACGTCCACATCGTCACCCACGACGCGGCCGCCAAGGGGCGCGGCCTGCCGATCGCCCGCAGCGCACGGCTGGGGCGGGCCCGGATCATCTGGGGGTGGCTGGCCGGCGTCGCCGGGCCCGCCCTCCTCACCCTGCTGCTCAGCGGCGTCGTTCCCGACCTCGGGCTCGCGAATGACATGCTGCTGTTCCTCACCGCCACCGTCGCCGCCGCCCTGCTGGGCGGCATGCTGCCGGCCCTCGCGTCAGCGGCGTTCGGCTCTCTGCTGCTCAACTACTACTTCACGCCTCCGCTGCACCGGCTGACGATCTCCGACCCCAAGAACATCGTCGCCATCGTGATCTTCATCGGGGTGGCCGTGTCCGTCGCCTCGGTCGTCGACCTCGCGGCTCGCCGCACCCACCAGGCGGCGCGCCTGCGCGCCGAGTCGGAGATCCTCTCCTTCCTGGCCGGCAGCATCCTGCGGGGCGAGAACTCCCTCGACGCACTGCTGCAACGGCTCCGCGAGACCTTCGCCGTGGATTCCGTCGCGCTCCTGGAACGGGCGAGCGACGTCGATCCCTGGACCTGTGCGGCGGCCGTCGGTGTCCGGCCGGTCGACCGTCCCGAGGACGCCGACGTCGACATACCCGTCGGGGAGAATCTGGCCCTGGTCCTGGCCGGCCGGGCACTGCCGGCCGAGGATCGCCGGGTCCTGGGTGCCTTCGCCGCCCAGGCGGCCGTGGCACTTGACCGGCAGCGCCTGGTCGGCCAGGCCGAGGAGGCGCGCAAGCTCGCCGAGAGCGACCGCTTCCGCACCGCGCTGCTCGCCGCCGTCAGCCACGACCTCCGGACCCCACTGGCCGGCATCAAGGCGTCCGTCACCTCCCTGCGCGCCGACGACGTCGACTGGTCCGAGACCGACCGCGACGCCCTGCTCGAAGGAATCGAGGAGGGCGCCGACCGGCTGTCCGCACTGATAGGCAACCTGTTGGACATGTCCCGCCTCAACACGGGCACCGTCGTACCGCTGATCCGGGAGACGGATCTGGACGAAGTCGTCCCGATGGCGCTGGGCGGCGTTCCCGAGGGCAGCGTCGAACTCGACATCCCGGAGACCTTGCCGATGGTCGCCGTGGATCGCGGCCTGCTGGAGCGCGTGGTGGCCAATATCGTCGAGAACGCCGTCAAGTACAGCCCGGAAGGCACGCCCGTCCTCGTCTCCGCCAGCAGTCTGCGCGACCGGGTCGAACTGCGCGTCGTCGACCGGGGTCCGGGCGTCCCGGATGCTGCGAAGGGGCACATGTTCGAACCCTTTCAGCGTCTCGGTGATGCCCCGCGAGGCGCCGGAGTGGGACTCGGCCTCGCGGTCGCGCGTGGCTTCACCGAAGCCATCCACGCCACGCTCAGCGCCGAGGACACTCCCGGCGGCGGACTCACGATGGTCCTTTCGCTGCCCGCCGCCCGCACCGGCCCACGTGTGTGATCCCGCCACGCGCGGCACCTCTCTCCGCGGTGGTCCCTCCGCCACCGGCACGGGCGCCCCTCGCGTCCTCGCGGAGGCACGGGGGCGTGAGGTCGACGTCGATGGCGCCCGCAGGGATGCAGCCGGGCCCGGCATCCGCTCCCGGTCGATGCCGCGGCTCGGCCGCAAGGGCTTCGGCGGGAGCAGCCCGTACGGAAAGGCAGGGCGATGGCCGCCGGATCAGAGGGGCCGTGCCATACCCGGGTTCACACGGTCAGCAGGATCAAGGGTGCCGGGGCCCGCTGAGCCGGTCAAGGACGCCGACCCCCACTGGTCCTCAAAAATGATCGAGGGCCGGTTTCGGATTGCTCCGAAACCGGCCCTGACCTGCGACTGTCTCCAGTCGGGACGACAGGATTTGAACCTGCGACCCCTTGACCCCCAGTCAAGTGCGCTACCAAGCTGCGCCACGTCCCGATACCCGCCTGACCTGGGGTTTCCCCCTGGCCGAACGCGCATGAGAACAATACCGCACTTCATCGGGTGGTCACGAACCGCTTTCCCGGCCGCCCCGCTCCGTGTCCACGCGGACACTCTCAGTGGATCAGCACCTGGGAGAGGCCCACCCGCCCCGTTCCGCTCTTCACGATCCGGAGCGTGCGGGTCCGGCTGTCGAGGTTCACGACGGTGGGGCGGAGCGCCTTGCCGCTGATGTGGACGGTCGTGTCGTCGGTGACGATGTCGAAGCCGGCCGTGGTCGTGGAGGCGTCGTTCCAGACCTCGACCTGGCGGATGTGCCGTACGGCTCCGAGGTCCACCTGCCACCAGGCGCCGTCCTCGGCCAGGGTGCGGGTGTCGGAGTTGGTGTCCGCGTCCAGGGCCAGTGCGGCGGTGGCGGTGGCGGTGCCGTCGGTCGAGGACTGGGTGGCCGTGCCGGTGCGGGCCAGGTCGGTGCGCAGCTGCTCGACCGGTCCGCCGTGGGCGCCGGCGCGGGCGGCGACGGCGAGGGCGGCGGCCGGGAGGCGGTCCAGGCCGGTGTGGTTGCCGGTCATGACGGAGCCGGTGCCGCCGAGCGCGGGGGCGGCGGTGTCCGTCCAGTTGCCGCGCGCCGTGTTCCGGATGCCGTAGTCCGCCCAGTTGGACACCCACTTGTAGCCGACGCGGGTGATGACGTTGTTCTCGACGGTGATGTACGAGGACTGCTCGTCGAGGTAGATGCCGTTGCCGTCGCGCTCGGTGTTGCCGTACGCGGAGCGGTTGATGTAGTTGCCGCTGACGACCGTGCCGGGCTGGGCGCCCTGGGTGTAGACGGCGCCGCCGTCGTGCTGTTGCCGGGCGACCTCCATGACGTCGGTGATGCGGTTGTCCGTCACCTCGTTGTCGCGGAGCACCGACTTCTGCGCCTCGGGCTGGTTCCAGCCCCAGCCGACGGATATCGCCGAGTACGGGAGGTGGTCGAGGCTGTTGTGGTCGACGGTCAGCCCGGCTTCGTAACCGGCCCAGATGCCGACCGCGTCGGTGTACTCGACGCCGGTGCGGCTGATCGTGTTGTACGCGACGGTGTTGCGCTCCCCTGCGAGCTCGGGTGCGGGCATGGGCTCGGTGTCGCCGACGTAGACCGCGCCCGACGACAGGTCGGTGAACGTGGAGCGGGTGACCGCGCTGTCCTTGGTGCCGGCCTCCAGGATCGCTCCGGCGCCGCCGAGGTGGGTGAAGCGGGCGGTGTCGACGGTCACGCCCCGGCCGCCACGCACGGTGACCGCGGCGGCCGGCTTGGTGTAGTAGCGGCCCGCGTGGTCGACGGGGCCGGTGGCCCCGGTCAGGGTGAGACCGGCCTGCATCCCCGCGTAGCCCTCGTCGGTGCCGGGCTGCCGGTAGGCCGCGTACGCGAAGCCGATGCCGCTGACCGTGAGGTCGTGGGCGCCGTCGACGGTGAGCAGCTGCTCGGTGTGCGGGGTGACGGCCCGCGCGTGGCGCATGTTCTCGCCCTCGCGCGGGAGGTAGGTGACGGTGCGGTCGGCGGAGTTCCACGCGAACTCGCCCGGCTCGTCGAGGAGTTCGGCGGCATTTTCGAAGAACGCGACACCGCTGTAGCGGGTGGAGTCGACGGTGGTGGTGTCCCAGGCGGGGCCGGTGCGGTCGGTGCCGCTCGCGGAGTTGGTCCAGCACGGCTGGGCGAAGGTGAGGACGTCACCGCTGACGCCGGCGATCCGGCAGTGGTAGTTGCGCCAGCGGACACGGATGACGGCCTCGGCGTCCGTGGGGTGCGCCCAGTGGTCGATGCCGGTCGCGGTGGCGCCGGTCATGCCGGTGGCGGTGGCGTCGCAGGTGCTCGCGGGGCACGCCTCACCGCGGGCGCGGGTCGCGCGGCGGCCGTCGACGAAGAGCTGGCGCGGGGTGAGGCCCTCGGGGACGGCGGCCGTCCAGGTGCCGTCCGCGTTCTCCCGCCAGCCGGTGAGGTCCCGGCCGCCGGAGAGGACGGGGTGCGCGCCGGGCGCGGCGGCCCAGGTGGTGCCGGAGTCGGCGGCGCCGAGCTTCAGGGGCGCGTCGAGCCGGTAGGTGCCGTCCTTCAGGAGGACCCGGACCGGGCGCCGGGTCTCGGCGCGGGCCAGGTCGCGGGCGCCCTCCGGGGTGCAGGGGCGGGCGGCGGTGCAGGCGGAGCCGCGGCCGTCCGGGGCGGCGTACAGGGTGCGGGGCGCGGGCGCGGCTTCGGCCGGGGCGGCGATGAGGGCGGTGAGGAGCGCCGCGGTGGCGGACGCGGCGGTGGCTCGTACGACGTTCAGGGTGCGGTTCACGCGGTGGCCTTCCAGTCGGGGTGGCCGGGCATGGGCGGGTTGACGGCCCCGAAGAGCCAGTCGCGCAGGAACGGGTCGAGCGACCGGTCGCGGGTGACGTCCACGGTGTGCCGGATGAAGGCCTCGGAGGTGTACGTGGAGTCCTTGAAGCGCCTGACCCACTCGCGCATGACCGTGTCGAAGGACCGCCGGCCGATGCGCTGGTTCAGGGCGTACAGGACGAGGGCGCCGCCGTCGTAGATGTTGGTGCCGCCGAGCGCCTTGGGCAGTCCGGGCGGGCCGTCGGCCGCGCGGACCGCGTCCAGCTTCTCGTAGGTGGCCTTCATCTTGTCCGCGAGGACGGACCAGCCGCGCTCCTCGCCGTACAGGCCCGCGTAGTAGACGGCGGGGCCTTCGTTGAGCCACGCCTGCTGCCAGTCGTGCGGGGTGACGGAGTCGCCGAACCACTGGTGCACGAGCTCGTGGACCATGGTGGTCTCGTAGCCGGGCCGGCCCTGGGCGTTGGGCTTGAACCAGTTGGTGCCGAACAGCGACAGCGTCTGGTTCTCCAGCGCGTCGGTGTAGCCGTCGTAGATGTGCACCCCGTAGACGGAGAACGGGTAGCGGCCGAACTTCGCCTCCAGCCAGGCGAGATGGTCGGCGGTGCGGGCGACGATCGGGGCGTACGTGTCCTCCTGGCCCCGGGGGACGATGTGGCGCAGGGGCAGGCCGCGGTGGCTGCTGCCGTAGAGGTAGGTGCCCTTGACGACGGCGATGCCGATGAGTTCGGTGGCCATGCGCTCGCGGAGCGCGAAGTGCCAGACGGTGGAGCCGTCGGCGCGCGGGGTGCGATGCGTCAGCTCGCCGTTGGCGGTGGCGACGAATCCCTCGGGGGCACTGATGTGGAAGGTCCAGGTCGCCTTGTCGGAGGGGGTGTCGTTGCAGGGCAGGAAGGTGTCGGCGCGGGAGGACTGGGCGGCCGAGGCGAAACCGCCGTCGCTGCCGAACCGCCAGCCGGTGAGCCCCAGCCGGGGCGCCTTGCCGTTGCCCCGGTAGCGGATCTCGACGGTGAACGCCTGGTGGTCGCGGAGCGGGCGGGCCGGAGTGACGGTCAGCTCCTGGCCGCTCCGGCCGGCGGTCAGCTGCCAGGTGGCGGGGCGGCCGCCGACGGTGACGGCGTCGATGGTGTGTCCGTCGGTGTCGAGGTTGAAGGCGGACAGGTCCTGGGTGGCTCGGGCGCTGATCTTCACGGTCGCGGTGAAGTCGTAGGTCACCGGGGTGAAGTCGAAGGCCAGGTCGTAGTGGGTGACCTGGTAGCCGCCGTTGCCGAGGGTGGGGAAGAGCGGGTCGCCGACGCCGTCGGAGCCGGGCTCCGGGTGGAAGCCGTGCGGCCGGGCGGCGGCGGGCGTGCCGAGGGCGGGGACGGCGACGGCTGCCGCCACGGCGGCGCCGCCGCGTGCGAGGACCGAGCGTCGGGTGGTCACTTCTTCCCCTTCTGGAAGGCTTCCTCGAACTCGCCGCGGGCCTTCTCGCCGCCCTTGGCCAGGTAGTCCTTGAGCAGCTGGTCGTAGGCGGACATGGGCTTGCGGCCGGCGATGATGCCCTTGAGCACGTCGCCCTTGAGCGTGCCGAGGCTGCCGGCGCTCTTGGAGTCCCAGGTGGGCGAGGAGTACCGGAGCGTCGGGTCCGGCAGCATCATCGGGATCATCTTGGAGAACGTGTCGTGGACGTGCCGCACGCCGTCCTCCGAGTCCGCGCTGAAGACCGCGGGGACGGCGGAAGCGGTCATCCTCCAGGGCACGGTGACGTCCTGGGTGCCCTGCTTGGTCAGGGCGGGGTTGCCCTTCGCGTCCCGGGTGAAGTCCTTGCCCTCCACGCCGTAGTTGATGAGGGTGTACTCCAGGCTGCCGAACGGCGAGGCCGCGAAGTCGGCGAACCGCAGGATCTCCTTGACGCGGTCCCCGGACGCCTTCGTGATGTGGGTGTTCTGCAGCGCGACGTTGTCCATCCAGGCGACGGCGTCCTTGCCGACGGGCACGAAGGGGCGCGGGTCGAACTTCTTGTTGATCGCCTTCATCGTGGCGACGTAGCCGACGCCCGGCGCCAGGTAGCTGGGCATCCCGTCGTAGACGTACGCGCCCTTGCCGTTCTTGAACATGTCCGTGTACTGGGCCTTCTGCGCCCCGGACATCTGGAGGGTGCCCGGGTAGAAGCAGCCGGCCTTGTACAGCAGACGGGCCGTCTCGACCGCCTTGCGGTACTCCGGGGTCTCCAGGTCGAGGGTGAACTTGCCGGTCTTCTCGTCCAGCCGCCAGGAGCTGGGGGCGCCGGCGGACATGGCGAGCATGGTGGTGGCGCCGGCGATGATCGCGTACCGGTCCTCCTTGGGACGGGTCAGTTCCTTGCAGACCTCGACGAAACGGTCGAGGTCGGTGATCTGGTCCAGGCTCGTGACGCCGACCTCTTCGAACAGGTCGTGGCGGTAGAAGCCGGCGCCGCCGGTGCCGGAGCGGGCGATCGGGATGCCGTAGAGCTTGCCCCCGAAGATCGCCCCCTGCCAGGCCGCCTCCGGAATGGCGGCCAGGTTCGGGTAGTCCTTGACCTTGTCCCCCGCGAGGAAGGGCGTCAGATCGGCGCACTTGGCCTGGAGGAAGGCGGCCTTGTTGTCGACCCCGCCGCTCTCCGGGTACATGAAGAGGTCGGGCAGGCTGTCGCTGGCGACCATGGTGGAGAACTTGGTGCTGTAGTCGTCGGCGGGCACGCCGGTGAGGTCCACCCGGCCGCCGAGCAGCTTCTCGATCTCCTGCCAGGCGACGTTCTTCTCCCGTGAGGGGGCCGGCGGGGAGAACGTCTCCATCGCGGCGCTGATCGGCTTCGCCCCCTTGAGCGGGGCCCCCTCGGTGGCGCGCAGCGGCTTGGCCGGGTAGCTGAAGAACGCCTGCGGGACGCCGGCCGCCGTGCCCTCCAGGTCGGGCTTGAGCCCGATGTTGCGGACGGCGCTGTGCGGGAGCAGGGACGCGCTCTTGGCCTCGGCCTTCGCGGTCGTGCCGCCGTCGCCGCAGGCGGCGAGCAGCGGGGCGGCGGCCAGGCCGAGACCGACGCCGGCACCCAGACGGAAGAACGCTCTGCGGTTGATGGGGGTGGAGCTCGACACCTGGATCTCCTTGTGAGAGGGAAGGGAAGGAGTGGGGGGTGGCTGCGCTCAGCCCTTGACGGCTCCGGTGAGGACGCCCTTGGTGAAGTAGCGCTGGAGGAACGGGTAGACGCACAGGATCGGGACGACGGCGATCACCAGGACCGCCATCTGTACGGCCTGCTGCGGTGCGAGTGCCTCGCCGGACGCGGCCGAGTCGAGGCTCTGGCCCTGGAGTACGTAGGTCCGCAGCACCATCGGCAGCGGCCATTTCTCGGAGTCGTTGAGGTACAGGAGCGAGTTGAAGAAGGCGTTCCAGTACGTGACGGCATAGAAGAGGCTGATCACCGCGAGGACGGCCTTGGACAGCGGCAGGACGATGCGGACCAGGATGCGGAAGTCGCCCGCGCCGTCCACCTTCGCCGCGTCGTACAGCTCTTCCGGCAGGTTCATGAAGAAGGAGCGCAGGACGACCAGGTTGAAGGCGCTGACCAGGGTGGGCATGACGAGCGCCGCGTAGGTGTCGTACAGGCCGAGTCCCTTGACCAGCAGGAAGTTCGGGATGATGCCGGCGTTGAACAGCATGGTGAACAGGGCCGTCATCAGGATGAAGCGGGAGCCGGTGACCTCGCGGCGGGAGAGCCCGTACGCCATGCCGACGGTGACGAGCAGGCTGGCGAGGGTGCCGAACACGGTGATGCCGACGGAGACGATCAGGGCCCGGCTGACGACGCCGCCGGTGAAGATCGTGCGGTAGGCGTCCAGGGTCGGGTGCTCCGGCCACAGGATGAGGCCGGAGCTCTTGATGATGTCGGTCTGCGAGGCGAAGCTGGTCCCGATGACGCCGACCAGCGGGTAGGCGACGGCGAGGACGACCACGACGACGGCGATGGCCTTCGCGGTCTGGCCGAGGCGGGTGGGGCGCTCCATCCACGGCGGCCGGCCGTCGGACTTGCGTACGGGGGCGGGCCGGGGCGCCGGTGTGGTGGTCCGGGCCGTGGCGCGCGTCTTCTCAGCGGTCAGCACCGCGGTACACCCCTTCGTGGCCGAGTCGGTGGGCGAACTTGTTCGCGCCCAGCACGAGTGCGGTGCCGATGACCGCCTTGACGAGTCCGACGGCGGCGGCGACGCCCCAGTCGTTGTCCTTGATGCCGTGGTAGTAGACGTAGGTGTCGAGCACCTCGCCGGCGTCCGGGCCGACCGCGTCGCGCTGGAGCAGGATCTGCTCGAAGCCGACGGAGAGGATCTGCCCGAGGTTGAGGATGAGCAGCAGGATGAGTACGGGGGCGATGCCCGGCAGGGTCACGTGCCACAGCCGGCGCCGGGGCCCGGCTCCGTCGATCGCGGCGGCCTCGTACTGCTGCCGGTCGATGTTGAGGAGGGCGGCGAGGATGATGATCGTGCCCCAGCCGGCGTCCTTCCAGGCCACCTGGAGGGTGAGCAGCCAGGGGAAGGCGTCCGGGTCGCTCATCATGTCGTAGCGGGGCAGACCCAGACCGCCCAGGACGTCGGGCAGGACGCCGGCGCCGCCCAGGATCTGCTGGAAGATCGAGACGATGATGACCCAGCCGATGAAGTGCGGCAGATAGACGACGCTCTGCACGAAGCGCCTGATGCGGTCGCTGGCGATGCTGTTGAGCAGCAGGGCCAGGGCGATGGGCACCGGGAAGAAGAACACCAGCTGGACGAGGGCGATCTCCAGGGTGTTGAACGTCGCGCTCCAGAAGGCCGGTTCGCTGAACGCCGCGGAGAAGTTGGCGAAGCCCACCCAGACGCTGTGCATGTATCCGAGGTACGGCTGGTAGTCCTGGAACGCCACCACGTAGCCGAGCAGCGGTACGTAGTGGAAGACGATGAAGTAGAGCAGGCCGGGCAGGGTGAGCAGCAGCATCACCCGGTCGCGTTTGAGGCGCTGTCCGAGCGTGAGCCGGTGCGGGGCTGCGATGGCCGGGCCGGGCGGGGCGGGTTCTTCGCCCCGCTTTCGCCGCGTTCGCTGCTTTTCGCGCGGCAGCGGGGGTGCTGTGTCAGCCATGGTGGGTCCTGTTCGGCTGGGTGGCGCATGGTGTGCCTTCTGCGGCGGCAAGTTAGTAAGCGGTTAACCAAAGCGTCAAGAGATTCGAGCAAACGTCTTCGTCGACCGACACCTGCTGAGGGAAATTCCAGCAACACAAAGAGGGGAAAACCCTCATGAACAGCCCATTCGGATACGTCATGCGCTTGACGGTCGACCGCCAACCTCCTAGCTTGCCGATCATTCGATAGAACGCGATTACTATCCGGAGGCAGGGTGCGAACCACCGAAGAGGCACCGGCCCGTCCCGGCACCGATGCAGCGGACCCTCCGGGGAGGCGGCCGCGCACGGTGCTGGTCATGAGCACGAGACTGCTGGACGACGTCTTCCCACCCGCCGTCCGGGCCCGGCTCGAAGAGACCGCCGAGCTGCTCGAACCGCTGGTGATCAGCGAGTTCGACTCCCCCGCCGCCGTCCGGGCGCTCTCCGAGGCGGAGGTGCTGCTGACCGGCTGGGGCTGTCCGCCGGTGGACACGGCACTGCTGGACCGGGCGCCCGCGCTGCGGGCGGTCATCCACGCCGCCGGCACGGTGAAAACGTTTCTGTCACCGGCCGCCTTCGACCGCGGGATCGTCGTCTCGTCGGCGGCCGCGGCCAACGCCGTGCCGGTGGCCGAGTTCACCCTCGCGGCGATCATCATGGGCGCCAAGCGGGTGTTCCCGCTCGCGGGCCTCTACCGGGCCCGCCGCACCCACCGCACCGACGCCGACCTGGACCGCCACCACTGGCTCGGCACCCACGGGCTGACCGTCGGGGTGGTCGGCGCCTCCAGGATCGGCCGCCGCGTGATCGAGCTGCTGCGGGGGGCGCTGGACGCGGAGGTGCTGCTCCACGACCCTTACGTGGACGCCGCCGAGGCCGCCCGCCTCGGCGTGACCCCCGTCGACCTGGACACCCTCGTGGCGACCAGCGAGGTGGTGAGCCTGCACGCCCCGGACACGCCCGAGACCCGGGGCATCATCGACGCCCGCCGGATCGGCCTGATGCGCCCCGGCACCCTGCTCGTCAACACGGCGCGCGGCCCGCTGGTGGACACCGAGGCGCTGACCGGTCACCTGGTCAGCGGCCGGCTCGACGCGGTCCTCGACGTGACCTCGCCGGAGCCGCTGCCGCCCGGCCACCCCCTGTGGGACCTGCCCAACGTGTTCCTGACCCCGCACCTGGCGGGCGCCCAGGGCAACGAGGTGGGACGGCTCGGCGCGCTCGCCGTCGACGAACTGGCGCGGTACGCGCGGGGCGAGCCCTTCGGGCACCCCGTGCACCGGGCCGAGCTGGGGAGGATCGCATGACCGCCCTCCCGCCGCAGGCTCTAGGCTCGTCGTCACACAACAGCCTTCAGGGGGTGAGCCGGATGCGCCGGCAGAACACGGCCGGGGACGGACAGCGGCGTGCGACGGTCACCGACGTCGCACGGCGCGCCGGGGTCTCGACCGCCACCGTCTCACGCGTCCTGAACCGCAACTACCCCGTCGCCGAGGCGACCCGCGAGCGCGTCGAGTCGGCCATGCGCGAGCTGGGTTACGTGGTCAACGCGCACGCCCGCGCCCTGGCCGGCGTCTCCAACCGCACCGTCGGCATCATCGTCAACGAGGTCATCGACCCCTTCTACGCGTACATCGCGCGCGGGGTGGAGCGGGAGGCCGCGCTCGGCGGGCGGCTCTGCCTGGTCTGCTGCACCCAGGGCGACCCGCAGCGCGAACTCGCCTTCATCGACCTGATGCACGAGCGCCGGGCGGACGCGGTCGTCGTGGTCGGCGGCTCCATCGCGGACCGCGGCTACACCTCCGAGCTGGCCCGCCGGGCGCGCGAGCTCGACGCGGGCGGCTCCAAACTGGTGCTGTGCGGCCGGCCCCCGCTCGGCGAGTCCGCGCCGACCGCCGCCGTGGAGTACGACAACGAGGGCGGCGCCTTCGCGATCACCGACCATCTGCTGATGCAGGGCCACGAGCGCATCCTCTACCTCGGCGGCCCGCCCAAGCTCTCCACCACCCGCGACCGGCTCGCCGGCCACCGCCGGGCCCTGGAGCTGCGGGGCGTGGCCATCGATCCCGAGCTGGCCCAGCCCGGCGCCTTCAGCCGTAACTTCGGCTACCGCAGGATGACCGAACTCCTTCGCGACGGACCGGAGTTCACCGCCGTTTTCGCGGCCAACGACATGGTCGCGGCCGGTGCCGCACAGGCCCTGGAGGAGGCGGGCGTGCGCGTGCCCAAGGACGTCTCGCTGGTGGGCTACGACGACATCCCGGTCGCCCAGGAGCTGCGGCCCCGGCTGACCACCGTCCATGTGCCGCTGGAGGAGATGGGCCGTCAGGCCGTGCGGCTCGCCGTGTCCGGCGGGGACGAGGACGACTGGCGGGAGCCGACCACCGGGGCGCTGCGACTCGGCACCCACATCGTGGTACGCGATTCCGTGGCGCCCCGGTCCGGCAGGCCGAGCCGCAAGTGACCGGTTACTTCCCGCCTGTCCGTAGTTGACCATAGAAAATCACAGTAACTTCCCGACTCCCCTTGCGACTCGACAGCAACCGCTTACATGCTGACGGAGCACCCCCTACCGTTCCGCACGCCTTCGCCCCTCGTTCATTTCTGCAGGGAGAGTTCCGCATGCGTAAGCCCAGCAACTCCGTCGCCCCGGCCGCCTCCCCCACCACCGCGCGCCCCGCCTCCTCCGTGGGCCGCCGCGCCGTCCTCGCCGCGGCGGCGGGCGCGGGAGCGGCGGCGGCTCTCGGCTTCACCGCCACCGCCGCCCGGGCCCTGCCCGCGACCGGCCGGCCGGACTCCGTGACCGTCACCGCGCGCCCCTCCGCCGAGGCCGAACGGCTGCGCCTCGCCCAGACGTGGCGCGGCTCGGAGTTCCAGCCGACCGGCCTGTACGTGCCCGCCGGCACCCCGCTCGCGCTGACCGTCCAGCCGCACGACGGCCTGGTCCCCACGCTCTGGATCGGTGCCTGGGACTACTACGGCGAAGTCACCGAACCCCGCGGCTACCCGCTGACCGCCGGCGCCAACACGGTGACCGACCCGCACGGCGGCCCGGTCTACCTGACGCTCACCGGGCGCGGCGAGCGGGCGGGGGTGCTGTTCCGGTCCGGAGCGCTCCGCATGCCGGTCTTCACCCTGGACCGCACCACCGAGGCGGACTACCAGCAGCAGCTGGACACGCTGACCGCGTCGCCCTGGGTGGAGCTGCACGCCCCGCACACGATCATGACGCTGACCCGCGAGGGCGCCCTGCTGTACCGCGACGAGGACCACGCGGCACTGCTCCGGCTGGTCGAGACCATCATCGACTCGCACGCCCGGATCAGCGGCCTCGACGGCTCGAAGCCGGTGCACCGGCGCAAGGCGGGGCCGTACCACTTCACCGAGGTCAGCAAGGTGCCCTCCGGCGTCGGCGCCTACGCCACGCACGGCTACAACGGCTTCCCCCGCGCCTACCTGGACCGGGCCACCACCGTCGAGGGTCTGCGCACCCGGGGCTGGGGGCTCTACCACGAGCTCGGTCATCTCCATCAGCAGATGGCGTACAGGCCGGGCGGCCTCACCGAGGTCACGGTGAACATCTACTCGCTGGCCGCGCAGCGCACCCTGAAGCAGCCGTCGAACCTGCTCACCGTCGACCCGGCGACCGGGCTCACCGTCTTCCAGACCTCACGGGCGAAGTTCGGCACCCCCGGTCTCACCTACGAGAAGTCCTTCGGGGCGTACGAGAAGCTCGTGCCGCTGCGCCAGCTGGAGCTGGCCTTCGGGGAGGACTTCTGGCCGCGCCTGCACAAGCTGGTGCGTGAGGAGAACCCGCAGTCCCACTACACCGAGGACGCCAAGCGCTACCGGGCCCTGGCCACTTACTCCAGCCGGATCGCGGGCTACGACCTGACGGACTTCTTCGTGAACACGTGGGCGTTCCCCGTCGACGCCACGGGCCGGGCCGAACTCGCCGCGCTGGACCTCCCCCGGCCGCCCGTCGACCCGAGCACCCTCACCGACTGACACCGCGACGAGAAAGAGAAGTCACCATGCAGCTGAGCAGAAGGACCCTTCTCGCCGCAGGCGGCGCCACCGCGTCCGTGGTCCTGGCCGCGGGCCCGGCCCGGGCCGCGCGGAACAGAACACAGGAGGCGGGGCAGATCACCGGCGACGACTTCGACGGGCTCCTCGACCGGGCACGGACCCTGCTCACCGGAGGCGCGTTCGACCCGGCCGACCCCGACTTCGCCGTCGGCGTCGCCGCCCTGGACAGCACGGCGGGCGCCCTGTGGGACAGCTTGGACCGGAGCACCGGGCGGACCGCCCTGTGGTCCGATCTCTCACCGCTCACCGACCCGGGCAACTTCGGCCAGAGCTACACCCGGCTGCGCACGCTCGCCGTCGCCTGGGCAACCCCTGGCACCGCGCTCTCCGGACGCGCGGAGACGGCCGAGGCACTGGTCGGGGCGCTGCGGTTCGCGTACGACACGGCCTACCACCCCACGGCGCGCGAGACCGGCAACTGGTGGTTCTGGGAGATCGGGGCGCCGCGCGCGCTGATGGACTGCTGCGTCCTGCTGGGCGGGCAGGTGCCGGCCGCCGATCTCGCGGACTACCTGACGGTCGTCGACCGGTTCTGCCCCGACGCGGACCGCCGCACCAACTCCCCCACCCTGCCCGAGACCGGCGCCAACCGCACCGACAAGGCGGTGATCGTGGCGCTGCGCGGGCTGCTCGGCAAGAACACGGACAAGGTGGCGTCGGCCCGCGACGCCCTGTCCGACGTACGCGACTCCGGCCGCAACAGCCTTTTCCGCTATACGACTTCGGGTGACGGTTTCTACGAGGACGGATCGTTCGTCCAGCACGGGGAGGTGGCCTACACCGGCTCCTACGGCACCGTCCTGCTCGGCGGCGCCGCCTGGCTGCTCTCCCTCCTCGCCGACTCCCCGTGGGCGGTCACCGACCCGAACGTGTCGGTGATGTACGAGGCCGTGGAGCGGAGCTTCGTCCCCGTGATCTTCGACGGCCTGATGATGGACGCGGTGCGCGGGCGGGCCATCTCCCGGGAGCGGGCGGGTGACCACCAGGACGGGGCGGCGGCCGTCGCGGCGATCCTGCTCCTGGCGACCGGGGCCCCGGCGGACCTGGCGGCCCGCTGGCGCTCGGTGGTCAAGGGGTGGCTCACCCGCAACCGCACCACGCCGTTCGCCTCGTTGGCCTCCCTGCCCCGGCTCGCCCTGGCCAAGGCGGTGCTGGCCGACCAGGACATCCACCCGGCGGAGCGCACCACGGGCAGTTTCGTCTTCGCCGGCATGGACCGCGTCGTGCACCGCCGTCCCGGCTGGGCCTGCACCCTGTCGCTGTCCTCGAAGCGGATCTCCGCGTACGAGGCGGGCAACGGCGAGAACCTGCACGGCTGGTACACCGGCGACGGCATGACGTACCTCTACGACGGCGACGACCTCGGGCAGTACCACGACGGGTTCTGGCCGACCGTCGACCCGTACCGCCTGCCGGGCACCACGGTCGACACCCGTCCGCGCGAGGACCTCGGCACCGGTGCCGGCACCTCCACCTACCGGCCGTCGAACGCCGTGGCGGGCGGCGCCGGGCTGGACAGCCGGTACGGCGCCGCCGCCATGGAGCTGATCGGTGCCCCCGGCAGCAGCCTGCGGGCCAGGAAGGCGTGGTTCCTCCTCGACAACACCGTCGTCGCGCTCGGCTCCGGCATCACCTCGGACGACGGCCGCACGGTCGAGACGGTGATCGAGAACCGGAACCTGGGCGCGGACGGCCGCAACCAACTGCTCGTGGACGGCGTCCCGAGGTCCGTGGAGCAGGGCCGGGCCGGTGCGTTCGACCGGGCCCGGTGGGCGCACATCGAGGGTGTCGGCGGCTACGTGCTGCCCGGTGGTTCGGCCCTGCGCACGCTGCGCGAGGAACGCACCGGGACCTGGCGGGCCATCGACACCGGCGCGGACACCGGCGGCAGCACCGACCCCGTCACCCGCCGCTACCTCACCCTGTGGCTCGACCACGGCTCCTCCCCCGCCGGCGCCGGGTACGCCTATGTGCTGCTGCCCGGTGCCTCGGCCGCGGCGACCGCGGTGTGGTCGGCCTCCCGGCCGGTGCGGATCGTCGCCAACGACGCCACCGCCCAAGCCGTGGAGGACCGCAGGACCGGTCTGACCGCCGTGCACTTCTGGGCCGCCGGTACGGCCGCGGGCATCACCGCGTCCGGTCCCGCGACGGTCCTGGTGCGACGGCGGGGCGCGCGGGTGTCCGTGGCGGTCGCCGACCCTGGCCGGACGGGGACCTCCGTCACGGTCGGTCTGCCGTTCGCCGTACGCGCGGTGGCCGGGGCCGACGACACCGTCGCCCTCGCCCCGGGGCGCAGCCCGGTGCTCACCGTCGCCGTCGGCGGCTCCCACGGCCGCACCCACCGCGCCGAACTGATCCAGTAACCCCCGCACACCGAACACAGGAGCAGCCCCACCATGTCCGTCGCCCCGCATCTGCAACTGCCGCCCACCGACCGGATCCTGTCGTCCCGCACCGGCTGGACCCGGGCGCACTGGGAGGCGACCGCCGACCGGATGCTGGACGCGCTGACGCCGTACGCGACACCGGGCTTCGCCCAGTACCGGCTGCCCGGCCGGAACAGCTGGTCCGGTGTCGTGTCGGACGGACTCGAGGGTTTCGCCCGGTCGTTCCTGCTCGCCGCCTGCCGGATCGCGGGCGCGGGCGGGGCGGTCGACCCCGCGCTGACCGAGCGGTACGCGGCGGGGCTCGCGGCCGGCACGGACCCGGCGAGCGGGGAGGCGTGGCCGCGGCTGACGGACTGCTCGCAGCAGATGGTGGAGGCGGCGTCCGTCGCGGTCGCGCTGCACGAGACCCGGCCGTGGATCTGGGACCGGCTCGACGCCCGGGTGCAGGAGCGGGTCGTCGACTGGTTCTCCGGCTTCGTCGGCGGCCGGACCTGGGACAACAACTGGCGCCTGTTCCAGGTGGTTTCGGAACAGTTCCTGGCTTCGGTCGGCGCACCGTACAGCCGGTCCGACATCGAGGGCGGCCTCGACCGGATCGAGGACTGGTACATCGGTGACGGCTGGTACACCGACGGGAGCGGGCGCAACTTCGACTACTACATCGGCTGGGCCATGCATCTGTACCCGCTGCTGTGGGCACGGATCGCGGGCCCGGAGGGCGACGGCGGCCGGTCCGCCGTCTACCGGGAGCGCCTCAGCCGCTTCCTGGAGGACTACCCGCACTTCTTCGGCGGCGACGGCGCCCCGGTCCACCAGGGCCGGTCCCTGTGCTACCGCTTCGCGGCGCTGGCCCCGGTGTGGATGGGTGCGCTCGCGGACTGCACCCCGCTCGCGCCGGGACTGACCCGACGGCTCGCCTCCGGGACCCTGCGGCACTTCGCGGAGCGCGGGGTGCCCGACGAGCGGGGGCTGCTGACGCTCGGCTGGTACGACACGTTCCTCCCCACCACGCAGCCGTACTCCGGTCCCGCCTCGCCGTACTGGGCGAGCAAGGGGTTCCTCGGGCTGCTGCTTCCGGCCGACCACGAGGTGTGGACGGCGCGCGAACTGCCGCTGCCCGTCGAGGAGTCCGACACCTACACGGCGCTTCCCACGCCCGGGTGGCTGCTGCACGGCACCCGGAACGACGGGATCGTCCGGCTGGTCAACCACGGCAGCGACCACAATCCTCCCCCGCCCGGCCAGGAGACGGAGGGCGCCGCCGACCCGGACGGAGGCGCCGGCGAGGACGACCCGCACTACGCGAAGCTGGCGTACTCGACGGCGACCGCCCCGGAGGCCGCACCGCACGCCTTCGCCCGGAACATCGACAGCCACCTGGCGCTGCTCGCCCCGGACGGCACCCCGTCCCGGCGCCGCCGCATCCACCCGGTGCGCTGCGAGGACCGGGTCGCCGCGTCCTGGTCGGCGGCCCGGCTGCCGGGTGACGAGCGGGCGTACCGGATCGGGACGACGAGCGTGCTGCACGGGCCGTGGGAGATCCGGGTGCACCGGGTCGAGGCGCCCGAGGGGGCGGTGGTCCGCGAGGGTGGTCACGCGGTCGCGCACGAGTCGAGCCCGTCCGCCTCGTCGGGCCCCGGCTGGGCGCTCGCCCGTACGGCCGACGGGCTGTCCAGCGCGGTGGTCGGGCTGTACGGCTGGGACGGCGGGCCCGAGGATGCCCAGGTGGCGCGGGACGTGGAGGCCAACGCGTACGGACCGTACTCGGCCGTTCCGTATCTGCGCAGCGCCCCCCACCCGGCCGGCCGGAGCGTCCATGTCACGCTCGTGGTGCTCTCCCGCGACAACGTCCACCCGGAGGCGCTGCGCACGGCCGTACGGGTGCGGGTGGACGGGGACGCGGTGACGCTGGGCTTCCTGGACGGCCGCACGGTCGAGGTGTGAGCGGGGCTCCGGGCGCGGCCGGTCAGAGCCCGAAGGTGTTGTCCTCCCTGCGGTAAAGATGGCCGACGAGCTCCTGCGCCAGGGACTTGATCGTGTCGAGCCCCGCCCTCCCCCAGGGGCGGGGCACGGTGTCCACGGCGCAGACGGCGCCCAGCGCGATGCCGGTGCGGTCGATGAGCGGCGCCCCGAGGTAGGAGCGGATGCCTATGTCGTCGACGACCGGATTGCCCGCGAACCTGGGGTAGTCGCAGACGTCCTCCAGCACCAGTGCCTTGCGCCGGACGACCACGTGCGGGCAGAAGCCGTGGTCGAGGGCCACGTACCGGCCGCTGCCGGTTGCGGCGGCACCCAGGTCCGAGCCCTTGCGGGTGCCGGCGGGGGTGTGCAGCCCGGCGTAGAACTGCCGGTTCCCGTCGATGAAGTTGACCATCGAGAACGGTACGTCCGTCACTTCGGCCACCCGGTCGGCGAAGGCGTCGAAATCGTCGAACGAGGCGTCGTCCCGCTCCCCCAGACCGAGGCTGCGCAGCCGCCTCGTACGGGCGGGCGCCTCGCCGTCGACGGGGGTCAGCAGCAGCCGCCCGGCGGCGTGCGGGATCACGACCGGGCCCCGAATCCGGCGTGGCCGGACAGGGGCACGGCGTCGTCGGTGGCGTTGATGAGGTGCTGGACCAGCGTCACGAGCGTGCCGGTGCCGGAGCTGGCGATGCGGGCGTCGCACAGCACGACCGGCACCTCGGGGGACAGGTCGAGCGCGGCGCGGACTTCCTCGGGGCCGTAGCGGTAGGCGCCGTCGAACTCGTTGACGGCGACGACGAACCCGATGCCGCGCCGTTCGAAGAAGTCGACTGCCGCGAAGCACTCCTCCAGCCTGCGGGTGTCGGCGATCACCACCGCTCCCAGCGCGCCCTGCGAGAGTTCGTCCCACATGAACCAGAAGCGTTCCTGGCCGGGTGTGCCGAACAGGTAGAGCACGTGCTGTTCGTCGAGCGTGATGCGGCCGAAGTCCATCGCCACGGTGGTGGAGGTCTTCGACTCGACGCCCTCCAGGCTGTCGGTCGCGGCGCTCGCCTGGGTCAGCAGCTCTTCCGTGCTCAGGGGTGCGATCTCGCTGACCGCGCCGACGAACGTCGTCTTGCCGACGCCGAACCCGCCGGCCACCAGCACCTTGAGCGCGACGGGAAAGCCCTCGGACGCGGCGGGCGCTGCGGCGTACTCGGCAGTGGCGGTCTCCTGCGCGTACCCGCCGCCGGAGCCGTCGCCCGCGTAACCGTAGCCGTAGCCATAGCCGGAGCCGGAGCCGTCCGGGTAGCCGTAGCCGTCAGAGCTGTCGTCGTAAGCCATCGAGCACTGCCTCCAGCAGATGTCGGTCGGTGGGCGTGTCATGGAAGGCGGGCGCGTGAGCGGTGACGGCGCCGCAGTCGACCAGGTCGGAGAGGAGCACCTTGGTCACGACTGCGGGCAGCCTCAGATGCGCGGCGATCTCGGCCACCGATGTGGGCCCCTCGCACAGTCCCAGCGCCACCGAGTGCTCGGGGCCGAGGTGGGTCTGCGGAACGGTCCCGGTGGCCATCACCAGGGACAGCAGGTCGAGGACGGCCGTGGGACGGGTACGGCCGTTGCTCACCGTGTAGGGGCGGATGAGGCGGCCCGCCGCGTCGTCGAGCAGCGGCCCGTCCTGGGTCACCGCCATGCTCACAGCCCCGCGGAGCCCGGCGCCGCGGCCGCCTGTCTCACCGGCGTCATGAGATAGGGCCGTACGCTCTTGACCAGCATGGTCATCTCGTAGCCGAGCACGGCGGCGTCGGCGTTGCGGCCGGCCAGCACGGCGAGGCAGGCCCCGGAGCCGGCGGTGGCGACGAAGAGCAGGGTCGAGTCGAGCTCCACGACCACCTGGCGGACCTCTCCGTTGTCACCGAACCTCGCTCCGGCGCTACGGCCCAGCGAGTAGAGGCCGGCCGCCAGCGCCGCCATGTGGTCGGCGCTGTCGGCGTCCATGCCGTGCAGGGACTTCACCAGCCCGTCGGCGGAGAGCAGGACGGCGCTGCGGGTGTACGGCACGCGCTGTACCAGGCCGCTCAGCAGCCAGTCGAGGTCCGAGACCTGACCGGACGGCATATCGGTCGCCATGGTGCATCTACTCCTTGGTGGGGTTCGCTGCGAGTGGGTCGTGGTCGCCGGGGTACGTCCCGGCCCCGTGCGGTTGCGCGGGGCCGGCCGTGCCCCGGACGGGGAGCGGCCGGGACGGCGCTCCCAGCTGCGTGGCCGTCGTGGTGCGCGTGGCACCGGCCGGCGCCTCCGGCGCGGTCTCCTGCTCGGACTCGGCGCGCGCCTCGGCGAGGTCGATGCCGCGCCGGAAGGCGGCGACGAGCCCGGGATCGTGCAGGACGGGCTCGTCCTCGGACCTCGGGGCGGGCGCTTCCCTGAGCTGCGGGACCAGGTGTTCCTGGTTGGCGCGCTTGGGGAGCAGGGGCCGGGCCGCGGTGGTCTCCGGCGTGGGCGCCGTCGCGGCCCCGTCGTCGGGCCGGGGCGTGGGCGGCGCGTCGTCGGCCGGCCGGTCCACGCGCTCGGCTCGCAGGGGAAGGGGCGGGGCCTCTCCCTGACGGGCCGGTCGCGGCGGGGTGCGGTGCGGACGGGGCTGCTGCTGGCTGGGGACGTAGGGCCGGCGCTCCGGCTCGGGGGCGGGCGCCGGATCGCGCGGTGCCGCGCCGTCCTCCAGGGGCGGCGGGCGGTGCACGGGCCCGGCGGGCGGGGCCGGCGTCTCCCCGGCCCGGCCGGCGTCGTCGTCGGTGCCGAGCAGGGTCTGCGGAAGGACCAGGACGGCCTGGGTGCCTCCGTAGATGTTGCTCTGCAGCCGTACGACGATGCCGTGCCGCCGTGCCAGCGAGGCGACCACGAACAGGCCGATCCTGCCGTCCTGGAGGAGGCGGGCGACGTTGACCTGGTCGGGGTCGGAGAGCAGGGCGTTCATCCGCTTCTGCTCGTCCCCCGGCATGCCGAGACCGCGGTCCTCCACCTCCAGGGCGAGTCCGGCGGTGACGTGCTGGGCGCGCAGGAGCACCTGGGTGTGCGGGGCGGAGAACACCGTGGCGTTCTCGACGAGTTCGGCGAGGAGGTGGATGACATCGGCCACGGCGTGCCCGCGCAGGGTGCCGTCGATCGGGGGGACGAGCTTGACCCGCGGATACTGCTCGACCTCGGCGATCGCCGAGCGCAGCACCTCGGTCATGGTGACGGGGTTGCTCCACTGGCGGCGGGAGACGGCGCCGCCGAGCACCGCGAGGTTCTCGGCGTGGCGGCGGATGCGGGTGGCCAGGTGGTCGACGTGGAAGAGGCCCTTGAGCAGGTCCGGGTCCTCGACCTCGTGCTCCAGTTCGTCGAGCAGCTGGATCTCGCGGTGCACGAGGGACTGGAGGCGGCGGGCGAGATTGACGAAGACCTCGACCTTCTGGTCCTCGCCGCTGTGCTCGGAGATCCGGGAGGCGTCGACGACCGCGGCCACGGCCGCCTCCTGCTGGCGCCCCAGCTCCTGGGCCAGCAGCTCGAAGGGGTCGCCGCCGGGGGGCGGGCTCTGCGGGGCGCGCCGGACGGGCACGGGCTCGCCGTTGCGCAGCTGCTCCACGACGCGTTGCAGTTCGGCCTGGCCCTGGACGCTGGTCCGGCGCAGCGCGAGGCAGCGGCCGAGCACCGTGGTGGCGGCCCGGTTGGCGGCCAGGAAGGCGGAGCCGACCGCGCCGAGCGTCAGCGCGCCGGCGGCGCCCAGGGCGATCCAGAGCTCGGTGGACGGCCGGGTGTGACCCGCGCGGGCGGTGAACACGACGGCCGCGGTGCCCGCGAGGGCGACCGCGAGGGCCGGCAGCACGGCGGTGCGCAGGAGTTGAGGGCGTATGCGCGCCTCGGGGGTGGGGCGGACGGCGCGCGGTCTGGCCGCGGCCGAGTGGGAACGGGCGCCCGGTCGGCCGTGCCGCCCGCCCTCTCGTCGTTCCGGTCGCGCGTCGGGTGCGCGAAGTTGAGACATCAGCGTCCTCGGTACGTGGGGCCCCAGGCATCTGCGTTCACGTGGTGGCACCTACGGTGGTCGGGCATTTTCGGGTCATCGGCCGGGCAGGCCCGGAGAATATGAGCCCACCGTTGATCACCGGGCACACACGGTAGTCGCCAGAAGTGCGGCTGCGACGGGCAGTTGTGGAACTTGCCCGCCATCCGTCCCGCTCTGGTATGAGCGCTCGCACGGACGGCCGATTCCCGGGGGTCCTATTTCGCGCCGGACGCCCCGTCCGGGCGCTATGGTCCAAACGCCTCGGGTCTCAGGCCTGGGGTGCCCGGGCGCGGTCCCGGCCGGCCTCCGGGGCGGCACCGTCCGCCGGGTCGTGGAGCTGTACGTGGACCGGGGGCCAGTTGCCCCAGCCGGGGGCGGGCTCGGTGGCCACGGCGCGCCACCACGGGTCGACGGGCGGCGGATCGGCGGGCTCGAACGGCTGGCCGGGGCGCGGGGAGACCATCGTCACGCCGACGGACCCGGTGGCGCGCATGGACCATTCGGCGGGCTCGGCCCAGGGGTGCAGGGCCAGGTTGAACGTCCCCCAGTGGATCGGCAGCATGACGCCCGCCGCGGGGTCGTCGCCCTGGAGGTCGAGATGGGCGCGCACGCCTTCGTCGGGGCTCATGTGGATGTCCGGCCAGGCTCCCGGCTCCGGCATGCTGTCGGTGCGGTCCTTGGGCCAGAACTGGCTGTACGCCCCGATCTGGATCATGGTGGCGTCGAACGGCCCGTGCTCTGCGCCGATGGCCCGGAAGCCGGGGAAGTAGCCGGTGTCGCCGCTGTGGTAGATCCGGTGCTCGGGGCCGGCGACCACCCAGGACGCCCAGAGGGTGTGCTGCTGGTTGCGCAGGCCGCGTCCGCAGAAGTGGCGGGCGGGGGTCGCGGTGAGGCTGATCCCGGCGACCGTGGCGGTCTCGTTCCAGTCGAGCTCGCGGAGCCGGCCGGGCGCGACGCCCCAGCTCTCCAGGTGCGCCCCGACACCGAGCGGGACCGCGAAGACCGTGTCCGTACGCGCCAGGGCGCGGATCGTCGGGAGGTCGAGGTGGTCGTAGTGGTCGTGCGAGATCACCACCACGTCGACCGGGCCCAGGGCGCCGAGCGGCACCGGGGCCGGGTGCAGGCGACGGGGCCCGGCGAACGCGAAGGGGGAACAGCGCTCTCCCCAGACCGGGTCGAACAGCACGCGCCGCCCATCGATCTCGGCGAGGACACTGGAGTGCCCCATCCAGGTGATCCGGAGCCCGGAGGCGGGCGGCCCGGCGAGGTCGGCCACGGTCGTGGCGTGCACGGGCACGGGGGCCGCGGGCGCCCTGAGCACCCGCTCCTCCTTGCGGAAGTAGACCCGCGCGAACTCCAGGGCGGAACCCGAGGGCCTGATCCGCGCACCGACCGGGTTCCGGAAGACACCGTCCGCGAAGTTGGGGGAACGGCGGATGCGCTCCATACGGGCGCCGTCCGGGTCGGCCCCGAAGGCAGCGGGGCGCAGCGCACGCAGTCGGGTGCGCAGCGGGAGCCTGTGGTCAGCGCCGGTCACGGGGTCTCCTGAGGGAGTCGGTGTCGTCTCATTATGGACGGGGGGCACGACAGTGCGAGAGCGGAACACCCGGGGGACGGGGCTCCGCTCCGGCCGTGGGCACGCGCCCCCGTCCGCGCACACGCCCGGCCGGGCCGCCGGAGGAGGCCCCGGTCCCGGACCGTGCCCTCGTGGTAGTCGTCGCATGTGGTCACGCCGGTCCAACGAACGGACCCGGCGCAGGATTCCGCGTCTGCGGCACGCTCCCCCGCTCCGCCGCCGCGCACCGGCGCGTTCCGGCCACCCCGCGGCATGGCGGCGAACGCCTCGTTGACAGGGTCGCCCCCGCTCCCAATACTGACCAGCGGTTCAGTACCGGGAGCCCGGCAGCCGCCGGAACCGCCCGCCGACAGTGACCGAGGAGCACTCCCGATGACGACGCCTCCGGTGTCCCCGCCCGCCCCGCTCATCTCGCTGACCTGGACCGACCACGCCACCGGCCGTCAGGGTCACCTCGTGGTCGACCGGCTGGTGCGCGGGGTGTCCAGCGGCGGGCTGCGGATGCGCCCGGGCTGCACGCTGGAGGAGGTGGCCGGGCTGGCGCGGGGCATGACGATGAAGGAGGCCCTGCACTTCGACGCGGACCGGCCCGGGGCGCGCTACATACCCCTCGGCGGCGCCAAGGGCGGCATCGACTGCGACCCCCGCGACCCGGCGGCCTACGGCGTCCTGGTGCGCTACCTGCGGGCGATGCGCCCGTACATCGAGAACGTCTGGACGACCGGTGAGGACCTGGGCCTCTCCCAGGACCTGGTGGACCGCGCGGCGGCGGAGGCCGGCCTCGTCTCGACGGTGCAGGCCGTCTACCCGCTGCTGGAGGACGAGGCGTCGGCCCGGCGCCGGCTGGCCGACGCCTTCGCCCTGGAGGTGGACGGCATCGGCCTGGACGAGCTGGTCGGCGGCTGCGGGGTCGCCGAGGCCGCACTCGCCGCGCTGGACCGGGACGGAATCGCGTACGACACCGCCCGGGTGGCGCTCCAGGGCCTGGGGACGATGGGCGGGGCGACCGCACGCTTCCTGTCCCGGGCCGGGCTCCGGGTGGTCGCCGTCGCCGACATCAAGGGCACGATCGCGAACCCGGCCGGGCTCGACGTCGAGGTGCTGCTCGCCGCACGGGACGCGCACGGCACGGTGGACCGGGGCGCGCTGCGCGCCGCCGACCGGGAGCTGCCGGCCGACGCCTGGCTCGTCCAGGACGCGGAGGTGCTCGTCCCGGCCGCCGTGTCCTACGCCGTGGACGCCGTGAACCAGGCCGGGATCAGGGCCCGCTGGGTCGTCGAGGCCGCCAACATGCCGGTGCTGCCGGAGGCCGAGGCCCTGCTCGCGGCGCGCGGGATCACCGTGCTGCCCGATGTGGTGGTCAACTCCGGGACCAACGCCTGGTGGTGGTGGACCCTCTTCGGCGACATCGGCGCCGACGCGGACGAGGCCTTCGCGCACACCCGGCGCGCGATGCGCGATCTGGTGGGCCTGGTGCTGGCCCGCGCGGCGGCGGACGGCTGCACACCGCGTGCGGCGGCGCACGCCGTGGCCGCCGACCGCCTGCCGGTGATGGCCGAACGCTTCGGCTGGTACCGCTGACCGCCGGAGCCCGCGCCGCCGGCCCGCAGGCCGGGTCCCGGTCCGGCGAACCCGCCTGCGGCTCCTGCCACCGGGTGGGTATTGGTTAGGGTGACGCCGTGGCCAGAGTGCGGTTGGGTGTGGCGGAGCGGCGCGAGGAGTTGCTGCGCGCCGCCGTCGAACAGATCGAGGTACGCGGTGTCGCGGCCGTACGGATCGCCGACGTGGCGTCCGTGCTCGGCGTGAGCAACGCGCTCGTGCTCTATCACTTCTCCACCAAGGAGAAGCTGGTCGCGGCCGCCTTCGCGCACGCCGCCGAGATCGATCTCGCCCATCTGCGCAAGCTGTTGAGCCGCCGCACGACCGCCGTACGCAGACTGCGCGCGGCCGTCCGCTGGTACGCGCCGACGGGCCAGGCCAAGGGCTGGCGGCTGTGGATCGAGGGCTGGGCGGCCTCGCTCCGCGATCCGGCGCTGCGCAATGTGGCCGGCGACCTCGACCAGCAGTGGAAGGCCGAGCTGGCCGAGGTCATCGAGGAGGGCGCGGCGGCGGGCGAATTCCACTGCGACGACCCGATGTCCGTGGCCTGGCGGCTGACCGCCCTGCTGGACGGGCTGGCCGTGCAGATGACCTCGTACAACGGCCCGCTGTCCCGGGCCACCATGCTGGAGTGGAGCGAGCAGGCGCTCGCCCGTGAACTGGGCATCGACCACAAGGCCCTGACGGCCTGACCGCTCCTCCTTTCCCCGTCCGCCGCTCCCCCGGTCAGGTCTGCTGGAGCGGCGCGTAGACATCGCTGGGGAGGCCGAAGGTCCAGGCGACACCCTCCCTGGCCGTCCTGGTCGTGGGGGGCACCCGCAGCCAGTACGTGCGGTGGGTGCCGTCCGGCTCCGGTGTCGAGTTGACCACCTCGACCATGACGACGTCCTCGTCCCCGGCGAGGGCGATCCGCCAGAGGATGCCCGTCTCGTCGCGGTGAATTGGCTCGGCGCCGGACTCGGTGAGGTAGCGGTCGTAGCCGTAGTACTCCAGCATCACGCGGCGCAGCTCCGCGTTCTCCTCGGAGCGGATGCGCTCCGGGGTCAGCGCGGCCAGCTCGTCGAGGAACTCCGGGGGGACGGGCATGCCGCGCCAGGCGTACAGGGCGAACCCGTCCGGGTAGGAGAGTGCCGGTCCGTCACCTCGGTCGAGCCGGCCCGCCTCGTCGCGGTGCAGGGCCTCGGGGCGCTCGCAGATCACCGCGACCCGCTCGTAGGGCCACCACCAGCCGGCGTTGCGCGCCACCGCCGCCAGTCCGTCGAGCCGGTCGCCCCGGCCGTCGAACGCGGCGAGCCAGGCCGCGTCGTGCTGCCCGAGGACCGCGTCGAGCAGGGCGAGGCGCACCTCGGACCCGGCACCGGCGTCCTCCCCGGCGAGGTCGGTGACCACCCCGGTCCGTATCCGCTCGGCGAGGGCCGCCGTCGTCTCCCAGAGCTGGGCCCCGGTGGCCGACCAGAGGGCGGACCAGCCGGCCGGGCCCAACGCGTCGTACACGCGGCGCCGTTCATCCGCCCAGGGGCGGGTGCGCACCTCGTCGCGGACGGAGCGCCCCGCGTCGGTCAGCTTCGCGACGGCCTCCACGGCCGCCCTGGGCGAGCCGGCCCAGACGAACTCCTCCGGTTCGGCCAGCCCCGCGCTGCGGTAGGCGAGCCGTACCCCGTCCTCGGCCGCCGCCCGGTCCGCCGCGCCGGTCGCCGCCGCCACGGCCCGCCAAGAGTCCACGTACTGCATCGGTTTCCCCGTCCCCTGTTGTGCTGTTCCGTCTGTTTCCCTGATCTCGCACGGCCTTGCCGCCGTGCCGGTCCGTCGTCGCTCAGTCCGCGACGATGCGGACCGCCCCCGGCGCGTACTCCCGCTGGCGCACCACGCGGAACCAGCCCCGGGGCAGCGGAATCGTCGCGTGCTCCTCGTGCACCACGCGCCCGCCCTCGGGGAGGTGGAGCAGCATCGGGCCGAACACCCCGTTCTCCCGGATCAGCCGGCCGGGCCCCGGCACGGCGTGCGCGTGTCCGGTCACCTCGCCGAGCGCGAGCACCAGCCGGCCCCGCGCGTCGCGCAGTTCGCCCGGCGCCTCCAGGAGGTGCGCGGGCACCGCCGACTCCTCCAGTGGCACGATCAGTACGTCGCCCTGCCGGTACACAGACCTCTCCCCTCCGCGGCGGCACCCGGTGTGCCGGCCACATCGAAAACGCTACGGCGGGGGTCTGACAATCGGCCGTCGAGCCGTTCCGGGCGGGGGCGGGCGCGGCGTTGTCAGTGGGCCTTGATAGACCTTGCGGACATCAATCCGTCGCCGTCATCAGGAGCTCAGGGCCATGTCAGTGGACCACCTGCACGAGTTGCTCGGCCTTCCGGCCGTCGATTTCCAGTCCGGGACGGACGGTGGCACCCGGCCCGCCGCCGGAGCAGCCGCCTGGCGGGTGTCGATCGACGCCTACGAGGACGAGGGCACCTGGGAGGAGGAGTTCAACGCCTTCCTGGAAGAGGTCGATCCGGCGGGTGTCCGGGCTCTGATCATCGGGCAGTGGGGCGAGTCGTACGAGGAGAAGTCCTCGTACCCGATCGGTCTCGTCATCGCGGCCGCCGACCGGCTGACATCTCTTGAGGCGGTGTTCGTCGGAGATCTGACGATGGAGGAGGCGGAGATCTCCTGGATCGAGCAGAGCGATGTCACGGCGCTGCTCGACGCCTTCCCCGCGCTGGTGGAGCTGGGGGTGCGCGGCGGCTCCGAGCTGGTCTTCCCGGCTACGAAGCACGAGCGGCTGCGGGCGCTGACCATCGAGACGGGCGGGCTGCCGCGCGCGGTGGTGCGCGGTGTCCTGGAGAGCGAACTTCCCGCGCTGGAGCGGCTGGACCTGTGGCTCGGCGTCTCGGCCTACGGCGGCGACGCCGACGTGGCGGACCTGGCGCCGCTGCTCGCCGGTACGCGCTTCCCCGCCCTGCACCACCTCGGCCTGCGCAACAGCGAGATCCAGAACGAGATCGCGGCGGCCCTCGCCTCGGCCCCGCTGGTGGCCCGGCTGCGCACGCTGGACCTTTCCTGCGGCACGCTCGGCGACGAGGGGGCGGCCGCTCTCCTGGAGGGCCAGCCGCTGACCCATCTCGACGTGCTGGACCTGCACCACCACTTCCTCACCGAGCCGATGGAGCGCCGCGTCACCGAGGCGCTGGAGCCGCACGGGGTGCGGGTGGACCTCTCGGAGCGCTGCGAGCCGTGGGACGACGAGGAGGGCCCTGAGGGCCGGTACGTCACGGTGTCGGAGTGACGGCGCGATGACCGGCATCGATCACCCCTGCGCCTTCCACGGCCTGCCCGTCTTCACCCTGCCGGAACCGGGCGACGACCGTCCGTGGCCCGCGACGCCGCCGCCGGCGGACTCCATGGCCTGGCGGCTGGACTGTGGCTGGGAGGAGCGGGAGTTCGCCGAGGTCTGGCAGCACTTCCTGGAGACGGTCGACCCGGCGCAGGTGCATGCCCTGGTGATCGGTCACTGGTGGCACGGCAACTACAGCTCCCTGGCTCCCGTGGTGGAGCTGATCACCTCGGACGCGGCCCGTTTCCCCGCGCTGCGCGCCCTGTTCCTCGCCGATGTCGTGGGCGAGGAGTGCGAGGTGTCGTGGCTGCAGATGTGCGACATCACGCCGGTGCTCCGGGCCTTCCCCCGTCTGGAGGAGCTGGTGGTACGGGGCGGTGGCAGCGGGCTGGACGAAGAGACGCTGGAGCTGCACCCGGTGCGGCACGAGGCGCTGAAGGCCCTGCGCTTCGAGTCCGGCGGTCTGCCCGGCCATGTCGTGCGGGCGGTCGGCGCCTGCGAACTGCCGGCGCTGGAGCGGTTGGAGCTGTGGTTCGGCTCCCAGTGGTACTCGGGCGACGCCACGGTGGCGGACATGGCCCCGCTGCTGTCCGGGGGCGCCTTCCCCCGGCTGCGTCATCTCGGGCTGCAGAACAGCGAGATCCAGGACGAGATCGCCGCGGCGGTCGCCTCCGCCCCGGTCGTCGCGCAACTGGACTTCCTGGCGCTCTCGATGGGCACCCTCAGCGACACGGGGGGCCTGGCCCTTCTCGAAGGCCAGCCCCTCACCCATCTGGGCGGCCTGGACCTCCACCACCACTACCTCACCGGCCCGGTGATGGAGCGCTTCAAGGAGCTGTCCGAGCGCGACGACGTCCACGTCGATCTCGCCGAGGCGGACTACTGGGACCCCGAGGACGAGGACGATTCCCGCTATGTCGCCGTCAGTGAGTAGCGGCCCGCCGCGTCTCGTGGTCGTCGGCAACCCGGGCAGCCGCCGCGTCTCCCTGTTCCAGGACGCGGTGACCGCCGCCGGCCTGCCCGAGGCGCGTACGGTCCCCTGGCTCGACGTGCTGCGGGGCGGGGCGCGCTTCCTGCCCGGGGAGACCGTGCGCATCGAGTCGCCGGGCGAGGACGCCGAGGTGGACCGGCTGCTGCGCGACGCCGACGAGCCGACCCGGGTGGAGGGTTCCGCTCTCTGGTACGCGCGGTTCACCGCCGCCGTACGCGAGGTGGCGCGGGCGGCGGCGGAGGCCGGCGCCCTCCTGCTCGACGGCCCGGCGGACATCGCGGCGCTCTTCGACAAGCGGCTGTGCCACGGGGCGCTGGACGCGGCCGGGGTGCCCGTCCCCGCCTCGCCGACCTCCGGACCGGGCGGGGCTCCCGTGCGCGGCTGGGACGATGTGCGGGACCTGATGGCGGCCCACCGCATGCCCCGGGTGTTCGTGAAGCCCGCGCACGGCTCGTCGGCCTCCGGGGTGCTGGCCGTGGAGACGGCGGGCGGCGGCCGGATCAGGGCGGCCACCTCGGTCGAGCGGGACCCGGCCGGCCGGCTGTACAACTCGCTGCGGGTCCGCCGGTGCACGACGGAGCGCGAGGTCGCGGCGCTCGTCGACGCGCTGGCGCCCGACGGGCTGCACATCGAGCGCTGGCTGCCCAAGGCGACGCAGGGCGGCCGGGCCGCCGATCTGCGGGTGGTCGTGGTCGACGGCCGGGCCACCCACGCCGTGGTGCGCACCAGCGCCTCCCCGATGACCAATCTGCATCTCGGCGGGGCGCGCGGCGACCTGGCCGGGGTGCGCGCGGCCGTCGAGGCGGCGGGCGGCGGCTGGGGCGAGGCCCTGGCCGTCTGCGAGCGTGCCGCGGCCGCCTTCCCGGACACGCTGTGCGTCGGCGTCGACCTGCTGCCCCTGACCGGCTGGCGGCGCTTCGCCGTCGGCGAGGTCAACGCCTTCGGAGACCTGCTGCCACGGCTGACCGGCCTGCCCGGCAGCGGCGCCGAGGGCCTGGACACCTACGCGGCGCAGATCGCCGCCGTACTGGACCGAGCAAGGAACCACCGTGTCAGCACAACCTCCTGAGCACTTCTCCGACCCGGCCATGAGCGAGGTCGTGGGCAGCCACGACCTGCTGCTCGTCACCCTGGACACGCTGCGGTACGACGTCGCGGCGGAACTGGCCGCGGCCGGACGCATCCCGCGTCTGGCCCGCCATCTGCCGGGCGGAGTCTGGGAGGAGCGGCACGCCCCGGGCAGCTTCACCTACGCCTCCCACCAGGCGATCTTCGCGGGGTTCCTGCCCACTCCGGCCGCGCCCGGGCCGCATCCCCGGCTGTTCGCCGCCCGCTTCGCCGGCAGCGAGACCACGGCGGAGCGCACCTTCGTGTTCGACACCCCGGACCTGGTCTCGGGGCTCGCGAAGGAGGGGTACCGCACGGTGTGCGTCGGCGGTGTCGGCTTCTTCAACCTTCGGGGGCCGCTCGGCTCGGTGCTTCCCGGAATGTTCCAGGAGGCGCACTGGGAGCCGGAGTTCGGGGTGGCCTCGCCCACCTCGTTCGAGGCGCAGGTGACGCGCGCCGAGCAGGTGGTCGCCGCGCTGCCGCCGGAGCAGCGGCTCTTCCTCTTCGTCAACGTCTCCGCGCTCCACCAGCCGAACTGGTTCCACAAGCCCGGGGCCACCCGCGACGCCGGCGACAGCCGCGCGACGCACGCCGCGGCCCTGGAGTACGTGGACGCCCACATCGGCCGGCTCTTCGCCGCCGTGAGCAGCCGCCGCCGTACCTTCGCCATCGTCTGCTCCGACCACGGCACGGCCTACGGAGACGACGGCTACACCGGTCACCGGCTCGGTCACGAGTCCGTCTGGACCGTTCCGTACGCCCACTTCTTCCTGGAACCGGGGAACGCCCGATGACCCTGACGCACACCGTCCGCCCGTACGAGAGCTATGTGTACGCCTATCCGCACAAGACGGCGTACCGGCCGCTCGCCGGGCAGCCCGGCGGGCGGCCGGCGCTGAGCGAGCTGTGGGCGGGGGAGCGCAAGGACGCGCTCTCCCTCTACCTGCACATACCCTTCTGCGAGGTCCGCTGCGGCTTCTGCAACCTCTTCACCCGGATCGGCGCGCCGGACGAGCTGACCTCGCGGTATCTCGACGCACTGGACCGGCAGGCGAGCGCCGTGCGGGACGCGCTGGGCGACGGGGAGCCGGTGCGGTTCGCCGCGGCGGCGTTCGGCGGGGGCACGCCCACCTTCCTGACGGCGGGCGAGCTGGAGCGCCTGTGCGACATCGCGGAGAAGCGCATGGGCGCCGATCTGCGGTCCGTGCCGCTGTCCGTGGAGACGTCCCCGTCGACCGCGACCGCCGACCGGCTGGCCGTCCTCGCCGAGCGGGGCACGACCAGGATCAGCATCGGGGTGCAGAGCTTCGTGGAGGCCGAGGCCCGCGCGGCGGTGCGCCCGCAGCACGCCGCCGACGTCGAGCGCGCCCTCGGCCTCATCCGGGACACCTCCATACCGGTTCTCAACATCGATCTGATCTACGGCATAGCCGGCCAGACCGAGCGGACCTGGCGCGCCTCGCTGGACGCGGCGCTGCGCTGGCGGCCGGAGGAGCTGTACCTCTACCCCCTCTACGTCCGTCCGCTGACCGCGCTCGGCCGGCTCTCCGCCGGTGAGGCCGACGCCGCCTGGGACGAGCAGCGCCTGCGCCTGTACCGGGCCGGCCGCGACCATCTGCTGGCCCACGGCTACGAGCAGGTGTCGATGCGGATGTTCCGCCGCGCCGACGCCCCGCGCGCGGAGGGGCCGGACGACCACGCCTGTCAGACGGACGGCATGATCGGTCTGGGCTGCGGCGCCCGTTCGTACACCTCGCGGCTGCACTACTCGTTCGACTACGCGGTGCGGATGGGCGAGGTGCGGGGCATCATCGACGCCTACACGGCCACCGTCGACTTCTCCCGTGCCGAGGTGGGGTGGTACACCGACGGGGAGGAGACGCGCCGCCGGCATCTCCTCCAGTCGGTGCTCCAGGCCGGGGGCATGCCGGTGGACGGTTACCGCGAGCGGTTCGGCACCTCGCCGTACGAGGACTTTCCCGAGGAGCTGGCCCGGTTCGAGGCCCGGGGCTGGCTCGATCTGCAGGCGCCCGCGGAAGGGCTGCTGCGGCTGTCGCCCGAGGGGCTGGCGTACTCCGACGCGCTGGGCCCCGAGCTCTTCTCCCCCGCCGTGCGGGCCGCGATGGCCGCGTACGAGCTGAAGTGAGTGCCGCGTGGACCTGACGATTCTCTACCGGGGCCCGCTCGCCTCGTGCGACTACGACTGCCCGTACTGCCCGTTCGCCAAGCGGCGCGACAGCCGGGAGCAGCTGCGGGCGGACCGGGCCGCGCTCGAACGGTTCACGGCGTGGGTGGCGGCGCAGACAGGCGACCGGATCTCGGTGCTGTTCACGCCGTGGGGCGAAGGCCTGGTGCGCTCCTGGTACCGCCGGGCGATCGTGGAGCTGGCGGGTCTCGCGCAGGTGCGCCGGGTCGCGATCCAGACGAACCTGAGCGGCCGGACGCGGTGGCTGGCCGAGGCTCCGGCGGCGGCCCGCGAGCGGATCGCGCTGTGGTGCACGTACCACCCGGGGCAGACGCCGTACGAGCGTTTCCTCGGCCGGTGCGCGGAGCTGAGGGACCTCGGGGTCCGGCACAGCGTGGGCATCGTGGGCCTCGACGCCCACCTCGAGGAGGCGCGACGGCTGCGCGCGGCGCTCGCGGACGAGGTCTACCTCTGGGTCAACGCGGCCGAGGGGCACACCTACACGGACGAGGAGGCGGACCGGTGGACGGTGATCGACCCGCTGTTCCCGTACAGCCGCCATCCGCACCGTTCGGCCGGGCTGCCCTGCCGGACCGGGGAGTCGGTGATCTCGGTGGACGGGGAGGGGACGGTGCGCCGCTGTCACTTCGTCCGGGCGGAGCTGGGCAATCTGTACGACGGGAGCTACCGCCGGGCGCTGCGGCCGAGGGCCTGCCCGCTCGCCGTCTGCGACTGTCACATCGGTTATGTGCACCTGGAGACGCTGCCGCTGTACGACGTCTTCGCCGGCGGGGTGCTGGAGCGTGTTCCGGCGACGCTGCCGCTGTCCCCGGCCGCCGCGACGCGGTCACGGGGCGACTGAGGACAGCGGGTCCGTCAGAGCGGCAGCAGGTCGGGCCGCTTCGGCTCGACGTGGTCCCCGGAGGACTCGCCGCGCAGCCGCCGTCCGATCCACGGGACCAGGTATTCGCGCGCCCAGTGGATGTCGTCGCGGCGGATCTCCAGCGTGCCGCGCGGGGGCTCCGGCGGCCACGGCTGGTCCGGGTCGGCGGGCACGTCGAGGCCGAGGACCTGGGCGGCGCGCAGCGCGACCCGGGTGTGCCCCTCGGGCGACAGGTGCAGCCGGTCGCCGTCCCAGGCGCGCCGGTCCTGCACGGAGCGCAGCGACCACAGGTCGAGGACCGGGCAGCCGTAGCGGTCGGCGACGGCCCGGACGTGGGCGTTGTAGGTGGCGATCTTGCCGCGCAGATGGCGCAGCACGGGCACCCGGCGGGTGTCGAAGCCGGTGGTGACCATGACGGTGCCGACCGACCGCGTGAGGTCGGCGACCGCGCGCTCGAAGCGTTCGGCCAGGTCGTCGGGGTCGGTGCCCGGCCGGATGATGTCGTTGCCGCCGGCACAGAAGCTCACCAGATCGGGGGCGAGTTCCTTGGCTCGGGGCACCTGCTCCTCGACCACCTGGTCGAGGAGGCGTCCTCGTACTGCGAGATTGGCGTACCGGAAGTTCCCGTGCGCGGGAACGGGTGAGCCCTCGGCGTCCGTCGCCGTGCCGGGGTGCGGGAGCCGGTCCGCGAGGAGTACCGCGAGCCGGTCGGCCCAGCCGACGAACGTTCCGTCCGGGCCGGGGTCGCCGACTCCCTCGGTGAAGCTGTCGCCAATCGCCGCGTACGACCCGATGGCGCCCTGTTGGTCGATGACGCCCTGTTGAAGGTTGTTCGAATCGTCTGCCACAAACGCATATCCTGCACCCCGGAATGTGACCTACGCGACCGTAATAAGGGGTTGACGAAGGGTGAGATAAACCACCCGGTCAGTTTTCGGTAAAGAGGGAATAAGCAGAGGGACGGCGCGCCGCCGCGCACCGTCCCTCTCGGTCGTTCCGTGGCCCGGATCACCGGGCCGGTACCGCCTGGATCAGACGGAGATCCCGTGCGACGCCAGGTAGGCGATCGGGTCGATGTCCGAGCCGTACTCCGGGCCGGTGCGGACCTCGAAGTGGAGGTGGGGGCCGGTGGCGTTGCCGGTGGAGCCGGAGAGGCCGACCTGCTGGCCCGCGGTCACCGTCTGGCCCGCCGAGACGGAGAGCGAGGACATGTGGCCGTACTGCGAGTAGTGGCCGTCGGCGTGCTTGATGACGACCTGGTTGCCGTACGCGCCGCCCCAGCCGGCGGTGACGACGGTGCCGGAGGTGATCGCCTTCACGCTGGTGCCGGTGGCGACGGGGAAGTCGATGCCGGTGTGGCTGCCGCTGGACCAGTTGGCGCCGGAGGCACGGTAGGCGGTGGTGTGGTTGCCCGGGACCGGGTGGACGTAGCCGGAGGCGTTGTCCTGGGCGGCCGGGGCCGGGGCCTCGGTCTTGGCCTCCGTCTTCACCTCGGCCTTCACCACCGTCTCGGCGGGGGCCTTGGACGGGGTGGCGGCGGCGGGGGCCGCCTCGGCGCCGAGGGTCAGCTTCATGCCCGGGAGGATCAGGCTCGGGTCCTCGCCGATGACCTCGCGGTTGTCCTGGTACAGCTTCTGCCAGCCGCCCTCGACGTGGTGCGCGGCCGCGATCTTCGACAGGTAGTCGCCGGAGACCACGGAATAGGTGGTGCCGGCGCTCTTCGCGGACTTGGCCGAGGCGGTGTGCGCGGCGGCCGACTTCGAGGCGGCCGGGGCGGACTGCTCCGCGGCGTGGGCACCGGTGGCGCCGAGCAGCGGAAGCGCGATGACGGCTCCACCGGCGCCGGCGGCGGCGACGCCGCGGGCGATGATGCTGGACTTGGAACGGCGGTGCTTACCCGAATTGGGCATGAAGAATTTCCTCTCCGGCGCCTGCGAGGTGAGCTGTCGGGTTCGGGCTGGAGATGCCCGGCCGCGCCTGGCGCGACTTCACCCCTAGCCGTCCGGTCGTCCCGGTCGGCGGCTTACCTGGTTCCCCCGCTCCTGCCACACGGTGAGTGGATGCGAATTCCGGACGGCGGCAGGATTGGGCGTTCCATCCGGATGGCATGGAACGTAAGCGAGCCGGGACGGCGGAAACAAGCCGCGGCTTCCACGCCGGATTCCGTACCGGAATTGCGGCACGGAATTCCGGTCACACTCCGTGGATTACGGATCTTGGCTTTCCGCGCGGCGCATGGTCTACCCCGCCGGGGCGTGGCCACACACCGTCACGGATATGATCCCGCTCACGAGAGGGTGATCATCCCCCTTCCAATCAGGGCACTTTCGGCATAACTCCCCAATCCGGACATGTCATGCCCATCGTCCGCACCGGAGCCGGACCGGCCGAGCGCGTCACCGGAGACCTCGTGGGGCTCCTCCGTCACCGCTCCACGCGGGCCCGCACCTCATCGGCCGTCCGGGACCGAGGACGGCGCCGCGTACGGGAGAACCGGCGGGCCGCGGGAGGCGGTGGAGGAGATGACTGCCCCGGGAATCGATGTCGTATCGTCGCGGGCGTGGGCCCGTCGGCGACACGCGCCGGGGCAGAGCCTCCAGGAGTGACCGTGACGCAGCAGCTGCCGCAGACCCCGCCGAGGGAGCCCGTACTCACCGGCGTCCGCAACTTCCGGGACGTGGGCGGTCTGCCCACCACGGACGGCCGCCGGGTGCGGTACGGCAGGCTCTACCGCAGCGGCCACCTGGCGCACGCCACGGCCGAGGACGCGGCCTTCCTCGGCGGGCTCGGCCTGCACACCGTCTTCGACTTCCGCAACGCGGCGGACCACAAGCTGGACGGCCTGGACGTGGAGCTGCCCGGCGTACGGAACGTGAGCATCCCGCTCAGCGACCCGGCGGACGGGGCGGAGTTCTGGCGGATGGTGCGCGACGGCAACATGGAGGAGCTGCGCTCGATCCTGGCCGACGGCAAGGGGACCCGCCGCATGGTCGCCTCGTACCGCGCGATCATCCTGGAGCGCACCGCCGAGCACAGCCGGGTGCTGCACGCTCTGGCCGAGGACAGTGTGCCCGCCCTGATGCACTGTGCGGCCGGCAAGGACCGGGCGGGGCTCTCCATCGCGGTGACGCTGCTCGCGGTGGGCGTCGGGCGGGAGACCGTCGAGGCCGACTACCTGAAGTCGAACGACGCGCACCGCCGCTACCGCATCCGGCGCAGCGACACCTCGCCCGCCGGGTTGTCCCCGGAGGTGCTGGAGCTCCTGAACCCGCTCTTCGGCGCCCAGCCCGAGTACCTCGCCGCGGCCTTCGCCGCCATCGACGAGACCTGGGGCGGCACCGACCGCTACCTCGCCGAAGGACTCGGGCTCGCGCCCGCCACCCGGGAACGGCTGCGCGAACGGCTTCTCGACGAGAGCTGAGCCGGCGGTCCTACTGGTTGTGCATGCCGACCGCGAAGAGCAGGTAGAGGAACGCGGCGATGACGTGCCCGGCCACGAGGTAGGCGAAGAGCCGGATGACGAGTCCGCGCGGCATCTTCTTCTCGTGGGTGTCGGCGCCCGGGCGCCTGGCCGGGGTGAGCGGGTCGTAGTTCTCGGAATCGGACATGACTGGCCTCTCTGGCTGCCGGGAGGGCCCCGGCGGCGAAATCGTCTCAGCGACGGTGGACCGGGCTGCCGAGGCACAGCTCGGCGGTGGGGCTCTGCAGCAGGGTGTGGACGAAGAGCAGCTCGGAGCCCTCGGGTTCGGGGGCCGCGATCCGGTGCGGGGTGAGCGAGTCGAAGTGCGCGCTGTCCCCGGGGGCGAGGTCGTGGACCGTCTCGCCGAGCGTCACCCGGAGGCGGCCCGCGAGGACGTACAGCCATTCCTCGCCGGGATGGACGCGGATCAGGTCGCCCTGGGCGCCGTACGGGACCCGGACGCGCAGCGCCTGCATGGCCCGGCCGGAGCCCCCGGCCTGCTGGTACAGCCAGCCGTCGGCCGCCGCGCCCTCGAAGGGGCGGCCGCGGACGATCGCGTCCCGTTCCGGGGGCATCTCGCCGAGCAGCTCGGAGACCGTCGTACCGTAGATCCTGGCCAGCTGGAGCAGCATGGGCAGCGAGGGCTGGCGCCGGCCCGTTTCGAGGCGGGACAGATGGGCGGGTGAGAGCCCGGCCCGCTGGGCCGCGGTCTCCAGGGTGAGACCACGGCCCCGCCGCAGATCGCGCAGGCGCGGCGCGACACCGGGCAGCTCGTCGGCCGCCTGGCCGTCCGGAGGATTCATGCCTCCATTGCGCCAAAGACTTTCCCCGGAGGCAAATTTCTTGCCTCCGGGGCAAAAAGCGGCGATCGGCGGCCCGTTCCCCCAGTGTCAGCGGTTGGCGACGGCCTGCTTCACCAGGGTCCGCCCGAAGTCCCACATCAGTCCGCCGCCGCTGTGCGCGTCGTCCATGACGGCGGTGAACGCCTCGACGAAGCGGTCCACGTCCGCGTCGTCGACGACCAGCGGCGGAATCAGCTTGATCACTTCGAGGTGGTCGCCGGAGACCTGCGTGAGGATGCGGTGCTTCTGGAGCAGGGGCACGACCACCATCTGGGCGAAGAGGCCCTTGCGGGCCGCCTGGAGCATGGTCCAGCGGCTGCGCAGCTTGAGCGAGACGGGGCGGCCGAACTCGATGCCGATCATCAGCCCGCGCCCCCGCACCTCGTGCAGCAGCTCGTAGCGCCCGACGAGCGCGGACAGCCGCTCGCGGAGCAGGTCGCCGGTGCGGCGCGCGTGCGCCACGGTCTCCTCGTCCTCCATCACCGACAGCACCGCGAGCCCGGCCGCCATCGCCTGGGCGTTGGAGCCGAAGCTCGCGGAGTGGACGAGGACCCGGTCCATGGAGGAGTAGACGCGCTTGAAGATCCAGTCCTTGCCGAGCGTCGCCCCGACCGGGACATAGCCGCCGGAGAGCGCCTTGGCGACGCAGACGAGGTCCGGTTCCACCCCTTCCTCGTGCTGGTACGCGTAGAAGTCGCCGGTCCTGCCGAGCCCGGTCTGCACCTCGTCGGCGATGAGGAGGGCCTTGTGCCTGTGCAGCAGCTCCTGGGCCTCGCGCAGGTAGCCGGGCGGCGCGGCGTGCACCCCCTTGCCCTGGATCGGCTCGACCACCAGGGCGGCCACATCGCCCCGCTTCAGTTCCCGCCGCAGGGCGTCGAGGTCGCCGAGCGGGATCGCGGTGTCGGGCAGCAGTGGGGCGAAGCCGTCGCGGAACCCGCCCTCCCCGTTGACCGAGAGGGAGCCGGTGGTCAGCCCGTGGAAGGCGTGGTCGCAGTACAGCACGCGCGGCCTGCCGGTGGCGTACCGGGCGAACTTGAGGGCCGTCTCGACGGCCTCGGTGCCGCTGTTGCCGAAGAACACCCGGTCCAGGTGGGGGCTGTGGCTCAGCAGCTTCTCCGCGAGCAGCCCGGGCAGCGGCTGGCAGTCGAAGCGGGTGAGGTCGGCGAGCGAGGCGTCCAGGACGTCGTGCAGCGCCTTGCGTACGACGGGGTGGTGCCGGCCGAGCCCCATCACGCCGAATCCGGCGAGCATGTCCAGGTAGTCGTTGCCGTCCGCGTCCCAGAAGTGCGCGCCTTCGGCCCGTTCGTAGACCTTGTCGAAGCCGATGGTGCGCAGCATGCGCGGGAGCTGGTGGTTGAGGTACCTGGTGTGCAGCTCGTAGCGTTCGGCGCCGCGCTCGGCGAGAAGCCGCGCCAGATCGAAGCCCTTGGGCTCGTCGTCCTTCATGCCCCGCTCTCCTTGTGCCCGTTGTCCGGAGCGTCGTGCTCCGTGCCGCCGGCCGCTTTCCGGGCGGCCGTGACGGCGCTGATCCGGCCGGCGATCTCGACCGGTGTGAGTCCGATGTCGGCCAGTACCTCGGACCGTTTGCCGTGCGCGAGGAACTGCTCGGGGATGCCGAAGGTGCGCAGCGGTACGTCGACACCTGCGTCCCGCAGCGCCTGGCCGACCGCCGAACCGACGCCTCCCGCGCGGCTGTTGTCCTCGACGACGGCGACGAGCCGGTGCCCCGCGGCGAGCGGCGGCAGTTCCTCGTCGACCGGTTTGACCCAGCGCGGGTCCACCACGGTGCAGCGGATGCCGGCGCCCGAGAGCAGTTCGGCGGTCCGCAGGCAGACCGGGGCCATCACCCCGACCGCGACGAGCAGCACATCGGCGTCCTCGTCGCGTCGCAGCACGTCCATGGAGCCGATCCGGCCGACCGCGGGAACCGGCTCGCCCACCGACTCCTTCGGGAAGCGCACCAGGGTCGGCGCGTCGTCCACGGCGACGGCCTCGCGCAGCTCCTCCCGCAGCCGGTCCGCGTCGCGCGGCGCGGCGATCCGCAGGCCGGGCACGACCTGGAGGATCGACATGTCCCACATGCCGTTGTGCGAGGCGCCGTCGGGGCCGGTGACGCCGGCCCGGTCCAGGACGAAGGTGACCCCGCACCTGTGCAGGGCGACGTCCATCAGGAGCTGGTCGAAGGCCCGGTTGAGGAACGTGGCGTAGACGGCGACGACCGGGTGCAGGCCGCCCGTGGCGAGTCCGGCGGCGCTGACCGCGGCGTGCTGCTCGGCGATGCCCACGTCCCAGACGCGGTCGGGGAACGCCTCGGCGAACTTCGTCAGTCCGACGGGATCCAGCATCGCCGCGGTGAGCGCCACGACGTCCGGCCGCTCCGCCCCGATGGCCGCGATCTCGTCCCCGAACACGGAGGTCCAGGACGGGCCCGCGGCGGGGACGAGCGGGGCGCAGGTCAGCGGGTCCATCGCGCCGACGGCGTGGAAGCGGTCGGCCTCGTCGCGCAGGGCGGGGGCGTAGCCGCGGCCCTTCTCGGTGAGGCAGTGCACGAGGACCGGGCCGCAAAAGCGTCTGGCCCGGTGCAGCGCGTCCTCGACGGCGGCGGTGTCGTGTCCGTCGACCGGGCCGACGTACTTCAGCCCCAGGTCCTCGAACATGCCCTGCGGGGCGACGAAGTCCTTCAGGCCCTTCTTCGCCCCGTGCAGCGACCCGTACAGCGGCTGCCCGATGACGGGGGTGCGCTCCAGGAGGCCCTTGCCCCAGGCCAGGAAGCGTTCGTAGCCGTCGGTGGTGCGCAGGGTGGCCAGGTGGCGGGCGAGGCCGCCGATGGTGGGCGCGTAGGAGCGCTCGTTGTCGTTGACGACGATGATCAGCGGGCGGTCCTTGGCCGCGGCGATGTTGTTCAGCGCCTCCCAGGCCATGCCGCCGGTGAGGGCTCCGTCACCGATGACGGCGACGACGTGGCCGCCCCTGCCGCGGACCTCGTTGGCCTTGGCGAGGCCGTCGGCCCAGCCCAGGACGGTGGAGGCGTGCGAGTTCTCGATGACGTCGTGCTCGGACTCCTCGCGGGACGGGTAGCCGGACAGGCCGCCCTTGCCGCGCAGCTTGGAGAAGTCCTGGCGGCCGGTGAGGAGCTTGTGCACGTAGCTCTGGTGGCCGGTGTCCCACAGGATGCGGTCCACGGGCGAGTCGAAGACCCGGTGCAGGGCGATGGTCAGCTCCACCACCCCGAGGTTGGGGCCCAGGTGGCCCCCGGTCCTGGCCACGGCCTGCACCAGGAACGTACGGATTTCGTCGGCGAGTTCGCCGAGTTGTGACGCGTTCAGTGCCTTCAGGTCGTGCGGCCCCCGGATGCTCTGCAGCAGCGTCATGCCCAGGCCCCCTCTCTGGTCCTGTTCCAGCTCAGGTGACGGCCCGGCAGGCGGGCGGGGCGGGTGCCCCGCCCCGTCCGGCGCGTTGTGACGAAGTGCGGCGAGCGGCACGCGCACCTCGCCGACCC
>NZ_JBEYCF010000048.1:0-59152 GCF_040632605.1 Streptomyces sp. NPDC019224 | reverse complement strand
GTCCACCGTCAGGTCATCGGCGAAATGCCGGTCACCGGTCGCGTCGGGCACGTACTTCACACAGACAACGATCCTCAAGCTCACGCCGGCTCTCCTACTGCATCGTCATTTCCGGGCTGCCTTGTTGCACGCAGCATAGGCGCCTGATGGGGCGTTTTCCGGTCGGGGCGACCGACGCTCCGACCGTCATATTACTCGCCAGTACATCGAGTGGGCGGCCAATGAGCAAGCGCTTTGCACTGTGATCTGCCCAACGCGCGGCATCCGGGAACCACGCGGGCGGCCTCAGTCTCGCAGAGCTGTGAATCGGCCCTGGTGATAGACCAGGGGCCGGCCCTCACCCACCGGGTCGCCCTCGACCACCTGCGCGATCACGATGCGGTGGTCCCCCGCCGGAACCCGGGCCACGATCCGGCAGACCAGCCACGCGAGCACGCCGTCGAGCAGCGGAACGCCTTCCGGGCCGCTGCGCCAAAAGGTGGACGGCCCGAACCGGTCGGCGCCGCTGCGGGCGAAGGTGGCGGCCAGCTCCTGCTGGTGCTCGCCGAGTATGTGCACGCCGACATGCTCGGCCGTGGCGAGCACCGGCCAGCTGGAGGACGAAACGCCGACGCCGAAGGAGACGAGGGGCGGCTCGGCGGCCACGGAGTTGAGCGAGGTCGCGGTGAAGCCGACGGGCCGCTCGCCGGCGGCGGTGATCACGGCGACCCCGGCGGCGTGCCGCCGGAACACCGAACGCAGGAGGTCCGGGGATGCCGTGCGCGGATTGCCGAGCCCGGGTGTTGCCGTCATGGAGATGTCCTTCTACGCGTCGGGGTGCGGGGTCGCGGATGCTCAGGCATCCGGACAGCACGCGCCGGCGGTGTAGGCGAGGTCGATGTACGCCCGGCCATGGAGAAGGGGATCTGACGGCATAGCGTCAGACTGACGACGTGTGGCGCATACAGTCAAGGGCGCCCCACCAGGTGGGAGAAGCATCACGGCCCGTCACATCGCCCGCCCGAGAGCGGCGACGACGTCGACGGTACGGGGCTGCCCGACGGCCCGGCGGACGATCCGGCCCCCGGCGTCGAGGACCAGCACGGTCGGGGTCCGGCTGATGTCCAGGGCCCGTACGAGCGGGAGATGCGCCTCCGCGTCGATCTCCACATGGGCGACCCCATCGACCATCCCGGCCACCTCCGCGAGGGTGCGGCGCGTGGCCCGGCAAGGCTGGCAGAAGGCGCTGGAGAACTGGACGAGGGTGGCCCGCTCCCCCAGTGCCGCGCCGAGTCGCGCCGCGTCCAGCCTCTCCGTATGCGCCTGCCCGTCCACCTTCGGCCTCCTGTCAGAGTTCTGTGCAAAGGGTCAGCGCCCGCGGCGGCGCGGGCATTCCCCGGCGGCCGTACGTGACGAGAATCTCGCGCCCCGGCGGCGCCGGGACTGGCCACCGCGTCGCCGCATGGGGCACGATCGCCCCAATGCCGAAAACCTACGGCTGCGTAACTTCCGCCGGGACAACCTCCGCGGGCGCTGAAGAAAGGGTCTTCCCCAGATGGCAGAACTCGTCTATCGGCCGGTCATCGGCGCCGCTCGTACGTTTTTCAAGGCGCTCGACCTGAAGATCGACACTCAGGGTTCGGAGCACATCCCGCAGACCGGCGGCGCTGTTCTGGTCAGCAATCACATCAGTTATCTGGACTTCGTCTTCAGTGGGCTCGCAGCGCTCCCGCAGAAGCGGCTGGTCCGTTTCATGGCCAAGGAATCCGTTTTCCGGCACAAGGTTTCCGGGCCGCTGATGCGCGGTATGAAGCACATTCCCGTCGACCGCAAGCAGGGCGAGGACGCGTACGCCCATGCGCTGGCCTCGCTGCGGTCCGGTGAGATCGTCGGGGTGTTCCCCGAGGCGACGATCTCGGAGTCCTTCACGCTCAAGAGCTTCAAGTCGGGTGCGGCGCGCCTGGCCCAGGAGGCCGGGGTGCCGCTGATCCCGATGGCCCTGTGGGGCACACAGCGGCTGTGGACCAAGGGCCGGCCGCGTAACTTCAAACGCAACCACATCCCGGTCACCATCCGCGTCGGCGAGCCCGTGGAGGCCCCCGCCGACCAGTACGCGGGCGCCATCACGCGCCGGCTGCGCGAACGGGTGCAGGAACTGCTCGAAGCCGCCCAGCGGGCCTATCCGGTCCGGCCGAAGGACGCGAGTGACACGTGGTGGGTGCCCGCGCACCTGGGCGGTACGGCTCCGACGCCCGCCGAGGTGCGCGAGCGCGGCTGAAACGTCGCACCGGGGCGCGGACCGGCCGTCCGCGCCCCGAGGGCTCCTGGCTGCCCTTAGCCGGCGGCCATCTCCTCCTTGAGCGCGAGGAGGAAGGCGTCGACGTCCTCCTCCGTGGTGTCGAAGGCGCACATCCAGCGCACGTCACCGGCGCGTTCGTCCCAGAAGTAGAACCGGAAACGCTTCTGCAGCCGTTCGCCGACCGCGTGCGGCAGCCGCGCGAAGACGGCGTTGGCCTGGACGGGATGGAGGATCTCCACGCCGTCCACCGCGCGCACGCCCTCGGCGAGCCGCTGAGCCATGGCGTTGGCGTGCCGGGCGTTGCGCAGCCAGAGGTCGCCCGCGAGCAGGGCCTCCAGCTGCACGGAGACGAAGCGCATCTTGGAGGCGAGCTGCATGGACAGCTTGCGCAGGTGCTTCATGGCACGGACGGCGTCGGGGTTCAGGACCACGACGGCCTCGCCGAAGATGGCCCCGTTCTTCGTGCCGCCGAAGGACAGCACGTCGACGCCGACGGTGTTGGTGAACGTGCGCATGGGGACGTCCAGCGAAGCGGCGGCGTTGGCTATGCGGGCTCCGTCGAGGTGGACCGTCATGCCGTGCCCGTGGGCGTGTTCGCAGATGGCGCGGATCTCGTCGGGCGTGTAGACGGTGCCCAGTTCGGTGTTCTGCGTGATCGATACGACCTGCGGCATGGCGCGGTGCTCGTCGTCCCAGCCGTACGCCTGCCGGTCGATGAGCTCCGGCGTGAGCTTTCCGTCCTCGGTGGGCACGGTGAGCAGCTTGAGGCCGCCGACCCGCTCGGGCGCGCCGCCCTCGTCGACGTTGATGTGGGCGGACTCGGCGCAGATGACCGCGCCCCAGCGGTCCGTCATGGCCTGGAGCGACACCACGTTGGCTCCGGTGCCGTTGAAGACCGGGAACGCCTCGGCGGTGGGGCCGAAGTGGCTGTGCATGACGCGCTGGAGGTGGCCCGTGTAGTCGTCCTCGCCGTAGGCGACCTGGTGGCCGCCGTTGGCGAGGGCGAGTGCCGCGAGGATCTCGGGGTGCGTCCCCGCGTAGTTGTCACTGGCGAAACCGCGTACCAACGGGTCGTGATGGCGACGCGCGTCGGTCCTTACGGTTGCGGGGTCAGCCACAGGCGCTTTCCGTTCACTTCCTGGGCGGGCCGGTCCCAGACGCCGGCGATGGCCTCGGCCAGATCCCCGACGTCGGTGAAGCCCGCGAACTTCGCATTCGGGCGCTCGGCGCGCATCGCGTCGTGCACCAGTGCCTTCACCACCAGGATCGCAGCCGCGCTGCGGGGGCCGTCGTCGCCCCCCGCCTTGCGGAAGGAGTCGGCGAGCGCCAGGGTCCACGCTTCGGCCGCGGCCTTGGCCGCGGCATAGGCGGCGTTGCCCGCGGTGGGCTTGCTCGCACCCGCCGCACTGGTCAGCAGGAAGCGCCCCCGGTCGCTGCGCAGCAGGCAGTCGTGGAAGGCCAGCGAGGTGTTCTGCACCGTGCGGATCAGCAGCTTCTCCAGCAGCGTCCAGTCGGCGGGGTCGGTCTCGGCGAAGTTCGCGCTGCCGCGCCAGCCGCCCACGAGGTGGACCAGGCCGTCGATGCGGCCGAACTCCTTCTCCGTCTTGGCCGCCCATTCCCGGGTGGCGCCGAGGTCGAGGAGGTCGACGGTGTCGCCGGTGACGGTGGCGCCGCCGTGGGCGTAGCGCGCCGCGTCGACGGCTTCGGCGAGCCGGGTGGGGTGGGAGTCCGAGGCGACGACGACGGCGCCCGCCTCGGCGAGCCGGAGCAGTGTGGCGCGGCCGGCCGGTCCGGCGGCCCCCGCGACGGCGACCACGGCGCCTTCGAGCGCGCCGTCCGCGTCGCCCGTGCTTGTTCCGTTCATGGCCTCCGCCTCCTTGGGACCTGTGCTCACGCGGCAGCCTTCCCCGCGTCCGAGGCGGTGATGCCCTTGGTCGAGGCGATCACGTTCTTCAGCTTCTTGGAGAGGGCCTCATAGAACATGCTCAGGGGAAACTCGTCCGGAAGCACGTCGTCCACGAGTTTCCGCGGCGGCTGGGAGAGGTCCAGCGCGTCCGGCCCCTTGGCCCAGCGGGATCCGGGGTGCGGGGCGAGGTAGGTGGAGACGAGGTCGTACGCCGCGAACCAGTGGACCAGCTTGGGACGGTCGATGCCCTCGCGGTAGAGCTTCTCGATCTCGGCGCAGAGCTGGTTGGTGACCTGCGGGGCCCGCTCCCAGTCGATCCGCAGGGTGTTGTCGGTCCAGCGCACGACGTCGTGTTTGTGGAGGTAGGCGAAGAGGAGCTGGCCGCCGAGGCCGTCGTAGTTGCGGACGCGTTCGCCGGTGACCGGGAAGCGGAACATCCGGTCGAACAGGACGGCGTACTGCACGTCGCGGCCGTGGGTGTTGCCCTCGGCCTCCAGCTTCACGGCCTCCTTGAAGGCGGTGAGATCGCAGCGCAGCTCCTCCAGGCCGTACATCCAGAACGGCTGGCGCTGCTTGATCATGAAGGGGTCGAACGGCAGGTCACCGTGGCTGTGGGTGCGGTCGTGGACCATGTCCCAGAGCACGAACGCCTGCTCGCAGCGCTGCTGGTCGCCGATCATCGCGCCGATGTCGTCGGGCAGTTCGACGCCGAGGAGTCCGACGGCCGCCTCGGTGACGCGGCGGAAGCGGGCGGCCTCGCGGTCGCAGAAGATGCCGCCCCAGCTGAAGCGCTCGGGGGCCTCGCGGACCGCGATGGTCTCGGGGAAGAGGACCGCGGAGTTGGTGTCGTAGCCGGAGGTGAAGTCCTCGAAGGTGATGCCGCAGAACAGCGGGTTGTCGTAGCGGGTGGCCTCCAGTTCGGCGAGCCACTCGGGCCAGACCATCCGCAGCACGACCGCTTCGAGGTTGCGGTCGGGGTTGCCGTTCTGGGTGTACATCGCGAAGACGACCAGGTGCTGGAGTCCGTCGGCGCGCCCCTTGGCCGGCTGGAAGGCCAGCAGGGAGTCCAGGAAGTCGGGGACGCCGAAGCCACCGCCCACCCAGCGGCGCAGGTCCTCGACGAGGGCGCGGTGGTAAGCGGCGTCGTGCGGGAGCAAGGGGGAGAGCTGCTCGACGGCGGCGATCACCCGTTCCACGGCGGCCTCGGCGAGCTCCGGTGCGGGCGCGCCCTGCGCGTCGAAGTCGATGGAGCCGTCCTTCGACTGCCAGGGACGGATCTCCTCCACGGCATTCTTGAGCGCGGGCCAGGCCGGGTGCTCGATCACCCGCGTGGCAGCAGCTATGTCGCCGGATGCGGCGTCGTGCACAAGAATTTCCGTCATCACACTTCCTCCACGGGAGAACCTCGCGTCCGACAACCGTATCCACGTGCACGCCCCGGGGACAAGTGGGAATATGAAAATTATCCTGCGAAACCCCCATGGTCACCGTCATTTTTCCTGTCGAATGCCGTTGAGACAGGTTCTTCAGCGGGTGCACACCGCGCTTCGCGGGTGGCCCGCCCTTCCCCCGCCCGGCGGGCGGGGGCCGCTAGGCTGCCGATCGCGGTCATACCGCCATGCCGTGCGGGCAGGAGCAGCGCACGGGAACAGAGCGTCGACGGAAGCGAGCGTGCCTTGTCCATTCTCACGATCGGTCATCGCGGAGCTGCGGGAATCGAGCCGGAGAACACTCTGCGGTCGTTCGTCCGCGCCGAGCGGGAGGGCGTGGACCTCATCGAGCTGGACCTGCATCTGAGCAAGGACGGCGCGCTGGCCGTCATGCACGACGCGGACGTGGACCGCACGACGGACGGCGAGGGGCCGATCGCGGAGAAGACGCTCGCCGAGCTGCGCGCGCTCGACGCCGGCCTGGGTGAGCGGGTACCCGTCTTCGAGGAGGTCCTGGACGCCGTACGCTCCCCGCTCCAGGCGGAGATCAAGGACGTGGCCGCCGCCCGCACCCTGGCCGGGGTGATGCACGAGCGCGATCTCGTCGAGCGCGTCGAGGTGATCTCGTTCCACGACGAGGCGATCGCCGAGATCGCGCAGCTGGTCCCGGGCGTACGGACGGCCCTCGTGGCCAGCCGGTGGGGTGCCGATCTGGTGGACCGCGCGAAGGCGGTGGGCGCCACCCGGCTGGTGCTCAACATCCGGCGCATCACGCTGGAGCTGGTCGAGAAGGCCCATGCAGAGGGTCTGACGGTGTTCGGCTGGACGGTCAACACCCAGGACCAGCTGCGGCTGGCCGAGGGGCTGGGACTCGACGGCGTGACCACCGATCATCCCGACATCCGCCGCGGCGGCGGCGCCGCGTAGCGGTCAGCCGGCCAGCTCCTTGATCAGCAGCTCGAAGGCGAGGTCGTCGCGCTGCGGGATGCCGAAGCGCTCGTCGCCGTACGGGAACGGGGACAGCTTGCCCGTACGGCGGTAGCCCCGGCGCTCGTACCAGGCGATGAGTTCCTCCCGGACGGAGATCACGGTCATGTGCATCTCCCGCACACCCCAGCTCTCCCGGACGGTGCGCTCGGCCTCGGCGATGATCACCTTGCCGAGGCCGGCGCCCTGGAGCACGGGGCGGACCGCGAACATGCCGAAGTAGGCGGCCTCTCCCCGGTGCTCCAGCTGGCAGCAGGCGACGAGGACGCCGTCGCGCTCCACGACGAGCAGTCGGCTGCCCGGGCTCTCCACCACCTCGCGCACCCCCCGCGGATCGGTGCGCTGGCCCTGGAGGATGTCCGCCTCGGTGGTCCATCCTGCGCGGCTGCTGTCGCCGCGGTACGCCGACTCGATCAGCTCCACGAGCGCGGGTATGTCCGCTTCGGCGGCGTCGCGGAACGTCAGCTCTCCCGTGTCCCGGGGCGGCGCGGTGTCCATGCGGGGTTTCTCCGAATCTGTGCGAGGGCGGTGCCGCAGCAGCGTAACTCCGCCGAACGCGTCCCTGCTCCGGGCGGCCCCCTCGGGGGGCGCGCGGGGGCGCCCGCACCAGGCGCATCGAGGAAACACTCCCGCCGCGCGCTCCCCCTGTACCCCAGTGCGCCGCGTACGGGCGTGCGGCCCCGGGCATCTACTGGTCGACGGAGATGGCGTTCGCCCGGGGGGAGGGCCGCTGTGCACGGACCGGCGATGTCCGGATGGCTGCTGATGGCGTTGTGCGCGGTGACGGGCTCGTACTGCCTGCTGCGCACCCGTACGGGAAGCGAGGAGGAGCGCAGGACCGCGCGGGCGGAGGCGCTGATGGGTTTCGGTATGGCCGCGATGGCCGTGCCGGCCGCCGCCGTCGCCCCGCCCGCCTGGGGCTGGGGGGTGTACGCGGTGCTGTTCGGGGCGGCGGCGCTGCGGGCCCTGTGGTTCTCCCGGCGCAGCGGTCACCATCTGCATCACCTGGTCGGTTCCTCGGCGATGGTCTACATGGCCCTCGTGATGGGCCGGGCCGGAGCGGGGGGGCACGGCGGCCACGCCGCGCACACGATGGGCTCCCCCGGCATGGCCGGAGCGGGCGGCATACCTCTGCTGACGGGGCTGCTCCTCGTCTATTACGCGGTGTACGTGCTGCGCTCGGGCGCCCGGCTGGTGCCGGTGACCGCGACGGTCCCGGGCGGGCCGCCGTCCGCGGGGTGGGGGACGCGCCCCGAGCTGGCACTGGCCTGCCGGCTGACCATGGGCATAGCCATGTTCGCGATGCTGCTCACCCTGTGAGACGGAGAAGGCCACCCTTCGTGGTGTGCGTCACTTGGTGTGCGGACCCATACCCGTGTGTGGCGTGGCCCTCATAGGCTGACGCCATGTGGGTCTCCCTAGCGCTGCTGCTGCTCGGTGCACTGGCCGCCGTCGTGACCCCGCGTCTGATGGCGCGGGCCCGGTGGCCCGAGCGGGAGCCCGTGGTGGCCCTGTGGGTGTGGCAGTGCGTGGTGGCCGCGGTGCTGCTCTCATTCACCCTCTCCATGACGTTCAGCGCCGCCACGGCGTGGCAGGCGGTGCGGGGCCATGTCTTCGCGCCCGCGCCGCACGCCGTCGTGGAGGCGTACGCGCTCGCGGCCTACGGGCCGTGGTCGGCGGTGATGGCGGTGCTGCTGGCCCTCGGTGGGGTGTGGACGGCGGCCATGCTGGCCCGGGTGATCCACCGGGCGCATCTGCGGCGCAGGCAGCGGCGGGCCGAACTCCTGGTGCGCGCCCCGCTGATGCCCGGCGAAGATCCGGGGAGCGGGCGTCTGGTGGTGCTGGAGGGTGAGCGCCCCGACGCCTGGTGGCTGCCCGGCGCCGCGCCCCGACTCGTCATCACCACGGCCGCGCTGGGCCGGCTGAAGGGACGTCGGCTCGACGCGGTCCTGGCCCATGAGCAGGGCCATGCGCAGGCTCGGCACGACTGGCTGCTCAACTGCTCGGAGGCGCTGGCCTCCGGATTCCCGCAGGTTCCGGTGTTCGCGGCCTTCCGGAACGAGATGCACCGGCTGGTCGAGCTGGCCGCCGACGACGTCGCCTCGCGGCGCTTCGGCCGGCTGACGACCGCCCTCGCCCTGGTCGAACTCAACGAGGACCGGGGCGTGTTCGGCCCCTTCCCCACCGCGGACGCGGAGCTGCCGCAGCGGGTGAACCGGCTGCTGGCACCGGCGGGCAGGCTCACGGCCGGACGGCGGCTGCGGCTGACCGCGGCGGCGGCCCTGGTGCCCGTGGTGCCGCTGCTGGTGGCGTTCGTCCCGGGGCTCAGCGCTCTGAAGTAACCGCGACCGGCCGGTCCCGCTCTCCGGCGTGCTGGAATGGCCGGAGGGGGCGCCCGTCGGCGAGGATCGTGCCATGCACATTCCGCTGCTCTCCCCCGTCGGACACGTCCGCACCGTTTCCCCCCTCGCGCGGGCGGGAGTCGTCTGCGCGCTCCTCGGCGGGGCGGTGACGGCCCTGGTCGTCGCCCGGTGGAGACCGCTGACGGATCTGGACCTCGAGGTCGCGAACGCGCTGCACCGGCGGGCGGTGACCGAGCCCGGCCTGGTCCATGTCAACCGGCTGCTGACGGACTGGCTGTGGGATCCGTGGGCGATGCGCGCCCTGATCGCCGTGGCGGTGGTGGCCCTGTGGTGGCGCGGGGCCCGGCCGCTCGCGGTCTGGGTCGCGGCGATGCCCCTGCTCTCCGCGCTTCTGCAGCAGGGAATCAAGGCCGCCGTCGGCCGGGACCGGCCCCGGTGGGCCGACCCGGTGGACTCCGCCTCGTACGCGGCCTACCCCTCGGGCCACGCGATGACGGCGACGGTGAGCTGCGGGCTGCTGCTGTGGCTGCTGCACCGGTCCGGCGCGTGGTCACGGCTGCGGCGGGCGGCGTTGGGCGCGGCGGCCGTCTCGGTGCTGGGGGTCGGTCTGACCCGGCTGTATCTGGGCGTGCACTGGCCGTCCGACGTCCTGGGCGGGTGGCTCCTGGGGGCGGCGCTGACCGCCTTCGCGGTCTGCGGCTTCGACCGGTGGAGCGCCGCCTTTCCCGGGCGCCACGGGCGGGGCGGCTGAGCGGACACCATGCCACGGCGGAGGCTCGGCGGACCGTCCTGCCCGCTGCCGGAGGGCTGAACAGGCACTCCCGCCCGCTGCCGGGGGCCGGACAGGGGCCCTTGCCCGCTGCCGGACGGTCGGCGAGGATCGGTGCCATGCTGATCAAGGGTGCCCTCTTCGACTTCTCCGGGACGCTGTTCCGGATCGAATCCGTCCGTTCCTGGCTCGCCGCGGCCCTCGCCGAGCGGGGGGTGAGCGTGGACCGGGCCGCATTCGAGCGGTACGCGACGGAGCTGGAGGCGTTCGGCGCGCTGCCGGGCGGGCCCAGCCCGAAGCGGATACCCGGGGAACTGGCGCACGGATGGGCGCACCGCGACGAGAGCGCGGAGCTGCACCGCGCCGTGTACACCGGTCTGGCCCGCCAGGTCGCCCTGCCCGACCCGGGGCTGTACGACGCGCTGTACGACCGCCATCTGAGCCCGGACGCCTGGCGGCCCTACCCGGACGCGGCGGAGGTCCTGGCCGGGCTGCGCGAGGCGGGGGTCGGGATCGGGGTCGTCAGCAACATCGGCTGGGACCTGCGGCCCGTCTTCCGGGCGCACGGCCTGGACCCGTACGTGGACGCGTATGTGCTCTCCTTCGAGCACGGCGTCCAGAAGCCGGACGCACGCCTCTTCCACACGGCGTGCACACTTCTGGGACAGGCTCCGACGGATGTGGTGATGGTCGGCGACGACCGCCACGCGGACGGCGGGGCGGCCGCGCTGGGCTGCGAGGTGCGTTTCGTACGTCATCTGCCGGTGGAGGAGCGGCCGGACGGGCTGCGGGAACTCGGACTGACCGAGAAGGTTGCCTGAGACACATGTGAGAGATGTCCCTGACGCGCAATGGGTCGGATTGTCACATCGTGGCCTTAGCCTGGTAGACATGTCCCCGACTCCGTGCCCGTCCGATTCCGTACGTCCCGCAGCAGTGGTGAATGAAGACATTCGCGACCTGTGGCGGCGTTCGGGCGGTCACCTCTCCCCGGAGGACGAGGAGCAGTACCAGCGGCTGCTGGTCGAGTGGGCCGCCGCCACCGGGGGCAGCGACAGAAACGCCGCCTGAGGCGTCCCGGTTCCGACGATCCCCTGCGCCGCCGGAACCGGGCCGGGCGGGGGTACAGCATGTCCCGTCGCGGCTGATCGGTCAATGAGGTGCTACGCCCCGTAGGCGCGACGTGACCCGGGGCGGGGAGGCCGCAGCCCCGTCAGCCCTCGCCGAGGCGCGCCGTCTGGCGGGCCGCCGCTTCGAGGATGCGGTCGAGCAGCCCGGGGAACAGCGCCTCCAGGTCGTCCCGCCGCAGCCCGTTCATCTTGGCCGTGCCCCGGTACGTCTGCTGGACGATGCCGCTCTCGCGCAGCACCCGGAAGTGGTGCGTGCTGGTGGACTTGGTGACCGGAAGGTCGAAGCAGGAGCAGGTGAGCTCGCCCTCGGCGGCGGCCAGTTCGCGTACGACGCACAGCCGTACCGGATCGGAGAGCGCGTGCAGGACCGTCTCGATCCTGATGTCCTCGCGGGCGGGGTGGGCCAGGGTGCGCGCGCCCGCTGCCGGGTCGGTGGTACTGGCGGGGGTCACGGTCGCTCTCCGCATCGTCGCTCCGTATGGGTCCCCCATACTACGAGCCTTGTCGTAGTTCACGCAGTGGGCAGGAACTGTCCTGAGGGGCCCCTGGCATGGTGGGACGGCCGGGCCCCGGTCTCGCGGAGACCGGGGCGGCGTGCGCGGGCGGACGGGGGCAGGCGGTGGAGCGCTCGCAGAACCCGGCCACCGTCCTCGCCGGCCTGGGCGCCGGCCGCTTCTACGAGGGGCTCGTCAGATGCGGGAAGCGGAACTCGGTGCGGCTGCGGAAGTCCTCGCCCGGGCGCAGGACGGTGGCCGGCTGGTCGGGGCGGTTGGGCGAGTCGGGCAGGTGCTGGGTCTCCAGGCAGACGGCGCTGTGCCGTTCGTGATGGCCCCCGTCGGGGTCGGCCAGGGTGCCGTCCAGCTGGTTGGCGGTGTAGACCTGGATGCCGGGTTCGGTGGTCCACACCTCCATGACCCGCCCGCCGTCCGGAGCCGTGAGGCGGGCGGCGCGGCGCAGTCCGCCGGGCGTGTCCGGAGTGTCGAGGACCCAGCAGTGGTCGAACCCGCCCGCCCGGCGCAGCTGTTCGTGCGGCAGGGCGATGCGGTCCGCGAGGACCTGGGGTGCGGTCAGGTCGAACGGGGTGGCGGCGACGGGAGCGGCGGGGGCCTCGGGGATGCCCTCCTCGTCGACCGGCAGGTAGTACCCGGCGTCCACCTGGAGGGTGTGGCCGAGGATGTCGCCCCGGGCGGTCAGGTCGAAGTAGGCGTGGTTGGTGAGGTTGACGACGGTGGCTCGGTCGGTGGCCGCCGTGTAGTCGAGCGCGAGGGTGCCCGTCGCGTCGAGGGTGTACGTCACGGTCACGTCCAGGGCGCCGGGGAAGCCCATGTCGCCGTCGGGGCTGTGCAGGGTGAGCCGCAGGACGGCGGCTTCGTCGGTGGCGGTGCCGGTGGCCTGCCAGACACGGTTGTTGAAGCCGTCGGGGCCGCCGTGCAGGGCGTGGCCCCGGTCGGTGGCGGGGACCTGGTGCTCCGTACCGTCGAGGGTGAACCTGCCGTGCGCGATGCGGTTGGCGTAACGGCCGACGAGGGCGCCGAAGAACGGGTTCTTGCCCGTGTAGTCGTCGAGGGCGGGCAGCGAGCGGACGACCGAGGCCGGGGTGCCGGCGGTGTCGGGCACGGTGAGCCGGTGCAGGACGCCGCCGTAGGTGAGGATCTCGGCCCGGACTCCGGTGCCGGAGTCGAGCGTCCAGATGTCGACGTCCGTGGGCCCGTGGGCGCCGAACGGTTTGCTGTGCACGGTGGGGCGAGGCATCAATGATCCTTGGGGCGATCGGGCGGGCGGCCGGACGGGCGGGCCGGGGACAGGTGCGGCGGACTCCCCCCGTGTGGCGGGGGTCCGGGCCGGGCCTACGGTGCGGCCTGGGCGGCGGCGGCCCGGGGGACGGTGGATTCGCGGACGACGAGCCGGTAGCCGGGCCGGGGCCGCCTCGGCTCGGTCGGCTGGTCGCCGGAGAGGCGCTCGACGAGGCTGTCGACGGCGAGCCGGGCGATGGCCTCCTTGTCGGGCGCCACGGTGGTGAGCGTGGTCGCCCCGTAGAGGCTTTCCTCGATGTCGTCGAACCCGACGACGGCGACGTCCTCGGGGATGCGCAGACCGCGCTCCGAGAGGGTGCGCATGGCGCCGATGGCGATGAGGTCGTTGTACGCGAAGACGGCGTCGGGCCGCTCGCCGCGGTCCAGCAGCGCGGCCATGGCGGAGGCCCCGTCCTCGCGGCCGTAGCCGTCGGTGACGACGACCAACGCCTCGTCGGGCTCGATGCCGGCGGCGGCCAGTTCCTCGCGCCAGCCGCGCAGCCGGAGGTGGGCGGGCTGGCGTTCGCGGCCGGTTCGGGAGCCGAGGAAGGCGATCCGGCGGTGGCCGAGGTCGATGAGATGGCGCACCGCGTCGCGCGCCGCCGCGATGTTGTCGATGGCGATGTGGTCGTACGGGGCCTCGTACTCGCGCTCGCCGAGCAGGACCAGGGGCGCGGTCTCGGTGCGCGCCATCAGGTCCTCGGTCTCCAGGTGGATCGGGCTGAGGATGAGCCCGTCGATGACATGGGACCGGAATCCCTGGCTGACCAGGAGTTCCTTCTCGCGCAGTCCGCCGGTGTGGTCGACCAGCACGGTGTAGTCGTGCCGGGCGGCGGCGTCGACGACCGCGCCGGCGAGCTCAGCGAAGTACGGGTTGCCGAACTCGGGGACGGCGAGCGCGATGATCCCGGTGCGGCCCTTGCGCAGATGGCGGGCGGTGAGGTTCGGCCGGTAGCCGAGCTCGTCGATGGCCTGCTGCACCTTGGCCCGCATCTTCGGTGTGACGTGCTGATAGTTGTTCACCACGTTCGACACGGTCTTGATGGACACGCCCGCCCGTTGCGCAACGTCCTTGAGGCTGACGCCCACGGCACTCCCCTGAATCGACTTGGCGCGCGGTGAGGCGCGGTGGCCCGGCTCCGCCGGTTCGGCTCGATCGGCTCGGACGGTGCCGGGGCCGTGGGGCCCCGGCACCGCTTCAGGTGGTTCTGCGACCGCGCGCCAGATAGCGCTGGGCCACGACGACAACGATAAGGAAACCTCCGCTGACGACCGACTGGTACGAGGAGTTCAGCGTGCCGATCTGGTTGATCAGGTTCTGGATGACCTGGAGGAGCAGAACGCCCCAGAGCGTTCCGCTGATCGCGCCGGCGCCACCGATGAGGAGGGTGCCGCCGATGACGACGGCGGAGATCGCGTCGAGCTCCATGCCCACGCCGATGATGGTGACTCCGGAGGAGAGCCGGGCGGCGTTGAGCGCGCCGGCCAGTCCGGCCAGCAGTCCGCTGAGCGTGTAGACGAGCATCTTGGTACGGGCGACCGGCAGGCCCATCAGCGTGGCCGCGTCGCTGCTGCCGCCGACGGCGAAGATCGTCTGCCCGAACGAGGTGCGCTGCAGGAGCAGTCCGCCGGCGCCGAACAGGGCGAGGGCGATGAAGATCGGATAGCCGAAGCCCCAGATCGCGCCCTGGCCGAGTTCGGCGAAGGCGGAGTCCTTGGGCACCAGGTAGGTGGTGGCGCCCTCGTCCGTGATCGCGAGGAGCAGCCCGCGCGCCCCGAGCAGGGTGGCGAGCGTGACGATGAACGGGGCCATTCCGGCGCGGGCCACGAGGAAGCCGTTGAGCAGGCCGATCGCGCCGCAGACCACGAGCGGGACCAACAGGGCGGGCAGGAAGCCCCATTGGGACGCCCAGGCGGCGAGTACCCCGCCCAGTGCGAAGACGGAGCCGACGGACAGGTCGATGCCGCCGGTGATGATGACCATGGTCATCCCGAGCGCGACGACGGCCAGGAACGAGGCCTGGACGGTCACCCCGCGGGTGTTGTCCAGGGTGGCGAACGTCGTGGGGTAGATGAAGGACGCGATGATCACGACCGTGAGGAGGACGACCAGCACGCCCTGGCGCTGCAGGAGTTCGGTGATCCTGCGGCCGGTCGGACGCTGCGCCCCGGTGCCGGGCTTCGGCGTGGTGCCGCCGGACGTCGGGGGGGTCTTGCGCGGTGCCGGGGCGGAGGCCACCGGGGCGGGTGAGGTTTCGTTCATCGGGACCGACGCTCCCGGGCGACGTAGACGGCGGCGATGATGATGGCCGCCTGGGCGATCTGTGCGGTGGAGTCGGGCAGGTCGTGCTTGATGAGGGTGGCGCGCAGCAGCTGCATCAGCAGGGCGCCGGCGACGGTGCCGAGGATCCGGATGGAGCCGCCGTTGAGCGGGGTGCCGCCCACCACGACCGCCGTGATGGCGGAGAGTTCCATGAGTGTGCCGAGCGAGGAGGGGTCGCTGGCGGTGAGCCTGGCGGTGGCCAGGATGCCCGCGAGTGCGGCCAGCACCCCGCAGATCACGTACACGCCGATGAGCACCCGCCGTACGGGCAGTCCGGCGAGTGCGGCCGCGGAGCGGTTGCCGCCGATGGCGACGACCTGGCGGCCGAAGGTGGTCCGGGTGACGAGGAAGGCCACGGCGACGGCGAGGACACCGGCGATGAGGACGACCAGGGGGATGCCGAGGAAGGAACCGGTGCCCAGGGACAGCAGGTCGGGGTTGACGATCTGCTTGAGCTGGCTGTCCGCCATGACCAGGGCCAGGCCCCGGCCACCGACGAACAGGGCCAGTGTGGCGACGATCGGCTGGAGTCCGACGAGGGAGACCAGGGTGCCGTTGACCGCTCCGACGAGGGCGCCGGCCAGCATCGCCATGACGAGGGCCGGGACCAGTCCGTAGCCGAGGTAGAGCGGCAGCAGCGCGGCGGCCAGTGCCATGGTCGAGCCGACGGAGAGGTCGACGCCCTCGGTGCCGATGACGAGCGCCATGCCGAGGGCGACGATGACGATCGGGGCGACCTGGACGAGCTGGGTGCGGAGGTTGTCCACCGTCATGAAGTGCTCGGTGAACAGGGCGTTGAAGACGAGGACGACCGCGACGGCGAGGTAGACGCCGTACTCCTGGTACCAGGCGGGGTCGCGCAGCCGGGCCAGTGGCCGGGCTGCGGGGGTGGTGACTGCGGCCTGGGTCATCGGGGGTCCTCCTTGGCGGCCGGCGCCTTGTCCTCGGCTGCCGGTGAGTGGTCGGCGAGTACTTCGAGCAGATGGCTCTCGGCCACCTCGTCGCCCGCCAGTTCACCCGCGACCACGCCGCCGCGCAGGACGACGATGCGGTCGGCGCCCTCGATCAGTTCCTCGATGTCGGAGGAGATGAGCAGGACGGCGAGGCCCTCGCGGGCGAGGTCGTCGATGAGGCTCTGGACCTCGGCCTTGGCGCCGACGTCGATGCCCCGGGTGGGTTCGTCGAGCAGCAGGACCTTGGGCTCCAGGCAGAGCCAGCGGGCCAGCAGGACCTTCTGCTGGTTGCCTCCGGAGAGTTCGCCGACCTTCTGCTCGGGGCTGGCCGCCTTGATCCGCAGCCGCTTCATGAAGATGTCGACGACGCGGTCCTGCTTGGCGCGGGAGACGATGCCGGCCCGGGAGAGGCGGGGCATCGCGGCCAGCACGATGTTCTCGCGGACCGAGAGGCCGGGGACGATGCCCTCGGCCTTGCGGTCCTCGGGCAGCAGGCTGATGCCGGAGCGGATGGCTCCCGCGGAGGTGAGTCTGCGCAGGGTGCGTCCGCCGATGCTCACCTCGCCGGCGTCCAGGCTCAGTGCTCCGGCGATGGCCTTGGCGGTCTCGCTGCGGCCGGAGCCGAGGAGCCCGCCGAGACCGAGGACCTCACCCGCGTACAGGTCGAGGGATATGTCGTGCAGCTGGTGGTCGCGGGAGAGGCCGGTGGCGGTGAGCACCGGGGTGCGCGCCGCGTCGTGGCCCTCGGTGCCGAAGCTGGTGAGCCCTTCGCGGCGCACCTCGGCCAGGTCGCGGCCGAGCATCATCGAGACGAGCTGCATCCGGTCGAGGTCGGCGAGGTCGCCGGTGTGGATGTGGTGACCGTCGCGCAGGACGGTGACGCGTTCGCAGATCCGGTACAGCTCGTCCATGCGGTGGCTGACGTAGAGGACGGCGATGCCGCGTCCGCGCAGGTCCTCGATGACCCGGAAGAGGGTCTCGACCTCACGGGGCTCCAGCGAGGAGGTGGGTTCGTCCATGATGACGACCTGGGCGTTGACGGAGACGGCGCGGGCCATCGCGACCATCTGCTGGGTGCCGATGCCCAGGGTGTGCAGGGGGCGCTTCGGGTCGACGCGGACACCGAAGCCTTCGAGCAGTTCGGTGGCCTCGCGGTGCATCCGGGGGAAGTCGATCAGGCCGAAGCGGTTCCTGGGTTCGCGGCCGAGGAAGATGTTGCGCGCCACGCTCATCAGCGGGACGAGGTTCACCTCCTGGTAGATCGTGGAGATCCCGGCCTGCTGGGCCTCGAACGGCCGGGTGAACGCGACCTGTTGTCCGGACAGCCGCAGTTCGCCCTCGTCGGGGCGGTAGACGCCGGTGAGCACCTTGATGAGGGTGGACTTCCCGGCTCCGTTCTCCCCCACCAGGGCGTGGGTCTCGCCGGCGCGCAGGGAGAAGGAGACGCCGTCGAGGGCGACGACGCCCGGGAAGCGCTTGCTCACCGAGCGGGCCTCCAGGACGGCAGGTGCCGTGGCGGTCGCGCTCGTCTCCTTCACATCGGCGGCCGGCTCCGGCGGCTGCGGTACTGCTTCGGGTGGTGCCATGGCTGGTCTTGGCCTTCCGCTCTTCCAAGGGTGTGGGCCCGGGGGCCGCCGTGGCGGGGAAGCGCCACGGCGGCGGTGAACCGACGGAGCCGGTACGGGCAGATGGTGCCGGGCCGGGTCAGAACGCGTTGCCGACCGTGGACTTGGCGTTGTCCTCGTCGTAGGCGCGGTCGCTGATGATGACGTTCTCCGGGATCTCCTCGCCGCCGTAGAACTTCTGCGCGGTCGCGAAGGCGAGCGGGCCGAAGCGCGGGTTGGACTCGATGACGGCGTTGTACTCGCCGTTGACGATGGCCTGGACGGCGTTGCGGGTGCCGTCGACGGAGACGATCTTGATGTCCTTGCCGGGCTTCTTGCCGGCGGCCTTCACCGCGGTGAGCGCGCCGAGGCCCATCTCGTCGTTCTCCGCGTAGATGGCGGTGATGTCGGGCTTGGACTGGATCAGCTGCTCCGTGACCTGCTGCCCCTTGTCGCGGGCGAACTCACCGGTCTGCTGGGCGACGATCTCCATGCCGGGGGCCTTGGCCTTGAGCTGGTCGACGAAGCCCTTGGTGCGGTCGGTGGTGACGTTGTTGCCCGAGGAGCCGAGGAGGATGGCGACCTTGCCCTTGCCGCCGGTCGACTTGATCATCGCGTCGGCGGCGCGCTTGCCCTGCTCCACGAAGTCGGAGCCCAGGAAGGCCACGTAGTCCTTGCAGGCGGTGGCGTTGAGCTTGCGGTCGACGGTGAGGACCGGGACCTTCTTGGCGGCGGCGGCCTTGAGGGCCGGCTCCAGACCGTCCGAGTTCAGCGGGGCGACGATGAGGAGCTGGGCGCCCTGGGCGAGCATGTCCTGGATGTCGCTGATCTGCTTGGACAGCTGCGACTGGGCGTTGGTGGTGAGGAGCTTCTTGACGCCGAGCTTCTTCGCCTCGTCCTTGATGGACTGGGTCTCGGCGATACGGAACGGGTTGGCCTCCTTCTCCGACTGGGAGAAGCCGACCACGGCGTTCTTCAGGTCGAGCTTCGGCGCACCGTAGCTCTGCAGCGAGCAGCCGGAACCGGACGACGACTCGGGGGTCTTGGCCGCCTGGGCCGCCTGGCTGCTGTTGCTGCTCGCGTTGTCCGAGGTCTCCGACTTGGAGCAGCCGGAAACGGCCAGCGTGGCGGTGGCGGCGAGCAGGCAGGCCACGGCGAGGGTACGGGATCGGCGCTGGATCATCATGCGCGGGAGCTCCTTGGCGGGATGACGGCACGCCGAGGAGCGTGCGGTCGGTCATGGCTGGACGATGCATCGGCCGCTGCACGGCGGCTGACGTCACTGGACTCACGGCCCCGCTGGGAGACAGCCCCTAGCTGCACAAACTGCGGTCGTGAGAGCCTGCGCGGCCTCTCGGCGGCTCGGTTTACAACGTTATATAGGCGGTGCGGCACAGGCGGCAAGAGCGTTGCCGATGCGTTTCCAAAATGTGTCGGAGCCGTCCGCCCCGGCCCGGCCGCCCCACCGGAAGGGATGCCGCCGCACCCCTGGACAGCCGCCTGGCGGCGTGCTGTCATACCGCCGGAACCTCATTTTCCAACGTTGCAGAACGCATGCCGCATCCTCCGCCCGGATCGCCACGGCGTCCTTCAGCATGCGCACACCGGTCCGGAGCGCCGCACTGCGGCCTCCTTGTCATGTGCATAACGAAGCCGGGGTCCCGTCTCCGGCAGAGCAGGAGTCCTTCCCCATGCCCCTGAACCGCAGACAACTCATGACCGGCGCCCTCGCCACCATCGCCGCCACCACCGCGGCCGGCCGCTGGTCGGCCACGGCGACCGCCGCCGAGCACCGGGTGCGCCCCGCGCACGGCGGCCACTACTCCCCCAACGCCGCACCCCTGCACCCCACCGCCTTCCTGAAGCTCCCGCCCGGCAAGGTCACCGCGCGTGGCTGGCTCGCCGGACAGCTGAAGCTCCAGCTGGACGGATTGTGCGGCCGGTACGAGGAGTTCTCGCACTTCCTGGACTTCTCGGCCACCGGCTGGGTCCGCCCGGAACTCGGCGGCTGGGAGGAGGTCCCGTACTGGCTGCGCGGCTACACCGACCTGGCGATCGTCACGGGCGACACCAAGGCACTCGCCTCGGTGCGCCGTTGGTTCGACGCGATCCTCGCCACCCAGCAGTCCGACGGGTTCTTCGGCCCGAAGGCCCTGCGCACCTCGCTGAACGGCGGCCCGGACTTCTGGCCGTTCCTGCCGCTGGTGCAGGCCCTGCGCTCCTGGCAGGAGTACTCCGGCGACACCCGGATCATCCCCTTCCTCAGCCGGTTCTTCCGCTACATGAACACCCAGGGCCCCGGCGCCTTCAACACCAGCTGGATCGCGCTGCGCTGGGGCGACGGCCTGGACAGCGTGTTCTGGCTCTACAACCGCACCGGGGACTCCTTCCTGCTGGATCTCGCCGACAAGATCCACACGAACGGCGCCGACTGGGGCGACAACCTGGTCAACCCGCACAACGTGAACATCGCGCAGGGCTTCCGCGAGCCCGCCCAGTACGCGCTGCGCAGCGGCTCGGCCCAGGACACCCGTGACACGTACGGGACGTACGGCAAGGCCATGGACCAGTACGGCCAGTTCCCCGGCGGCGGGTTCGCCGGGGACGAGAACGCGCGCCCCGGGCACGGCGACCCCCGGCAGGGCTTCGAGACCTGCGGCATCGTCGAGTTCATGGCCAGCCACCAGCTGCTGACCCGGATCACCGGCGACCCGCTGTGGGCCGACCGCTGCGAGGAGCTGGCGTTCAACTCGCTGCCCGCCTCGCTCGACCCGTCGGGCCGGGCGATCCACTACGTCACCAGCGCCAACAGCGTCGACCTGGACAACGCGCCCAAGACGCAGCGGCAGTTCCAGAACGGTTTCGCCATGCAGGCGTTCCTGCCCGGCGTCGACCAGTACCGCTGCTGCCCGCACAACTACGGCATGGGCTGGCCGTACTTCACCGAGGAGCTGTGGCTCGCCACCCCCGACGGGGGCCTGGCCGCCGCGATGTACGCCGCCTGCGAGGTGACGGCCAAGGTCGCCGGCGGCACCGAGGTCACCTTCACCGAGGAGACGGACTACCCCTTCACGGACACCGTCACCCTGACCCTGAAGGCCCCGAAGCGGCTGAGCTTCCCGCTGGTGCTGCGCGTGCCCGCCTGGTGCGACGCCCCTGAGATCCAGGTGAACGGGCGGCGCGTGGACGCTCCAGCCGGCCCCGCCTTCACCAGGATCGACCGCACCTGGGCCGACGGGGACCGGGTCACCCTGCGCTTCCCGCAGCGCACCACCGTCCGCACCTGGGCGCACAACCACGGCTCCGTCAGCGTGGACCGCGGCCCGCTCACGTACTCGCTGCGCATCGGCGAGACGTACGAGCGCATCGGCGGCACCGAGCAGTTCCCGGAGTACGCGGTCCACGCGACCGGCCCGTGGAACTACGGGCTCGTCCTGGACGCGAAGAAGCCCGCCGCTTCCCTGCGGCACCACACCGCCCGGGGGACGAAGGGCGGCAACCCCTTCACGCTCGACGGCACCCCGCTGTCCATCACCGCGAAGGCCCGCCGCATCCCGGAATGGACGGCCGACGACGAGCACGTGGTCGCCCCGCTCCAGGACTCCCCGGCCCGCAGCACCGAGCCCGTGGAGGAGGTCACGCTCGTCCCGATGGGGGCGGCCCGGCTGCGCATCACCTCCTTCCCGACGGCCGCGCCGGACGGGGAGCCCTGGCTCGCCGACCGCTGGTACCGCATCCGCAACCGCCACTCCGGCAAGGTCCTCGGCGTCGACGTCATGTCCACCGCCAACAGCGCGCACGTCGTGCAGTTCGGGGACACGGGCACCGACGACCACGACTGGCGGCTCGTCGCCGAGGGCGACGGCTGGTACCGCATCCGCAACCACCACTCCGGCAAGGTCCTCGGCGTCGACAACATGTCCATGGACGACAGCGCCCACGTCGTCCAGTTCGACGACAACGGCACCGACGACCACCTCTGGCAGCTCGTCCCGGACGGCGGCGGCTGGTACCGCATCCGCAACCGCCACTCCGGCAAGGTCCTCGCGGTCGACAACATGTCCATGGACGACAGCGCGCACGTCGTCCAGTTCGACGACAACGGCAGCGACGACCACCTCTGGCAGCTCGTCTGAGCATCGCCGGCATCCGGGCCGGCCGGCCGCCGGCGGGCCTGTCCGCCTCGGTCCACACCGGGATCACCGACGTGGAGAACGTGGCGAACGGGCTCCCCGCCCACGACCGCCGGGTCGTCGAGGTGGACGCGGTCCGGCTGCGGGCGGTGAACCAGGTCCTGGGCAACGCCTCGAAGGAGCCGGACACGTTCACCGAGGAGACCGCCCGGGCGGTGGAGGTGCCCCGGGCACCCTGAGGTGGGGCAGGGCGAGTGTGCCGGGGCCGGGCGGGTCTTCCGCCCGGCCCCGGCATCGTCACGCGTCGCCCATGACCAGCCCCTCGATCGTGTGCTTCTGCACGATGGGCGCGAGACGGTCGACCACCGGGCAGCCCAGGTGCGCCCGGACCCGCTCGGGCAGGGCCGCCCAGAACTCCCGGGTGACCGCCATGTCGTGGTGGCCGTCGTTGCCGGCGCCCGGGGCGTCCACACCCAGCACCAGGACCGGACGGGGGTCGGGCGACTGGTTGGCCGTGCCCCGGTGGACGGTCAGGGCCGAGCGGGCCGAGATGTCGCCCCGCTGCGGGAACTTGCGCTCGGCCAGGGCCTCGTAGCGCGGGTAGTCCTCGCGGCGCGGGAACATCGCGTGCCCGAAGCGCGCGTCGTCGTCCCACTGCGTGCCGGGCGCGATCTCGAACGGGCCCATGTCCTCGCGCGTGTCGACGGCCGTGAGGTTGAAGGCGAGCGAGGTGAGCCGGCGGTCGCGGCGGGTCTCCTCCGGCATCGGGAAGTCCCGGTGCCAGGGCTGGTTCACCGCACCGGCCAGCGGCACGTCGAAGCCCAGCTCGACGATGCGGTAGTCGGGACCGAGGACCGCCTCGCTGACCGCGCGGACCCAGGGGTGGTCGACGAGGTCCACGAAGCCCCGCAGCTGCTCCGGGTGGATCTCCACGTAGTAGCGGTGGGGGCCGCGGCCGACCGCGCCGCCCTCCCGGCCTCGCGCCTCGACGAAGGCGGCGTCGATGTCCTCGCGCATCCGGTCCGCCCACTCCCGGCTGAACGCCCCTCGGCACGCGGTGATCCCGGCGCTGTACAAATCGCGCACCGCGTCTTCGGCGGGCGGGAACGGGGCGGTGGCGGTCGTGGTCTCAGTCATGGCGTGGTCCTATCCGTCGAGGCGGTCCTGTCGGGGCGCGCTCCATATTGCAACGTTGCAACCAACGTGGCAAGAGTCTGCACGGAGGGACCTCGCGCCACCTGTTACGGTCACTGCGCACAGGGCGCGGGCCCTCCGCCCGCCGGCAGAGAGCAGGAGCACCGAACGTGGCAGCGAGACTCAAGGACGTCGCCGCGCTCGCCGGCGTGTCCGTCAGGACCGTCTCCAACGTGGTGAGCAACGCGGCCGCCGTCGCCCCGGCGACCCGGGCCCGCGTGCTGGCCGCGGTGGAGGAGCTGGGCTACCGGCCCAACCTCGCCGCCCGCAACCTCCGGCAGGGCCGCACGGGCCTCATCGGCGTGGCCGTCCCGGAGATCCACTCCCCCTACTTCGGGGCGCTCACGGGCCTCCTCATCGACGCAGCGCAGGAGCGCGGCTGGACGGTGCTCCTGGAGCGCACCGGGGGCCGCGGGGACCTGGAGCGGCGGCTGCTGGAGGGCTCCGAGGGCCATCGGATGGACGGGATGATCATCAGCCCCTGGTCGACTCCCCCGGCCGAACTGGCCTCGCTCGCGGGCGGTCTGCCGCTCGTCGTCCTCGGCGAACTCGAGCCGCACGGGTCCATCGACCATGTGGCGCTGGACAACGTGGCGGCGGCCAGGGACGCCGCCCGCCATCTGGTGGCGGCCGGCCGGCGGCGCGTGGCCGCGATCGGGCTGCAGTCCGCCCTGGGGCGCGGCACCGCCGAGCTGCGGGCCGAGGGCTTCCGGCAGGGGCTGCGCGAGGCGGGGCTGGGTCCGGTCGCCGAGGTGGAGGTGGCGGACCTGCACCGCGAGGAGGGGGCGCGGGCCCTTCGCGAGCTGCTGCTTCTGCCGGAACGCCCGGACGCGGTGTTCTGCTTCAACGACGAACTGGCCCTGGGGGCGCTGCGGGCGGCCGGCGAGCAGGGGGTGCGGGTGCCCGGCGACCTGGCGCTGGTGGGCTTCGACGACATCGAGGACGGGCGGTTCTCCACCCCTTCGCTCACCACGATCGCCCCGGACCGGGCGCAGATCGCCGAGCGGGCGGTGCAGTGCCTGAGCGAGCGCGTGCTCGGCCGGCTGGCCGGGCTGCCGGCGCGCCGGATCGTCGTCCCGCACCGGCTGCTGGTCCGGGAGAGCAGTGGGGGCGCGGGCGCGTAGGGGGTGTTGCGGCGGGGTGCCGGCCGCCCGGCGGGCTCGCCTGGGCAGCCGGAAGCTCCCGGCGGTGCGGGCTCGTGCCGCGCACCGCCGGGAGCGGTCCCTGAGGGCGGGGTGTTACGCCTTCCCGCCGTCGTGCAGCGCGGTCACCTCCTGGTCGGTGAGCGCCTTGTCGAACACCTGGACCTGGTCCACCGAGCCGTTCCAGAAGTCGGTGTTGTTGCCCGACCACTTGGCGCGGCCCAGGGACAGGGCGCCGCTGCTGACCTCGGCCGATCCGGCCGGGGCGGTGGAGGCGAGCTTGCCGTCCACGTACAGCTTGATCTCGTCACCGCTGCGGACCCCGACCAGGTGGTACCAGTGGCCGAGCTCGGGCTTGATCTCCAGGCGGGCCCGGTGGGCGCCGGGGGTGGAGAAGGCGAACGCGCCCTGTCCGTACTGGAGGTAGAAGGGGTTCTCCTGGCGCCGGCCGTCCTGGCTGACGACGGTGGCGTAGTTGCCCGGGAGCGCGTCCAGGGACGCCCAGGCGGAGACGGTGTAGTCGCCGGTGGTGTCGACGACCGGTCCGTCGGTCTCGGCGTACTGGCCGTTGCCGTCGAACTTCAGGGCCGAGCCGTGCACGCCGGTGCTCCAGGACGTGCCCTCGGAGAGGGTGAGGTCCTTGTGGTTCGGGCCGCTGTCGGCCGCCTTGGTGCCCTTGTTCTCGTCGAGGGACCAGGAGCCGCCACCCTTGACGGGGGTGCGGGTGCCCGCGGCGGCGCCGGCGGCGATGACCTCCTGGTTGATCTTGCGGACCTGGGCGGCGTCGACCTTGATCTCGCGGCGGTCGTACGTCCAGAGGCCGTTGAGCTCGTTCTCCAGGTCGGTCACCTGGGTGTAGATGGAGCCGGAGAGTTCGGCGCCGGCCGCCTCCAGGTAGTACTTGCGGGTGTTCTCGACGTACTTGGCGGTCAGCGCGGCCTTGTCGGCGACACCGCTGTAGATCACGGTCGGGGCGCCGGGCCACATGTGGCCGGGCATCCGCAGGGTGAAGCCGCCGTGCTCACCGTCCATCGCGGCGCGGTTGGCGTCCGGGAAGGCCGGGTCGGTGTTGTTGTAGTCGTGGTGGTCGATGATGTCGCCCTTGCCCGAGTCACCCTTCGAGTTGCAGCAGTTGACACCGCTGTGGGCGTTGACGATGCGCGAGGGGTCGGCGGCCTGGACCTGCTCGGTGAGCTTGCCGGTCTCGGTGCGGTCCCACTCGCCCCAGCCTTCGTTGAAGACGATCCAGGAACCGATCGAGGGGTAGTTGTGGAACTGCTTCATCATCTCGGCACCCTGGTCGATGAAGGCCTTGTGGCCCTTCTCGGTGGGGAGGTTGCCGGAGACGAAGTCCTGCCACACGAACAGACCGAGCTGGTCGGCGTGGTAGTACCAGCGAGCGGGCTCGACCTTGATGTGCTTGCGCACGGAGTTGAAGCCGAGGTCCTTCTGCGCCTTCAGGTCGAAGACCAGCGCGTCGTCGCTGGGCGCGGTGTTCAGACCGTCCGGGTAGAAGCCCTGGTCGAGCTGGGCGAGCGAGAAGAACGGCTTCCCGTTGAGGACGATCTTCTGGTAGCCGCCGACCTTGGCGATGCCGACGGAGCGCATGCCGAAGTAGCTGCCGACGGTGTCCTTGGAGCGGCCGTCCTTGAGAGTGACCTCAAGGTCGTACAGGTACGGGTCGTCCGGCGTCCACAGGTGCTGCTCGGCGACGGGCAGGCTCAGGTCGCTGTTGGCCGGTCCGGTGACCGTGCCGACGACCTTGCCCTTCTTGTCGCGGGCGACCGCGGTGATCGTGGCGGACGCCGAGGCGTCCTCGGAGTTCACCTTCAGGGCCAGGCGGCCCTTGTCGATGTCCGGGGTGGTCGTCAGGGAGTCGACGGCCGCCGGGGCGACGGGCTCCATCCAGACGGTCTGCCAGATACCGGAGGAGGCGGTGTAGAAGATGCCGCCGGGGTTGGCCGACTGCTTGCCGGTGGGCTGGTCGGCGCCGGTGGTGTCGGTGACCGCGACGACGATCTCCTGCGGGCCGCTGCCCTTGATCGCGTCGGTGATGTCCGCGCTGAAGGCGGTGTAGCCGCCGGTGTGCTCGGCGACCTGCTTGCCGTTGACCCAGACGGTGGCCTGGTAGTCGACGGCGCCGAAGTTGAGCTTCAGCCGGTTGTTCTTGCCGTACTTGTCGCCCTTGACGGCCCAGTTCTCCGGGACGGTGACGAGCTTGCGGTAGAACATGTGGTCTTCGTGGCGTTCGAGACCGGAGAGCTGCGACTCGACCGGGTACGGCACGGTGATGCGCTCACCGAGCTTCTTGCCGAAGACGGGCTGCTCGCCGGCCTTGGCCCCGGCGAACTCCCACTGGCCGTTGAGGTTCTTCCACTTGTCGCGCACCTGCTGCGGCCGGGGGTACTCGGGCAGCGGGTGGTCGCGGTCGACCTTGTCGCCCCACTTGGTGGTGATGCGGTGCGTGGAGTTGTTGGTGGCCGTGCGGTTGATCTCCGGGACGGTCTCGCCGCCCGACTTGAGGCCGGCCTTCCCGTCGTACGCGATCTTGACGCGCTGGTCCTTGAGGACGGCCGCGTCCAGCTCGACGACGAGTTCCTTGCCGTCGCCGGCCCGGGTGACGGACTTGACCGGCATCGGGGTGGTGTCGGCCTCGACGGTGAGGTGGTTCTTCAGGTCCGCGTAGTCGCTGACCTCGTCCTCGAAGACGGCGTGCAGCTCCGTGCCGTTGTCCGCGACGCTCAGCCCGACCGGGTAGACCTCGAAGTCGGCGGGCGGGGTGAAGGCGGATTCCGGCACGATCTGCTTGGCCTGGTTCGCGCTGGACCAGCGCAGGAACATGTTGGCGCCGCCGATGTCCTGGAACATCTCCAGCTTGAACGTGTGCGGCTCGCCGGCCTTGAGCGATATCGGCTGGCTGGTCTGCTCGTTGTCCCAGTCGGGCACCCAGTGGTCGATGACGGCCTTGCCGTCGATGTAGAGCCGGAAGCCGTTGTCGCCGCTGGCGGAGAAGGTGTAGTCACCGTCCTCGGGCGCGGTGATGAAGCCGGTCCAGCGGGCCGTGGTGTTCTCCGTGCGGCCGGTGGTGGACTGGAACGTGCCCGTGAGACCGGGGAAGTTGATCTGCGGGTCGAGGGCGACCCCGCCGAGCTTGTCGAAGTCCCGCGCGCCGGGCGCGGACATGCTGAAGTACTCACCCTTCAGCCCGTGGACCGTGGTGGCCGGGTCACCGGCCTTGAACGTGGTCGATGCGGCGGACGCCGGGGCGGCTGCGGCGGCCGGGACAAGGGTGGCACCGAGGGGGATGAGGAGCGCGGCGGCGCAGGCCGCTGTCCTGAACAGAGCGCGGGGGTGGGGCGTTTGTCGTCTCAAGGCGTCGTCCTGTCGAGAGAGCTGAAGTGCCTCGTACCCGTGAGGCACAGCACACAATCGAACATTGAGCCACAGCACCAAACGCAAAACAACAGTCGTGCAGAAGGTTTTTTCAACGATAGAAAATGAGGGCGGTGCGGCCCGGACGGAGGGCGCACGCAGACCGCCCCCTTCGCACACCTTGGGTGCGAAGGGGGCGGCCGGGGCGAAAGGGAACGCCGTGACAGCAGGTCAGATCACATAGCCGTACTGCTCGGGGGCGTGTACGGTGCCGTTCAGCGCGCGGGCGGCGTCCCGGGCCCAGGAGGGGCTGCGCAGCAGTTCACGGCCGAGGAGCACCGCGTCCGCGCGGCCCTCGGTGAGGATCTTCTCGGCGTGCTGCGGGTCGGTGATGAGGCCTACGGCCGCCACGGGCATCGAGGTCTCCTTCTTCACGCGCTCGGCGAAGGGCACCTGGTAGCCGGGGCCGGTCGCGATGCGGACGCGGGGGGCGTTGCCGCCCGTGGAGACGTCGAGCAGGTCCACGCCGTGGTCCCGCAGGAGCGCCGCCAGCCGCACGGTCTCGTCGGCGGTCCAGCCCTCGCGCTCGTCCTCGGGGTTCTCGGTGAGCCAGTCCGTCGCGGAGACGCGGAAGAAGACCGGCAGCTCCTCGGGCCACACCTCACGGACGGCGTCGACGACCTGGAGGGCGAAGCGGACGCGGTTCTCGAAGCTGCCGCCGTACTCGTCGGTGCGGCGGTTGGTGTACGGGGAGAGGAACTGGCCGATCAGGTAGCCGTGCGCACCGTGCACCTCGGCGACCTGGAAGCCCGCGTCGACGGCCCGCCGGGCGGCCTCGCGGAAGTCGTCGACCACGCGGCCGATCTCGTCGGTGGTCAGCTCGTGCGGCACCGGGTAGCCGTCGTCGAAGGGCAGCGGGCTGGGGGCGACCGGGGTCCAGCCGTGCGCGTCGGGGCCGACGGGGCCGCCGCCGGTCCAGGGCGCGGCGGTGGACGCCTTGCGGCCGGCGTGGGCGAGCTGGATGCCCGCCACGGAGCCCTGCGCCTTGACGAAGTCGGTGATGCGACGGAACGCCTCGGCCTGGGCGTCGTTCCAGATGCCGAGGTCGGCCGGGCTGATCCGCCCCTCGGGGCTGACCGCCGTGGCCTCGGTGAGGATCAGCCCGGTGCCGCCGGTGGCGCGGGCCGCCAGGTGGGCGAAGTGCCAGTCGTTGGGCACACCCGTCTCCGGCCCCTCCACCGCGGCGCTGTACTGGCACATGGGCGCCATCCACACCCGGTTGGGCACGACAAGCGACCTGAGGGTGCAGGGCTCGAAGAGGGCACTCACGACGGGACTCCGTTTCGCCGGGTACGGAAGGATCGCTAGTACGATACATCCCGTACTACGACGCCCGTCAAATTACGACCGCCCCGTACGAGGAACCCGGCCGTGCGCCTCCTCCTTCGGGTCAGCGGGGTTTCAGCGGGTACGAGCTGCGGCCGGCCGCCTCGTCGATCTCGTCGTGGGCCTTGGTCAGCAGTTTCATCGCCAGTTCGTTGAGCGCGCGGGCTCCGGCGATCTCCTCCCCCACCCGGGGCTGCTCGGCGTCGGAGGGGTGACGGCTGGCGTAGCCGTGGGCGCGTACCTCCTGTCCATCGGAGAGCCGCACCAGGGCGGCCGCGCGGGTGCGGTGGGTGTCCTCCTCGAATTCCAGCTCGATGTGCCAGCCGACAGCGGTTCGGGTCATGGCGCTCACCTCCGGAAGGTCTCCCCTCCAGGGTGCGCCTCGCGCGCGAACGGCGCGCGAGCGGGCGCGGCGGGCGGCCGGGGGTTGCTCAGGAGCCGGCCTCGCGCCCCCGGCGACGGAGCGGGATGGAGGCGTCCGCGTCGTACATCTGGTTCCAGCTGCGTCCGGCACCCGAGGACCAGGTGACATGGGCGGTGCCGCCGTCGGTGCGGACGGCCTCCACCGTCATGGCCCGGTCGCCGTCGCGCACGTCGCCCCGGCGCAGCTCGTCCGCCCTGACGGTGACCGGGTCCGCCGGGCCGCTCTCGGCCTCGTCCGCCGCGAGGCCGAGAGCGGCGGCCAGTTCCCGGGCGCGGGCCGGGGTGCACAGGAAGGTGAGCTCGCCGGACGGTGTGGCGGCCCGGATCCCGACCTTCGCCCCGGCGGGGGCGACCGCCAGGATTCCGGTGTCCTCGTGCCCGTTCGTCATCGTTCCGCACCTTTCCGCGTTCCGGCCCCCGGGCTCAGTCCAGCCGGAGGCTTTCCGGCGGGCCCAGGTAGCTGGGTTCGAGGCCGCCGGTGTCGATCACCAGGTTCTGGAGGACCACCGTCGGGTCGACCATCCAGAATTTCAGCACATGCACACCGGGGTCGGTGATGCGGTGGACCGTGGTGGTGATGTTCACGTTGTCGGAGGTGTGCCGGGCCCACTGGGCGTTCATGGTCCCGTCGTCGGCCCCGGTCGCCTTCGTGACGTTCACCCGCTGCGGGGTGGCGTCGTCGAAGGAGACGGCGTAGGTCAGCCCGTCGGTCGGCAGCGGGTTGTTACGGGGCGAGAGGTACGTGTGCAGGGTGACCGGGCCGGTGGTGAAGAGGCTGACCCGGTACTCCAGGCGCGGGCCCCGGCCGCCGGGTGTCCGGCGGGCGGCGGTCACCGGGAAGGGCTCCATGCCCGCGCCCGTCCGTCCGATGTCCGGGATGCGCTGCCAGGTGACGCCCCGGCCGCCGACGGCCCGGTGGTAGTGGTCGGCCTCGATGGACACGTATCCCCCGGCCTCGACGAAACCGCCGAGCCGGGCGCGGGGGAGCTTCGGGCGGTCGGCCACCGCCGTGACGACCACCTCCGTCCCGTCCGGCCCCGTGACGGTGACCGGCACCTCGGTCACGCCCCCCGGCGCCCGGTCCCAGTCGACGCGCAGGGTGATCCGGTCCTGCGTGGTGACCCGGCCGCGCACCCGGTCGGCGGTCAGCCAGGACGCTCCGGTCCGCACCCGGTAGTCGAACGGGGCGCGGCCCCGGTTGAACACCTCGATGTACTGCGCGGGCCGCGTCTGGTAGGGGCTGAAGGCCGGCAGCACGGCGGGGGCGGTCTCGTGCGGCCACCAGGCCGTGGAGCCGTCGACGGCGACGCCCATCTCGGCCCGTGCGGGCAGGTCCACGCGCTTGACGGCGGGGAAGAGCACGTCCTTGATGGCGACGTTGTCGATCTCGGGCTGCTGCCAGGGGGCGTTGGGGCCGTAGCGTTCGACGTCGCCGTAGTCGATGTGCGGCTGGGTCTGGAAGCCCCGCCACTTGCCGCCCGCGATCTTCGTGTTGAAGCGGTCGGCCAGGGCGAAGTCGTCGGCGAGCCGCGCCTCCGCGGTGGCCGCCAGCTCGTTGGTGAGGGCCCGGCCCTGAGCCGCGTAGTGGAGGTTGGTGAACTCCGCCTCGCGCAGCGCGTACAGGTTGGCGGTGGCCGCCACCTCGTAGCCGACCAGCTCGTACCAGGCGTCCTGGGCAAAGGCCGGCAGGCGGCGCCCGATCCGTTCGGCCCGCTCGCCGAGCAGGCGCCACTCCTCGGTGACGCGTTCCAGCTCGCGGTAGTGGACGAGGCTGAAGGGGGACGCCTGGTCGTCGTGGACGACGGCCGAGCTGTCGGTCGCCGGGTCCTTGGCCGGGTCGAGGGTGATCCGGCGGTTGAGGAGCTCGGGCTTGCGGCGGGCCTGAAGCCGGGCGTACTCGCGCAGGACGGAGGCGATCTCGGCGGCCTGCTTCTCGCCGAAGTTCTGCCGGGCGTAGGTCTCCTCCCATTCCGGCAGCCGGTCCAGGCTCCAGCGCTCCGGGTTCCAGGCGTACTCCAGGAAGAACTGCGTGGGCAGTTCGTTGCCCTTGAGGTCGCCCACGTTGGTCACCCACAGACCGTGGTTGCCGTAGGCGGCGCACTGGTGCAGTTGGTCCCACATGTTGGGGAGGGAGGCGGTGTCGACCCACTTGTAGTTGCGGCCCACGCCGACGTAGTCGAAGTGGTAGTAGAGCCCGTAACCGCCCTGCCGCGAGCCCTCGGCGGGGTCGGGGAGCTTGCGGATGTTGGCCCAGTTGTCGTCGGTGAGGACCACGGTGACGTCGTCGGGGACGCGCAGGCCCCGGTCCCAGTAGCGCTGGACCTCCTTGTAGAGCGTCCAGACCTGCGGGATCGTGGTGACGTCCTTGCCGGAGACCTCGGCCAGGATCTGGCGCTGGGTGGCGATGATCTCGGTCATCAGCTCGATGCCGTCGCCGTCGGGGAGGCTGACGTCGCCGTTGCCGCGCATGCCGAGGGTGACGACGCCCTCGAAGTCCTCGTCCCTCATCCGGCGGATGCCCTCGGCCCAGTACGCCTTGAGCGCTGCGGCGTTGCGGCGGAAGGACCACTCGCCGGTGCCGCCGTAGGGGTCGTGGCCGGGGGTGGTGATGTTGCCTTCGCTGTCGCGTACGGCGGCGACGGCGTGCCGGTTCCATTCCTCGATGCCGCGCATCATGGGGGCCTCGTGCGAGGTGCCCATGACGACGCCGTACGCCTTGGCGGTGGCGTGGTTGAGCGGGTCGTCCTCGGCGAAGGCGCGGCCCCAGACGGCCGGCCACAGGTAGTTGGCCTTGAGCCGGAGCATGACCTCGAAGACCCGGGCGTAGAAGTCCGCGTTGAAGCCGCCCTCGTGGCCGGGCGCCTTGCCGGGGCCGAAGTGGGCGGGTGCCCAGGTGCCGAGGGCGGGGTTCTCGTCGTTGATGAAGAACCCGCGGTACTTCACGGCCGGGGTCCCCTGGGTGTGCCGGCCGGGCCGTACGTGGATCTCGTCGCGGTGTACGGGGGTGACGTCGTCCCACCAGTACCAGGGCGAGACCCCGATGCCGCGCGAGACGTCGTACGCGCCGAAGATCGTGCCGCGCTGGTCGCTGCCGGCGATGACGAGTGCCCGCTCGACCCCGGGCAGGGGCTTGTCGACGACGGTCTGGAGGCTGGTCTCCCACTTGCCGCGGATCGAGGAGACGTCGAGCCGGCCTTCGGCGACCAGCCGGTCGATGAGCGGGCTGCGGCCCACGGTTCCGATGATGGTGATCTCGCGCGCCCCGGGCACCGCCCCGTGCGAGAGTGCGGGGCGGACGCCGGTGACGCGTTCGATGTCGTCGCAAAGGTCGCCGGCGACCCTGACGACCCCCGGCCAGTCGCGGTCGCTGACCAGGACCGGAGCCGCCCGCCCGTGCCTGACCAGCGGGAAGCTGCCGCGCGAGGCGGTGAACGAGATGTAGGCGCCGGGGTCGGTGGGCCGTGGCGCGGGGCCGTGCCCGGTGGCCGACGCCTCACCCGTGAGTCCGACGAGGGAGCCGAGCGGTGTCGCGGTGAGCGCGGTCAGCCCGAGGCCGAGGCCGAGCACCGATCTGCGGCTGGTGCGGCGCGGGATGCCGGTGCCGGGGGTATCGGTAGCTGGGGTGCCGCTGTCTGGGGTGCCGGTGTCCATCCTGCTTCCCTTCTCCGTGCTCAGTTACGGCCGGCGGCGAGCAGCAGGTCGTCGCGCAGGGCGCTGTAGGCGGGCTTGGCCCTGTAGTTCTCGTCGAAGAGGTTGGCCGCCCCCTCGCCCTCGAAGGTGTCGGGCACCCAGGAGTACTTGTCGGTGAAGCCCCACACCGTGAAGTCGGTGCACTTGCGGGTGAGCAGGCAGCCGCGCAGCAGGACGTCGTAGCCCTCGGCCTGCGCCTCCTGCTTGGTGCTGTCGGAGGGCATCGGGACGCGCACGTCGGCCTCGGTGATCGCGGTCTCCAGGCCGAGGTCGTCGAACCGCTTCATGTTCTCGGCGATGTCGTGGGGGGCGTTGTACTGGACGGACAGGTGGCCCTGGATACCGACGCCGTCGATCGGTACGCGCTGCTCGCGCAGCTCGACGACCAGGTCGTAGAGGGCGGTGCTCTTGGCGTTGACGCCCTCGATGTTGTAGTCGTTGATGAACAGCTTGGCCTTGGGATCGGCCTCGTGGGCCCAGCGGAAGGCGTCCGCGATGTAGCCGGGGCCCAGCTTCCGGAGCCAGATGCTGTCGCGCAGGGTGCCGTCGTCGTTGAACGCCTCGTTGACGACGTCCCACTGCCAGATGCGGCCCCTGAAGTGGCGGGCCTCGTCGGTGATGTGCTTGCGCAGAATGGCGCGCAGTTCGTCGGCGGTGAAGTCGCCGGTCGTGAGCCAGCCGGGCAGCTGGTTGTGCCAGAGCAGGGTGTGGCCGCGCACGAGCTGGCCGTTGGCGCGGGCGAAGTCGACCAGCTCGTCGGCCGCCTTCCAGTCGTACGTGCCGCGGCTCGGCTCGACGACCTCCCACTTCATGACGTTCTCCGGGGTGACCGAGCTGAACTCGCTCGCGGCCTTCGCGCGATAGGGCGCGTCGTCGGCCAGGGCCGCCATGTCCACGGCGGTGCCGATGCGCACGCCGGACCGCTGGCCGAGGGCGCCGAGCGTGGTGGCCCGGGTGTCCTTGCGCCCGCCGCCGTGATCCGACTGGGCGAAGGCGTTGATGGTGCACGGGGCGAGCAGTGCCGCGGCGGCGGTACCGACCAGGACTGCCTTGATTGGCTTGCGCATGACAGAAACCCTTCGAGAGGCGCACGGCCGGTTTCCCGGTGACCGGACAGGACGTACGCGGGTGTGGGTGTTTCGAAAGTTTCGTGGATCTGTGGACCGGGCGGGGGCGCTGCGGTAAGGGCCGCGGCGCCCCCGCCCGGTGGTACGGATGCGGTCAGCCCTGTACGGGGGCCGCCGCCGGCACGGGTTCGACCAGCGCGTCGCACACCAGCCGGCGCCGGTGGTCGAGGGTGCGCTCGGGGCCCGTGAGGCGCAGGTGCACGGTGTGCCGGATGTCCTCGGCACCGCTGGAGGTGGCGAGCCGCAGCTCCAGCGCTCCCGGCTCGACGACCCGCCGGCCGCCGATTCCGGTGAAGGACACCAGGTCGGCGTGGAACCGGAAGCGCACGCGCGCCTCCTGGCCCGCGTCGAGCGGCACCCGGGCGTAGCCGATGAGCCGGGTGTCGGGCCGGGTCGTCTGGGCGACCGGGTCGTGCACGTACAGCTGGACGACCTCCGCGCCCGCCCGGTCCCCGGTGTTGCGGACGGTCAGCTCGATGTCGGCGGAGCCGTCGGTGGGGATCTCCTTCGGTGCCGGGGCTCCGGGCTCCCAGGCGAAGGAGGTGTACGTCAGCCCGTGGCCGAAGGGGTACAGCGGTGTCGGGTCCAGGTTGCTGACCCCGTTGGCGAGTCCGAGCGGCGGCTGGAGGTACGTCCACGGCTGGCCGCCCGGGTGGCGCGGGACCGAGACCGGCAGCCGGCCGGAGGGGCCGACCCGGCCGGAGAGCACGGAGGCGAGGGCCGGGCCGCCCTCCTCACCGGGGAAGAACGCCTGCACCACGGCGGCGGTGCGGTCCGCCCAGCGGCCGAGCGCGTACGGCCGGCCCGTCAGCAGCACCAGGACGACCGGGGTGCCGCTGTCCAGCAGCGCGTCGAGCAGTTCGCCCTGGACGCCCGGCAGCGACAGGTCGTCGGCGTCGCAGCCCTCGCCGGAGGTGCCGCGCCCGAACAGCCCGGCCCGGTCGCCGAGCACCGCGACGCACACGTCCGCGTCCCGGGCCAGGTCCACCGCCTCCGCGATGCCCGAGGTGTCCGTGCCGTCCACCTCGCAGCCGGGGGCGCCGGTGACCGTGGCGGCGGGGAACTCGCCGCGCATCGCGTCGAGCACGGTGGGGATGTCGATGCCCATGGCGGTCTCGGGGTGCAGGACGCCGACGTGGCTGGGGAAGGAGTAGCAGCCGAGCATCGCCAGCGGATCGTCGGCGCGGGGTCCGACCACGGCGATCCGCCCGGCACCGGCGAGCGGCAGGGCGCCTCGCGGGTTGGCGAGCAGGACCACGGCCTGTTCGGCGAGTTCGCGGGCGAGGGCGCGGTTGCGCGGCGGGTCCAGGTCGATGGTCTCGCGCGCCTGCTCGGGGTCGGTGTCCCGCAGGAGCGCGGGCAGCGGGGTCCAGTCGGGGTCGAGCAGCCCGAGTTCGCACTTCTGGAGAAGGACCCGGCGCAGCGCGCGGTCGACGAGCTCCTCGGGGACGGTGCCGGCCTGCACGGCTGCGACGAGTTCGTCGCCGTAGCTGCGGACGGTGGGCAGTTCCACGTCGACCCCGGCGCGCAGGGCGAGGCGGGCGGCGTCGGCGCGGTCCTCGGCGATCTTGTGCAGGGTCTCCAGGAAGCCGATGGCGAAGTAGTCGGCGACCACGGTGCCCTCGAAGCCCCAGGTGTCGCGGAGCAGGCCGGTCAGCAGGGCGGGGTCGGCCGCCGAGGGCACCCCGTCGATCTCCGCGTAGGACTGCATGACCGAGCGCGCGCCGCCTTCGAGGAGGGCCATCTCGAACGGCGGCAGGATGACGTCGGCGAGTTCCCTGGCCCCGGCCCTGACAGGCGAGAGGTTGCGAGCGCCGGCCGACGCCGCGTACCCGGCGAAGTGCTTGAGGGTCGTGACGATCCCTGCGGACTCCAGGCCCCGCACGTAGGCGGTGCCGATGGTGGCGACCAGGTAGGGGTCCTCGCCGATGGTCTCCTCGACGCGGCCCCAGCGCAGGTCGCGCACCACGTCCAGGACCGGGGCGAGGCCCTGGTGGATGCCCACGGACCGCATGTCGGCGCCGATCCGGTGGGCCATCTCGGTGACCAGGTCCGGGTTCCAGGCCGCGCCCCAGGACAGCGGGACCGGGTAGGCGGTGGCGCCCCAGGCTGTGAATCCGGCGAGGCACTCCTCGTGGGCGAGCGCCGGGATGCCGAAGCGGCCGGCGTCGGCGATGGCCTGCTGGGCGCGGGCCAGCGAGATCGCGCCGACGGCGGGGTCGACGGGGGCGGTGCCGAAGGGCCGGGTCAGCTGGCCGAGGCCGCGCGGGATCAGCGCGTCCCAGTCGATGTCGCCGACCATCTCGTTCTGGTGCGGGGCGACCCCGTCCCCGTCGGCGTCGGCGCCCACCCAGATTCCGTACAGCTGGGCGGTCTTCTCCCGGAGGGTCATCCGGGAGACGAGATCGGCCACACGCTCCTCGGGGTCCAGGGCGGGGTCTTGCCAGGGGCCGTCGACGGCGGTGGCCGTTTCGGTCCTGCGGGCGTGCGGAACAGGGGGGTTTGCCATGGCGGCGGGGATTCCTCTCAAGAGTGCGGTGGTACGCGGCGGCATGGGTGCGCTATTTGCCGCCCACCCCCATCAGTCCGTTGACCAGTGCCTTCCGTGCCACGAGGTACACGGCGAAGATCGGTACGACGGAGAGCACGATCGCGGCCAGCACGGCCGGGATGTTCACCCCGAACTGGGACATGAAGTTGAAGAGACCGAGGGTCAGCACGCGCTTCTCCTCCGACTGGGTCAGGATCAGCGGGAACAGGAAGCCGTTCCACGCCTGGAGCGCCGTGTAGATCGCCACGGTGCTGATGCCCGCCTTGGACATCGGGATCGCCAGCTGCCACAGCATCCGCAGGGACGAGGCGCCGTCGAGCGCCATGGCCTCGTACATCTCCTCGGAGACGTCGCGCATGGTGCCGCTGAGGATCAGCACCGCCACCGGCATCGCGAAGGCCGCGGTCGGCAGGATGATGGCCGGCAGGCTGTCGTACAGGCCCATCTTGCTGATGAGCAGGTAGAGCGGCACGATCACGGCCTGGGCGGGGATGGCGACGCCGAGCAGGAAGGTGCGGAAGGCGAGACCGGAGAGCCTGCTGCGGGTGCGTACCGCGACGTACGCGACGGGGATCGAGAGGACCAGCACGATCGCCGTGGTCGCCACCGCGACGATCGCCGTGTTGGAGAGCATCGTGGAGAAGCCGCTGTCCAGCACGGTGCGGTAGTTGTCGAGCGTGGGGTCGGTCGGGATGGCCAGCGGGTCGCCGTTCAGCGCCTCGTCCTGGCGCATCAGGGAGGACGAGACCAGCGTGTAGAGCGGGACGATCACCAGCACGAGCCAGACCAGCGAGCCGAGGCCGGCCAGCGGGTTGCCCCACCTGCGGCGGCGCCGGACGGTGGCGGGGCGGGTGCGGGTCAGGGGCTGTGCGGGGCGCGCCGCGGGGCGGGTGTCGATCGACATCGCGTCACATACCTTCCCGGGTGGAGCGCATGTTCCCGAAGCCGCTGAAGCGGACGAGGATCAGCGAGATCGCGGTGGCCACGACGACGAGGGCGGTCGCGATCGCGGCGGCGTACCCGAGGTCGTAGGTCTGGAAACCGGTGCGGTACATCAGGTAGGGCAGGATGGTGGTGTCCGTGCCCGGACCGCCCTTGGTCATGATGAGCACGGTGTCGAAGTAGGTCAGCGAGCCGACGATCATCAGGACCGAGGAGGTCGTGATGGTGTTGCGCAGCTGCGGCAGGGTGATGTGGAAGAACTGCCGGAACATGCCCGCGCCGTCGATCTCCGCGGCCTGGTAGAGGACCTGCGGGATCTGCCGGGTGCCGCCCTGGTAGATCAGGGTGTGGAAGGGCATGAACTGCCAGCCGCCGACGAACGCCACGGTGAGCAGCGCGCCGGTGGACGAGCCCATGATGTTCGGGTCGATCCCGAACCAGGGGCCGATCGTCTGGATCACGCCGAAGTTGGGGTCGAGCAGCGCGTGGAAGAGCATCGCGATGGCGGTGGTGGACAGCAGCAGCGGGATGAAGAAGATCGCGGAGAGCACGGCGCGGCTGCGCTGCCGTCCGGCCGCCCAGACGCCGAGGAGCAGGGCCACCGGGGTCTGGAAGGCCCAGCTGATGGCGGTGAGGAGCAGGCTGAGCCAGGCGGCCTGGCGGAACTCGGGGTCCTTGAAGAGCCGCGTCCAGTTGGCCGTGCCGGCGGAGGTCGGGGAGTTGAGCCCGTCCCAGTGGCAGAAGGAGAGGTACACGGCGATCGCCAGCGGGACGATCGCGAAGAGGGCGAAGAAGAGGATGCCGGGCAGCGCCCAGACGACCGGGGGGCGGCCGACGTTTCCGGCGGCCGCCTTCCGTCCTCCGCGCGTCTTCGGTGACGAGGAGACGTGGGACATCGTTACTTGACGGCCTTCATCGCGGCGACGAACTGCTCGGGCGTGGACTTGCCGGCGAACAGCTTGCTGATCTCGGTGAGCAGCGGGGTGGCGGTCTTGGATTCCAGCGCCTGGTCCCAGGAGAGGGTGAAGTCGGGGGCCTTCTGGACCATCTCGTACTGGTCGGTGGCGAACTCCGGGTTCGGCGATCCGCTCAGCATGGAGGCGGCGTTGGAGGTGGTGGGCACGTCGCCGTTGTCCACCAGGGCCTGTGCGTAGGACTTGGAGGCCATGGCCTTGAGGAAGGCTATCGCCGCGTCCTTGTGCTTGGTGCGGGCGTTCACGGACCAGTAGTTGGTGGGGTTGCCGACCACGGCGGCCGGGTCGCCGACGCCGCCGGCGACGGTCGGGAAGTTCGTCCAGCCCAGGTCCTTCTTGGCGAAGTCGGGTGCCTTGCCGAGCTGGGTGGAGTACTCCCACGAGCCCATCAGGTGCATGGCCGCCTTGCCCTTGTTGAGCAGGGTGGGCGCACCGCCGTTGCCGTAGTCGACGGAGTTGAAGTTCTTGCCGAAGGCGCCGTCGTCGACGAGCTGCTTGACGGTCTGGGCGGTCTTCAGGACGGCCGGGTCGCCCCAGGCGGAGCTGTCACCGTTCTGGATCTTGCGGAAGACGTCGGGGCCGCCGATCCGGTCGAGCAGGTACTCCATCCACATCAGCTCGGGCCACTTGTCGGAGCCGCCGAGCGCGAACGGGGTGATGCCCTTGCCCTTGAAGGTCTTGATGGCCTTCTGCAGGTCCTCCCACGTCTTGGGGACCGTCACGCCGTTCTCGGCGAACAGGGTCTTGTTGAAGAAGAGCATCACGGGCTGCATGCCGCGCATCGGGACGCCGTAGACCTTCCCGTCGAGGCTGCCGGCGGTGACGATCGACGGCAGGAAGCCGTCCTTCAGGGTGGCGTCGTTCTTGAACGTCGAGGTGAGGTCGACCAGCTGGTTCGCGTCGACGTACGGCTTGATGGAGCCGCCGCCCCAGTTGAAGAAGATGTCGGGGGCGCTGGGGGAACCCATGGCGCTGCGGAGCTTGTTGACGTAGTCGGTACCGGGGACGGAGACGAGCTTGACCTTGACGTCGGAGGTCTTGTTGAACTCCTTGACCGCCGCCTGCTGCACCTTCACCGCGTCGTCGCCGTAGACGTACGCGGTCAGCGTGCCGCCGCCACCGCCGCCGCCGCTGCCGCCTTCCGATCCGCAGCCCGCCAGGACTCCCGCCATGACCATGGCCGCACCTGCCGCGGTCCATCTCGCCGCACGCCTGCCCTGAGTGAAAATTCCCGACCGCATGACCGCACCTCTGTCGAATCTTTCGGAGTTGCTTGCGAATGTTGCCGGAACCGTACGGTCGTGTTTCGGGCCAGTCAAGAGGTCGCGGACCGCGAATTTTTCGCCGGGGCTCCCGCCTCCGTTCGGGCGCCGGGCGGTTACGATTCGCTGTATGAGCCCCGCAAACGTCCAGTCACATCAGGAGAATGCGCCTGCCGCAGTGTCGTCGGACGGCACTGCCACGCTGGCGGAAATCGCCCGAGCGGCCGGAGTCTCGGCTCCGACAGTTTCGAAGGTGCTGAACGGGCGTGCCGATGTCGCGCCCGGCACCCGCACCAAGGTCGAGGAGCTGCTGCTGCAGCACGGCTACCGCCGCAGACGCGGCTCGACCACGCAGTCGCAACTCATCGACCTCGTCTTCCACGAGCTGGACAGCGCGTGGGCCATGGAGGTCGTGCGCGGGGTGGAGAACGTCGCGCGCGAGGAGGGCCTGAGCCTGGTCCTCTCGGAGAGCGCGGGGCGCCTCAGCCCGGGGCAGACCTGGGTCGACGGGGTGCTGGCCCGCCGGCCGGTCGGGGTGATCCTGGTCCTGTCCGACCTCACCGCCGCCCAGCGCGCGCAGCTCACCAGCCGCAGCATCCCGTACGCGGTGGTGGACCCGGCCGGCGACCCGGGCGACGACATCCCTTCGGTCGGTACGACGAACTGGCAGGGCGGTCTGGCTGCCACCCGCCACCTCACCGGCCTCGGTCACCGCAGGATCGGCGTGGTCAGCGGACCGTCCCGGATGATGTGCAGCCGGGCCCGGGTGGACGGCTACCGGGCCGCCCTGGAGACGGCGGACATCCCGATCGACCGGTCGCTGATCCGCGAGGGCGAGTTCTCGCACGAGGCGGGTTACGCCGCCGGCATGGAGCTGCTGCGCTCGGCGGACCGGCCGACCGCCGTCTTCGCCGGCAACGACCTCCAGGCGCTCGGCGTGTACGAGGCGGCGCGCGAGCTGGGTCTGCGCATCCCGGAGGACCTGAGCGTGGTCGGTTTCGACGACCTGCCGCTCACCCGGTGGATCGGTCCGCCGCTGACCACGGTGCGCCAGCCGCTGATCGAGATGGCCGAGACGGCGGCCCGGCTGGTCCTCGACCTCGGCCGGGGCCGACAGCCCGCGACGACGCGCGTGGACCTGGCGACCAATCTGGTGGTCCGCAGCAGTACGGCCCCGCCCTGCCGCTGACCCGCGATCCGCCCGGGACACCCCGGGCCGTGGTCCGAGCCGCTGTCAGTGCCCGGGTGCAGACTGACCGATATCCGGCACAACGGCGTTTCGGGAGGTTCGGTCATGACCGGGGTACTGCTCACCGTGGGCACCCGCAAGGGGCTCTTCATCGGCCGCAGGCGTGGTGGTACGTGGGAGTTCGACGGGCCGCACTTCAACGCGCAGGCGGTCTATTCGGTCGCCATCGACACCCGGGGGGCCGCGCCCCGGCTGCTCGTCGGCGGGGACAGCGCGCACTGGGGCCCGTCCGTCTTCCACTCCGACGACCTGGGCGCGAGCTGGGTCGAGCCGAAGACCCCGGCCGTGAAGTTCCCGGAGTTCACCGGCGCCTCGCTGGAGCGGGTCTGGCAGCTGCACCCGGCGGGACCCGAGGCCCCGGGCGTCGTCTACGCGGGCACGGAGCCGGCCGCGCTGTTCCGCTCGAAGGACGGGGGCGAGTCGTTCGAGCTGGTGCGCCCGCTGTGGGAGCACCCGACGCGCTCGCAGTGGGTGCCCGGCGGAGGCGGCGAGGGGTTGCACACGATCCTGACCGACGAGCGGGACCCGCGCGCCGTGACCGTCGCGGTCTCCACCGCCGGGGTGTTCCGGACGACCGACGGCGGCGAGAGCTGGGCCCCGGCCAACCAGGGGGTCTCGGCCGTCTTCCTGCCCGACCCGCACCCGGAGTTCGGCCAGTGCGTGCACAAGGTCAGCCGCGACGCGGCCGACCCGGACCGCCTCTACCTCCAGAACCACTGGGGCGTCTTCCGCAGCGACGACGGCGGGGGCAATTGGACCGACATCGGCGCGGGCCTGCCCTCGGACTTCGGCTTCGCCGTGGCCTCCCACCCGCACCGCGCGGACACGGCGTACGTCTTCCCGATCAACGCCGACGCCGACCGGGTGCCCGCCGAACACCGCTGCCGGGTCTTCCGGACGACCGACGCGGGCGCCCACTGGGAGCCCCTGTCGGCGGGCCTCCCCGAGAGCGCGCACTACGGCACGGTGCTGCGCGACGCGCTCTGCACGGACGACGCGGACCCGGCCGGGGTCTACTTCGGCAACCGCAACGGCGAGCTGTACGCGAGCGCGGACGACGGGGACAGCTGGGAGCAGCTCGCCTCCCACCTGCCGGACGTGCTGTGCGTACGGGCGGCGGCCGTCGAGGTGTGAGCCCGGCCGCCCCGCGCGCCTACGGCAGCCGCCAGTCCACGGGCTGGGCGCCCTGCGCGGCGAGCAGTTCGTTGACCCGGCTGAACGGCCTGGACCCGAAGAAGCCGCGGTCGGCGGACATCGGGGAGGGGTGCGCGGACTCGATGGCCGGCAGGTCGCCGAGCAGCGGGCGCAGGTTGCGGGCGTCGCGCCCCCAGAGCACCGACACCAGCGGCTTGCCCCGGGCGGCCAGGGCGCGGATGGCCTGTTCGGTCACTTCCTCCCAGCCCTTGCCCCGGTGGGCGCCGGGCGAGCGGGGCGCGGTGGTCAGCGCCCTGTTCAGCAGCAGCACGCCCTGGCGGGTCCACGGGGTCAGGTCGCCGTTCGACGGCCGGGGCAGCCCGAGGTCGGTGTGGAGCTCGCGGTAGATGTTCTCCAGGCTGCCCGGGAGCCTGCGGACGTCCGGGGAGACCGCGAAGCTCAGACCGATCGCCATCCCCGGTGTGGGGTACGGGTCCTGACCGACGATCAGGACCCGTACGTCCTCGAAGGGCTGCTGGAACGCGCGCAGCACGTTCGCGCCGGAGGGGAGGTAGGTGCGGCCCGCCGCGACCTCCGCACGCAGGAAATCGCCCATCGCGGCGATGCGCCCCGCCACGGGGGCGAGGGCGTCGGCCCAGCCGGGCTCGACTACTTCGTTCAAGGGTCGCGCTGTCACAAAAGATCACCCTACCGGCGCAACGGGGTCCCCCGGGGATAGGGTGCTGCCCGTCCTCACCCCTTCGTCGCCGGGAGCCGGTCCATGACGTCACGCGGGCACACCGCCGGGGAGCCGGGCGCGTACGTACTCGGAGTGGATTCGGGCGGTTCCGGGCTCCGGGTGGCGCTGGGCACGGCGGAGGCGGACGCCCCGCTGAGGACCGTCGAGTGCGGCGGTCCGGTGCGCACCGGACCGCGCGGCATCGACGCCGCCCATCTGCTGGAGCAGGTACTGCCCGCCGTACACGGCCTGCTCGCCGAGCAGGGCACCGGCGGACGGATCATCGCCGCGGCGGTCGGCGCCGCGGGCATGGCCACGCTCGGCGACGAGTTGCGCGCCGAGCTGCCGGGCGCCCTGGCGAACGCGCTGGGGGTGCGCCGGCTGGCGCTCGCCGCGGACGCGGTGACCGCGTACGCCGGGGCGGTCGGGCAGCGGCCCGGCGCGGTGGTGGCCGCCGGCACCGGCCTGATCGCGCTGGGCACGGACCTGGCGCAGTGGCGGCGGGCCGACGGCTGGGGGCATCTGCTGGGCGACAGCGGCGGCGGCGCCTGGATCGGGCGGGCCGGCCTCGACGCGGCGATGCGCGCCCACGACGGGCGGCGCGGCGGGTCGCCGGCGCTGCTGGCCCGGCTGGAGGCGGTGTTCGGCCCGCCGCAGGAACTGCCCGGTCTGCTCTACCCACGCGCCGACCGGCCCGCGCTCCTGGCCTCGTTCGCGCCGGAGGTGGCCGCGTGCGCGGAGCACGACCCGGTCGCCGAGGGCGTCCTGCGGGCCGCCGCCGCGCACATCGCGGAGGCCGCGGCGGCGGTGTGCCCGGAGGCGAAGGCGGACGAGGAGGCGTACGAAGTCGCGCTGACCGGCGGACTGTTCCGGATGGGCGAGCCGTTGCTCGTACCCCTGCGCGAGGAACTGGCGCGGCTGCTGCCACGGGCACGGGCGGTCCCCGGTTCGGGTGATCCGCTGATCGGTGCGCTGCGCATCGCCCAGGCCCTGGCCACCGGGGGTCTGCGGCTGCCGCACCACCCCACACTGCTCTGCGTTCCGGTGTCCGCACCGCAGTCGTAGGGTGACGGGGGCGCGAACGCCGGCGACGGATCAGGGTAGTCACCCGGTAAGCCACCGATCGGATAAAAGCGGACAGAGGCCGCTCGACCGGACCCTCCCCGCGCAGGGGGCCGTCCAAAACCAGTAGCATGCGGCGCCATGAGCACCCCCACTGGGCCCGCTTCCGGCCTGCCTGTACGAATGCCGCGACCTCGCCAGTCCGGACGGCACCGCCGCCCGGAGCCCGTGGTCGCACCCGAGGGCGCTGCCGCGCTCGTTCTCGCCGTTCCCGGTATCCCTTCTCCGCAGAGCCGCGGCCTGGCCGAAGAAGTCATCAGCATCGCCCGTTCCGAGCTGCCCGGCCTGAACGCCCTGATCGGTTACGTCGACGGCGACGACGCCGAGTACCCGTCGCTGGCTTCCGTGATCGCGCATTCCGCCGCCGAGCGCACCGCGCGCTACGAGCAGGCGCTGGCCATGGGCCGTGAGGTCGCCGAGCCCCAGGGCCCGGCCGCCGTCGTGGTCCCGCTGCTCGCGGGTCCGGACAGTGCGCTGGTGCAGCGGATACGCCGGGCGATCACCGACAGCGACGCCTCGGCGGAGCTGACCGACGTGCTCGGCCCGCACCCGCTGCTGGCCGAGGCCCTGCACGTCCGGCTGTCGGAGGCCGGGCTCGCCCGCGCCGACCGGGCGAGGCTCTTCACGGTGGCGACGGCCGCCGACGGGATCGTGCTCGCCACGGTGGGCGGCGAGGAGGCCGTGCAGGCGGCGGGGATCACCGGCATGCTGCTGGCGGCCCGGCTCGCGGTGCCGGTGATGGCCGCCGCGCTCGACGTGGAGGGTTCGGTCGCCGCGGTCGCCGATCAGCTGAAGGGCTCCGGCTCGCTGCAGCTGGCCGTTGCGCCGTACCTGGTGGGTCCGGAGCTGGCGGAGGGCCTGCTGGACGCCGCGGCGAAGGAGGCCGGCTGCGCGATCGCCGAGCCGCTGGGCGCGTACCCGGCGATCGGCAAGCTGGTGCTCTCGATGTACACCTCGGCCCTCGGCATCGCTCCCCCGGTGGCGCAGGGGGCGCAGGCCCGCTGAACCTTTCGGCATGCGTGAGGCCCCCGTACCGGACGGCAGTCCTTGGGTACGGGGGCCTCACGCATGGGCGGGGAATCAGCCGAAGATCACGCAGGAGGCCGCCGGGGCCTCCAGGGAGCCGTCGTGGCGCGGGATGCCGGTCCCCGGGTCCACGGTGAACCAGGCGACGTTCCCGCTGCGCTCGTTGGCCGCGTACAGCCGGCGCCCGGACGGGTCGAGCGCGAGGTCGCGCGGCCAGTGTCCGCCGCAGCCCACGGTCGTGACCAGGGACGCGCGCTCGCCGGTCGCGTCGAGCGCGAGCACGGAGATGCTGTCGTGGCCGCGGTTGGCCGCCCACAGGAACCGCCCGTCGTGCGCGACGACGACCTCGGAGGGGTAGCTCGCGCCGGTCACGTCCTCGGGGAGCACGGGCGTCTCGCCGACCGGCTCCAGGACGCCGGCGGTGGCGTCCCACCGGCACACGGTGACGGTGGGCTCCAGCTCGTTCAGCACGTAGGCGTGCCGGCCCGAGGGGTGGAAGGCCAGGTGGCGGGGCCCGGTGCCGGGGCGCAGGGCCGTCTCGCCGTGCGGGCGCAGCTCCCCGGTGACCGGGTCGAGGGCGCAGATCCGTACCGAGTCGGTGCCGAGGTCGACGCTGAGCACCCACTCGCCGGAGGGGTCGGGGAGGACCTGGTGGGCGTGCGGGCCCTCCTGGCGGTCCGCGACCGGTCCGCCGCCCTCGTGCGCGAGGACGGCGGCGACGGGACCGAGCGTGCCGTCCGCGGCGACGGGCAGCACGCTGACGCTGCCCGAGCCGTAGTTCGCGGTGACCAGGTGGCCCGCCGCGAGGGCGAGGTGGGTGGGGCCGTCGCCGTCCACCCCCCGGACCTCACCGAGCGGGCGGGGTTCGTCCGCGGTGACGTCCAGGGCAGCCGCGGCTCCCGGTTCGGTCTCGCTGACCGCGTAGAGGACCGTGCCGCCGGCGCCGAGCGCCAGGTAGGAGGGCTCGGGTACGGCGTCGGTGGCGCCCAGGACCGTGAGTGCGCCGGTCTCCCGGTCCACGGCGGCGACGGTGACGCCCCGGCCGCCCGCCGAGGTGAACGACCCGATGAATGCCCGTCCCGCACCGTTGCTGCTGTCCACCGCTGCTCCTCTCCGCCGGCTGTGCGCGGCGGACGTGGCCGTCGTGATCTTCAGCGGCGACGGTAGCAGTGCGGCCGTGCGGTCTGGACCGAGCGGGCAGGATCAGGCCGTGACCAGGGGTGCGCGCGGCGGGCTGTGCAGCGGTGCGGCGAGTTCCGCGAGCGCGCGTTCCAGACTGTGGAGGTGGGCGAGGGCGGGTTCGCTCACGGCGGGGTGGGCCGGGAGGCCGGCGGTGAGGGCTGTACGGGCGGGGTGCCCGGGCGCCGTGAGGGCTTCGACGGCGTTCTCGACGCGCCAGCAGGCGGCGGCGAGCCGGGCGTCGTGGGACGCCTCCGGGTCGGCGGCCACCGAGGCGAGGCCGCGCACCTCGCGCGCGCACTCGTCGAGCAGGGCCAGCACGTGTCCGGCCCTGGCCCGGCGGGCGCGCAGCGGGCTCAGCGGGTGGACCAGCGGCGCGAGCGAGAGCCGGACGCGCCCGAGGAGCGCCTCCAGCTCGGCGACGCGCGGGGCCGGGTCGGCGGTGGCGGAGCCGGAGAGCCGGGCGGCGGCCTCCTCGGTGCAGGCGTGCACGCAGCGCAGGGCGCGCTGGATCCAGGCGTCGGTCGTGGCGTGCGTGGTGACGGGCAGGACGAACAGCACCGCGAGCATCGCGCCGAGCGCGCCGACGGCCGTCTCGCCGAGCCGCAGGGCGAGCAGGCCGGGGTCGAGGACGCCGAGGGAGCCGTAGAGCGCGCCGGCCATGACCGTCACGGAGAGCATCATCCAGGTGTAGGAGACCGCGGCGGTGTAGAAGATGCCGAACACCCCGGCGGCGACGATCAGGGCGGTGGGCACGGGCGCACCGTGCACGGGGATCACGACGGCCAGGCCGACGGGGACGCCGATGAGGGTGCCCAGGACCCGGCGGAAGCCTCGTACCAGCGTCTCGCCGCGCGAGGCGGTGTTCACGAAGACCCACCAGGTGGCGCCGACGGCCCAGTACCAGCGCTGGTCCGACATCAGCTGCCCGGCCAGGAGCGCGACGGCTCCGCCCGCGACCGCCTGGACGGCCTGGCGGGTGGTGACCCTGGCCAGACCGGTGCCCGCGGGCGGGGCGGGGACGGCGGGGACGGTCAGCCGGCGTTCGTAGCACCAGAGGCCGAAGCGGACGGCGGCCGCGGTGAGCAGGGAGAGGGCGACCGCGGAGTAGAGCTCGGGGAGCTGCCGGGGCAGGGTGTGGAGGAACTGCGTGATGAAGAAGGCCATGAACGCGAAGACGCCGAGGGAGTGCCCGCGCGGCCCCCACCGCCTCGCGTAAACCCCTGCCCCCATGACCGCGAGGAACGCGGCGTCACGGGCTACGGGGTGGTCGTGGAGCACGGCGGCGAGGGCGAACACCGGGAAGCCGACGGCGGGCAGCAGCGCGGTGGTGACCGCCTGCCCCCGGACGGTGGGGTCGGTCACGGTGAACAGGGCGAGCAGCGCGGCCAGGCCGCCGGTGATGGCCGCCACGAGCGAGTGGCCGACGAGGCCGCACACCACCACGGCGAGCCCGATGCCGAGCACCGCACGGCAGGCGAAACGCAGCCGAAGCCGCCCGGGGTCCCGGGCCACGAACGCTCTCTTCAGCACTACTGCTCCCCCACTCCGGTCCACAGGTTCTCCGTCCAGGCATGAAAAAGGCGCCGCGGGGGTCCGCAGCGCCATCGACGAGTACATCAGAGCACCCGAAGGCAGGTTGGCTCAAATTGAACTCGATCCACTGGACCATTGGCCCATCTGAAAGCGCATGCGGCCTGCCAATCGGCAGCCAACGGACCAGCACCCCGGGGGAGCCGACGCCCGAGACCCCTCCCTTTGGTCTAGACATGTCAAACAGCCATCACTATGCTCACTCTTGGTCTAGACCGCAGCACTCTCCGGACATCACCCCACATCTCCAGGAGCGACGGATGCGCAGAAAGATCACTTCGTTACTGGCCGGGCTCGGGATCGCAGGTGCGGCCCTGCTGGCCACCTCGGCCCCCGCCCAGAGCCACGGCTACACCGACTCCCCCATCAGCCGCCAGCAGCTCTGCGGCATCGGCACCGTCAAGCACTGCGGGCAGATCCGGTGGGAGCCGCCGAGCGTCGAGGGTTCCAAGGGCTTCCCGGCCCGTGGCCCTGCCGACGGCCACATCTGCTCGGGCGGCATCGGCCGCTTCTCCGAACTCGACGACCCGCGCGGCGGCGCCTGGCCCGCCACCGAGGTCACCGCCGGCCGGAGCCACACGTTCAGCTGGCGGGTCACGGCACGTCACGCCACGACCGACTTCCGCTACTACATCACCAAGGACGGATACGACCCCGCGAAACCGCTCACCCGGGCCGACCTGGAGCCGCAGCCCTTCCTCACCGTGCCCTTCGGCGGCAGGCTGCCGGGCTCGACCGTGAGCCACTCGGGCGTCCTGCCGCAGAAGTCCGGCAAGCACCTGATACTCGGCGTGTGGACGATCGCCGACACCGGCAACGCCTTCTACGCCTGCTCCGACGTGCAGTTCTGACCGTCCGGCCCGTGCCCCGCGCCACCCGCCCGCGCGCGGGGCACGTCCGGCCGCGACGGCGACGGGCGGCCCGGTGCGGGACGGGGCCGTTGGTACAGTCGCTGGCCCCCGAAGGACGCACCGAAAGAGGCCGGCGAAGCATGGCGGTGGACGCGCTCGACACCCGTATCCTGCGGCTGCTCATCGAGCAGCCGCAGACGAGCGTGCGCGAGTACGCACGCATCCTGTCCATCGCCCGGGGCACCCTCCAGGCGCGGATCGACCGGCTGGAACGGGACGGCGTGATCACCGGGAGCGGTCCCTTCCTCTCCCCCGCCGCGCTCGGCCACCCCGTCCTCGCCTTCGTGCACCTGGAGGTCACGCAGGGCCATCTCGACGAGGTGGGTGAGGCGCTCGCCGCCGTGCCGGAGATCATCGAGGCCTTCTCGACCACGGGTGGCGGCGACCTGCTGACCCGGGTGGTCGCCCGGGACAACGGCCACCTGGAGGACGTCATCCAGCGGCTCATCCGGCTGCCCGGCGTGGTCAGGACCCGGACCGAGGTGGCGCTGCGGGAACGGGTGCCGCACCGGCTGCTGCCCTTGGTGGAGTCGGTGGGCCGGTCGGCGGCGGGCAGCCGGTGACGACCGCCGGTCGTAGGGGGCCCGCGCGCCGGATATCCTGATCTTGCCGCGCTCCCCCACCCCGCCCTCGCCCCGGCGAGGCCGCCGCCGCGGCAGTCGAAGCGGCCCTCGGTCCGGGCCGTGCGAGAGGTCCGAGCTTTCGAGATTGGTGTGCACAAGGTGCTGGTTGCTGGTCGGTACCGGCTGATATCCGCCATCGGCCGGGGCGGGATGGGTGAGGTCTGGCGGGCCACCGACGAAGTTCTCGGCCGCGCCGTCGCCGTGAAGCTGCTGCTGGGGGAACACGCCGACGAGTCGGCCACCGCCCGGTTCCGGCTGGAGGCCCAGACCGCCGCCCGGCTGAGCCACCCCCACCTGGTGGCCGTCTTCGACTTCGGGGCCTGGGAGGACCGGCTCTTCCTCGTGATGGAACTCGTCGAGGGCCGGAGTCTGGCGGACCTGCTGCTGGCTCAGGAGCGGCTGGGGCCCGAGCAGGCCGCGCACATCGCCGGCCAGGCGGCCGCCGGGCTCGCCGCGGCGCACCGGCAGGGCATCGTCCACCGCGACATCAAACCCGGAAACCTCATGCTGGACGGCGAAGGCACCGTCAAGATCGGGGACTTCGGCATCGCGCAGTTCGTCGACGACCCGTCCGCCGCGCTGACGACGACGGGCCACATCGTCGGTACGAGCCTCTACCTCGCCCCGGAGCGGGCGCTCGGCCGCACGGCCGACGCCGCGTCCGACATGTACTCGCTCGGCTGCGTCATCTATCAACTGCTGCTCGGACAGCCGCCGTTCCGTTCGGACACCGCCACCGCCACCCTCTACCAGCACGTGGACACGCCTCCGGTGCCGCTGCGTCAGCGCGGTGTGGACGTCTCCGCCGCCTTCGACGCCTATCTCCTCGGCCTGCTGGCGAAGCAGCCGGAGGACCGGCCCACCGCCCAGCAGGTCGCCGACTGGTTCCACGGCGACGCCTGGCGGGGCCACGCGGAGCCGCTGCCGCTGCACCGCCCGGCACCGGCACCCCAGCCCGCGGCCCACCCGGCGCCGCCCGCGCCCTTCGCCGCCGCGCCCGCCCCCCGTCCCGGGGCGGACTCCGGCGCGCCGACCACGTACCGACTGCCCCAGGCCCCCGCAGGGCACGGACGGCGCGCGGCGCCCCGGGCCGGGAAGCCCCGGCGGCGTACCGCCGGTGAGGCGATACGCCGCCGGCCCCGGGTGGCCAGCGCCATCGCGGGCGTGATCGCCTTCCTGGCGGCCGTGTTCCTGGGGATGAGCCTGTTCTCCCCCGACACCGGCTCGGCCACCACCCCGGACGACGGCACGTCGACGAACGCACCGGCGTCGCCCGGTGCCGGGCGGTAAGCACTGCCCCCTGGGGGCCCGTCCGCTACCAGCGGTCGTGGACCGTCGCGCGGAACCGCCGGTCGTAGAGGTCGCGCACCGCGTCCAGCGTGCGCTGCGGCAGCGGGTCGAGCGCGGCGGCGGCCGCGTTGGCCCGTGCCTGCTCCGTCGAGCGCGCACCGGGGATGACGCTGGTGACGCCCGGCTGCTGGATGATCCAGCGCAGCGCCGTCTGCGCCGGGGTGGCGCCCTCGGGGGCGAGCGCGGCGAACTCGGCCGCTGCGGCCACACCGGTCCCGTAGTCGACGCCGGAGAAGGTCTCACCCTGGTCGAACGCCTCGCCGTGCCGGTTGTACGTGCGGTGGTCCCCGGGCGCGAAGACGGTGTCCGCGGTGTACTTGCCCGACAGCAGCCCGGAGGCCAGCGGCACCCTGGCGATGATGCCGACCCCGGCCGCGCGCGCCGCCGGCAGGACCTCGTCCAGCGGCTTGAGCCGGAAGGGGTTGAGGATGATCTGGACGCTCGCGACCCCCGGGCGGGCGATGGCCGTCAGCGCCTCGGCGCACGTCTCGACACTGACCGCGTAGGCCGCGATCCGCTGCTCGGCGACGAGCGTGTCCAGCGCGTCGTACACCTCGTCGGAGGAGTAGAGCGGGGTGGGCGGACAGTGCAGCTGGACGAGGTCGAGGGTGTCGACGCCGAGGTTGGCGCGGGAACGGTCGTTCCAGGCGCGGAAGTTGTCCAGGGTGTAGTTCTCCGGCACCTGGTCGGCGCGGCGGCCCATCTTCGTCGCGACGACGACCCCGGCGTCGGGCCGTTCCTTGAGGTAGCGGCCGATGAGCTGCTCGCTCCGGCCGTCCCCGTAGACGTCCGCCGTGTCGAGGAAGGTGACGCCCGATTCGACGGCCGCGTCGAGCACCCCGAGGGCGTCCGCCTCGCGGACCTCGCCCCAGTCCCCGCCGAGTTGCCAGGTGCCCTGCCCGACGACCGATACGTTCCGGCCGGTCCTGCCCAGTTCGCGCTGCTCCATGGGGATCATGCTACGTGGGCCCGGGGTGCGCCCCGGGCCCACGGTGCGCGTCAGGGTGTCAGCCGGCGGGCTGCTCCAGCGCGGTGAGCCGCCGCATCTCCTCGTCGGTGAGCCGCAGGGAGCCCGCCGCCACGTTGGCCTCCAGGTGGGCGGGGTTGCCGGTGCCCGGGATGGCCAGGACGTGCGGGCCCTGCTGGAGCGTCCACGCCAGCCGGACCTGGGCGGGCGAGGCGTCGTGGGCGCGGGCGACGTCGAGCAGCGCCTCGTGCTCGGCGGCGGCGGCCCCGGACTCGCGGCCGGCGCCCGCTACGGCGTAGAAGGGGACGAAGGCGATGCCCAGTTCGCCGCACAGGCGCAGGACCTCCTCGGAGCGGGGGCGCCGCTCGCCGATGCCGTAGGGATTCTGCACACAGACGACCGGTGCGATGGCCCGGGCCTCGGCTATCTGCTCCGGCCGGACGTTGGAGAGGCCGAGGTGGCGGATGAGCCCTTCCTCGCGCAGTTCGGCCAGGGCGCCGAAGAGCTCGCCGAGGGGGCGGGGCCCGTTCATCCGGAGGTTGACCACGTCGAGGTGGTCGCGGCCGAGCTGACGGATGTTCTCCTGGACCTGGCCGCGCAGCTGCCCGGGGCGGGCCCAGTCGATCCAGTCACCGGAGGGGCCGCGGCCCGGCCCGACCTTGGTGGTGATGACCAGGTCGTCCGGGTAGGGGCCGAGCGCCCGGTTGATCAGCTCGTTGGCCGAGCGCAGAGGCGAGAAGCAGAAGGCCGCCGTGTCGATGTGGTTGACGCCCAGCTCGACGGCACGGCGCAGCACCGCGACGGCCCGGTCCCGGTCGTGCGGGGTGCGCTCGTTGCTGAGCGCCGGGCCGTTCTGGGTCAGCCGCATGGCGCCGAAGCCGATCCGGTTGACGGTCAGATCACCGAGCCGCCAGGTGCCGGCGGCCGCTGCGGTGAGGGAGTGCGAGGTCAAGGCCGGTGCCTTCCAGGAGTGTTCCGGACGGGAGAAGAGGGACCGCATGAAGGGGAGTCAGGAACACTTGCACACAAGCCTGTTCAGTGATATACTTGACTAGACATTTGCGTGAAAATCACCCATTGGTGAGAGTGCAGGATAGCTTCCGCCTCCCCGCCTGTCCATCTCCCTGCTTCCGCATGGCTGCGTACCATTGACCGGCGCGTGCCGCGCGATGCCCCGGGGCGACTTGACGAGACTTGCCAACCCCCCTGCGGGCGCCCGCAATTCATTGACGAGGTCATGACCACGTGTGAGTGTTCGGTCGCTCGATCGCGGACATCGCCCGCCGGACGGCCTCGCCTGCCGGACGGCCTCGCCTGCCGGACGGGCGGGCACGCCTCCCCGCGCGCCGCCCGCGACCGAGGTCCCCACGAACCGAGGAGCCTCGATGAAACGCAGACCGATGACGGCCGGGACGACCCTGGCCGTCCTCGCCGGAATGCTGGTCGCCGTGAGCGGCCCGTCCGCATCCGCGGAACCCTCACCGCCCCCCGCGCCCAAGGCGCTCACCACCGCCGTATCGGCCGCCGACAAGGCGGCGGCCAGCGGGCTCGACACCCTGGCCAAGGGGCCGGAGGAGCGCTACGAGCGCCGGATGGTCACCCCCTGGGTCGACGGCCTCTACTCCGTCGCCTACGAGCGCACCTACCGCGGCCTGCCCGTGGTCGGCGGGGACGCCGTCGTGGTGACCGACTCCAAGGGGCGGGTGCGCGGTTCGCAGTCGGCGGTCCCGCGGCGCATCAACGTGCCCACCACCGCGACCGTTTCCGCGAAGGCCGCCGAGGCCACCTCGCGCAAGCGACTGCGGTCGGTCGAAAAGGTCGAGAGCCACCGCCTCGTCGTACGGGCCGACGACAAGCGCTCGCGGCTCGCCTGGGAGACCGTGCTCACCGGCCGGACCGCGAAGGCGCCGAGCCGGCTGCACGTGTTCGTCGACGCGGGCACCGGCGCGGTCATCGACAGCTACGACGACGTCAGGGCCGGCACCGGCAACAGCCAGTGGAACGGCCCCTCGCCGCTGTCCATCAACACCACCTCATCGGGCGGCAGTTACTCACTCCGTGACCCGAACCGCCCCGGGCTGAGCTGCGCCGACCACAGCACCGGCAGCGTCTTCACCAAGTCCACCGACTCCTGGGGCACCGGCAGCGCGTCCAGCAAGGAGACCGGCTGCGTCGACGTGATGTGGGCCGCCCAGCACGAGTGGGACATGCTGCGCGACTGGCTCGGGCGCAACGGCCACGACGGCAACGGCCGCAGCTGGCCGGTCAAGGTCGGGCTCAACGACGTCAACGCCTACTGGGACGGCTCCACGGTCTCGATCGGCCACAACCAGGCCAACCAGTGGATCGCCGCCATGGACGTCGTGGCCCACGAGTTCGGCCACGGCATCGACCAGTACACACCGGGTGGCGCCAACAACGAGTCGGGGCTCGGCGAGGCGACCGGTGACATCATGGGTGCGCTGACCGAGGCGTACACCAACGAGCCCGCCCCGTACGACGACCCGGACTACACCGTCGGCGAGAAGATCGACCTCGTCGGCAACGGGCCGATCCGGATCATGTACGAGCCCGGCCGGATCGGTGACCCGAACTGCTACAGCTCCTCCATACCCAACACCGAGGAGCACGCTGCGGCCGGGCCCCTCAACCACTGGTTCTACCTGCTGGCCGAGGGCTCGAACCCCGGCGGCGGCAAACCCTCCAGCCCCACCTGCAACAACTCCACGGTGACCGGTGTGGGCATCCAGAGTGCCGGCAAGGTGTTCTACGGCGGCATGCTCCTGAAGACCAGCGGCATGACGTACAAGCGCTACCGCACGGCCACCCTCACCGCGGCCAAGAACCTCGACGCCACCTGTGTGCTCCACAATCGCACGAAGGCGGCGTGGGACGCGGTCAGCGTCCCCGCGCAGAGCGGCGACCCGGTCTGCTCGCCGAGCGGCAACAACGACTTCTCGCTGTCCCTGGACCCGGCGTCCGACTCGGTGAAGCCCGGCAGCTCGGTGACGGCCACCGTGCGTACGACGGTCTCCTCCGGCAGCGCGCAGACGGTGAACCTGTCCGCCGGCGGCCTGCCGAGCGGCGTCAGCGTCTCCTTCAGCCCGTCCTCGGTGCAGTCCGGCTCCACGTCCGCCATGACCGTGTCGACGACGTCGGCCGCGGCTCCCGGCTCGTACACCTTCACCGTGAAGGGCGCGGGCACGCAGGAGCACACCGTCCAGTACACGCTGACCGTCAACGACGGCGGCGGCACACCCGGCGGCACTCCGCCCGACATCGGGGTCGCCGACGTGCAGGCCCACCTGACGCAGTTCAACACCATCGCCTCGCAGAACGGCGGCAACCGGCGGGCCGGCAGCAGCGGGTACACCGCCTCGCTCGCCTATGTGAAGGGCAAGCTCCAGGCGGCCGGCTACACCGTCACCGAACAGACCTGCGCCACCTGCACCTACACCGGCAAGAACCTCGTCGCGGACTGGCCGGGCGGGCCCGCCGACCGCACCGTGATGTTCGGCGCCCACCTGGACGGCGTCTCGGCCGGGCCCGGCATCAACGACAACGGGTCCGGCTCGGCGACCCTGCTGGAGAACGCGCTCGCCCTGGCCCAGCAGAACCCCACCATGACCAAGCACGTCCGGTTCGCCTGGTGGAACGGCGAGGAGCAGGGCCTCCAGGGCTCCGAGTACTACGTCAGCCAGCTCACCGCGGCCCAACGCGGTGCCATCACCGCCTACTACAACTTCGACATGGTCGCCTCGGTCAACGGCGGCTACTTCATCAACAACATCAACTCCGCCGCGTCGGCCCCGATGAAGGAGTACTGGACCTCCCTCGGGCTCGCCCCGGAGGAGAACGTCGAGGGCCAGGGGCGCTCCGACGACCACTCCTTCCAGCAGGGCGGGATCGCGACCTCCGGCTACGCCACCGGTGCCAGTGACACCAAGACCTCGGCCCAGGCGGCCAAGTGGGGCGGTACGGCGGGCCGTTCGTACGACCCCTGCTACCACCAGTCGTGCGACACCACCGCCAACATCAACGCCACCGCGCTCGACCGCAGCGCCGACGGGGTCGCCTACACGCTGTGGAAGACCGCGGTCGGCTCCACCGCGCCCACCGACGACTTCTCCGTCTCGGTGAACCCGGTCTCGGGCAGCGTCCAGCCGGGCTCTTCGGTCACCGCGACCGTGTCCACGGCCACCACCAGCGGCTCCGCGCAGAGCGTACGGCTGACGGCCTCCGGTGCGCCGAGCGGCGTCACCGTCTCCTTCTCGCCCACGTCCGTGCAGTCGGGCTCGTCGGCCACGATGACGGTCTTTGCCGGTGCCCAGGCGGCGCCGGGTACGTACACGCTCACCGTGACCGGTACGGGCACGGCCACCCACACCACCACGTACTCGCTGGTGGTCGGGGGCGGCGGGAACTGCCGGCCCCGACAGGTCGTGGCCAACGGCGGGTTCGAGAACGGCACCGCGCCGTGGACGCAGACCGACGGCGTGATCAACGACCGGACCTCCGAGAAGCCCGCCCACAGCGGCTCGTACCAGGCGTGGTTCGGCGGCTGGGGCAGCACCCACAGCGACACCGCCACCCAGTCGCTGGCCGTGCCGGCCGGCTGCTCGACGTACCGGCTGTCGTTCCACCTGCGGACCGACACCGCCGAGACGCCCGACGGGAACGCGTACGACACGTTCACCGTGAAGCTGGGGTCGCGGACGCTGGCCACATACTCGAATCTCGACGCGACCAACAACTATGTGCTGAAGACCTTCGACGTCGCGTCGGCCGCCGGGCAGACGGTGACACTGGGCTTCACCAGCCAGGAGGACGCCTACCTGCAGACCAGCTTCGTCGTGGACGATGTGGCCCTCGACGTGAGCTGACCCGGCCGGACGGGTGAGATGAAGGGGCGGGGCGTGTCCACCACGCCCCGCCCCCGGCGTTCCTCCGGTCCGCCCCCGGCGTTCCTCCGGTCCGTCCTCAGCGGACGGCGGCGGCCAGTCTGCGGACGAATTCGTCGGTCCCCTCATCGCCGCCGGTGCTGCCGGCCAGCCGCCCGTACAGTCCGCGCAGCTCCTGGCCGAGCAGCGTCGAGGGGTGCACCTCGGCGCTGTCCAGGACCGGTCCTGCCACCTCCGGCGCGGCGTCCGGTTCGCCCGCGCAGACGTAGGCGTCCGCCGTCCGGGCCAGGAACAGCATGCGGGTCGAGCGCATACCGGGAGGCAGCAGCCTGATCGCGGTACCGGCCGCGTCGAGGGCGCGGAGCGCGAAGCGGCGCTCCCCCGTCGCGGCGGCGAGATCGCGCAGAGCGCCGGCAGCACCGGACTCCACCCGCAGGCGCACGGAGGCGACGGAGAGCCAGGGCGCCTCCGCCTCGTCCCGCTCGCCGGCCCGGTCCATCTGCGACCAGGCCCGGTCGATGTGGTGCAGGGTGCGGTCGGCGTCGCCGCGCACCGCGTGGCCGCGCGCCTGGCACAGATCGCTCAGGGCGCCCGCCCAGTGCCGGCCCGCGGCGGCCCGGCGGACGGCTTCGCCGTACGCGAGTGCGGAGGGGCCGTCGCCCTCCAGCCGGGCCAGGGTGCTCATATCGCTCAGCGCCGCGACGCGCGCACCGACGTGGCCGGCCATGGCCGCCCACGCCAGGGACCGGTCGAGCCAGGCCATCGCCGTCCCGTTGCGGCCCCACAGCAACCGCAGACAACCGGCCGACTGCGCGTACTCGGCGGCCAGCGGCGCGAGTTGACGCTGATAGGGGGCGGCCGGAAGCGCCATCCAGCGGAGCATCGCGTGCAGCGTGCGCTCGACGACAGCGGCCGCGTCGGGCCAGGCGCGCTCCTCGTCGGCACGCAGGCAGACGGCGAGCAGCGCGGTCAGGGCATGCACGGTGTCGGTGTCCAGGGCCGGACGGGACGAGGTGGCCGGGCCCAGCGAGCAGAACCGCGCGTGCAGGGCGACCATGTCGGCGAGCGCCGGGACCGCACAGCCGTCCCTGCCGTGCAGCGGGCAGACCAGGCCGTACGCGGGCAGCCGCCGGGGCGGTACGGCGCCGGGCGGGAGCATCGCCGTGAGCACTCCGCCGTCCGGCTCGCCGGGCAGCGGGCCTTGGTGGACCGGGTCCGGCAGCGGAGCGGGAGCGGGCGGCGCCGGCTCCGCCCGCTCGCCCGCCTCGGCCTCCTCGCAGGCGGCCACGAGGTCTCCGTCGGCCGCCAGCAGGTGGTCCAGGCGACGGGCCAGCGGCAGCGGGGTCCTGCGGCTGCCGTGTTCGAGTTTGCTGATGGCGGTGTGGTCGTAGCCGATCCGGGCTCCCACCTGGGCCTGTGTGAGCCCCGCCCGCCTGCGCCAGTGACGCAGCCGGACACCGAAGGCCCGCCAGGCCCGCACGCTGTGGGCGGCCGTCGGCACAGGGCCCGTCGCCTCGGTCATCCCGGGCCTCGTCGTGCCTGGTCAGCGGTGCTTCTCACGCCACGCTCACGGCTCATGCCCCGGAGGATAGCGAGAGGCAGGGCCCGGCGTCCCCGGGGTGGGAACAACATGTCCGGTAACAGGCGCGGCTGTTCGCGGCGCCCAGGTCTTCCCGCTCTCCGCACACACCCGGTGATTGCGGTGGCAACGACCCGCGCCGCCTCACTCGGTCCCCGTATGCACTCCGTCACCACCTGAACCGATGCCGCGTCAGTTCCTGGGCGTGGACGCGGTCAAGATGGTCGCAACACGGACACTCGTGAGCTTTCCGTCGTCAACTGTTGTTCTCAAGGCCACCCCAACAAGCAGGTGCTGCACACCTATTGACGCGTCGGGAGCCAGGGTGAAGTATCCCCATCGGCCGGAGAGAGCGCTCTCCAGCTTCGTGTCGTGCACCCGTTCCGCGACTCAGGAGACAAGCCCCCATGTATGGACCCCCCTCGCTCCGCAGACCCGCACCTTCGTCCGGAAGAAGACGCACCGGCGTGCTGGCCGCCGTCGCCGGTCTCGTCGTCTCACTCCTCGCCTTCGTGCCCGCGGCCCCGGCCGGCGCGGCCCCTTCCCTGCTCTCGCAGGGCAAGACGGTGACCACGTCCAGCCAGGAGGGCGGCGGCACCCCCGCCACCGCCGCCGTCGACGGCGACAACGGCACCCGCTGGTCGAGCGCGTTCTCCGACCCGCAGTGGATCAAGGTCGACCTGGGCACCTCCGCCTCGGTCAGCCGGATCGCGCTGAAGTGGGAGGCCGCCTATGCCAAGAGCTACAAGATCGAGTTCTCCACGGACGACAACACCTGGAGCACCGCCTACTCGACCACCACGGGCCCCGGCGGCGACGAGTCGCTGAACGTCTCGGGCACCGCCCGGTACGTCCGGCTGACCGGCACCGCCCGCGCCACCCAGTACGGCTACTCGCTCTGGGAGTTCCAGGTGTTCGGCACCACCGGCGGTGACGGCGGCCCGCAACTGCCGGGCGGTGGTGATCTCGGTCCGAACGTGATGGTGTTCGATCCGTCGACGCCGGACATCCAGGCCAGGGTCGACGAGGTGTTCAGGAAGCAGGAGT
>NZ_JBEYCF010000047.1:0-62150 GCF_040632605.1 Streptomyces sp. NPDC019224 | reverse complement strand
CGGCATGAGGCTGGGCATCGGAATCGGCTGGCGGCCGGAGATCGCCGACGAGGTGGAGGCGCTGCCGGGGCCGGACCACCCCCGCCTGCGTCACACCCAGCCCCGGTCCCTGGCGTACCAGCCGAGCTGGAGGCGCGTCGTCGCGTCGGCCCTGGCCATGAGGGCCTGGAGCCGGCGCTGCACGGTGCGGACCGACAGCCGTACCTGTCCGGCCACCGCCGTGTCCGTGAGACCGGCGAGCAGCAGCCGCAGGATGTGGGCGTCGACCGTGTCGATGTCGGTGTGCGGCTGCTCCTGGTAGGGGCGGGAACGCTGCCACACCTGCTCGAACAGCTCCCGCGCCACATGCGCCAGACCGCCGCGCAGCACCACGGCCGGGTCCACCCGGGCCTCGCGCCCGTGCAGCGGCAGCATCGCCACGGAACCGTCGCACAGGATCAGCTTGTAGGGGACCTCGGTGACCGTCCGCACCTCGACCCCGTCGGCGAGGGACTGCGCCACCTCGTCCGACCCGCCCGGCTCACTCAGGAACCCCTGGTCGACGACGGCCCGCACCCGCACCTGCCGGGAGATGGCCGTCACCTCCGCGCTGTCCGCCGGGGTGACCGCCTGGGGTGCGCCGGCCGAGAAGATGTCGATGGTGCTGCGCGCCGAGAGCTGGAGCTGGAGGTAGCGGGTGCGGATCGCCTCGGTGCCCTCGACGATCTCCACGAGGTCGCGCTGCGCCCGGTCGGCGGTGGCCGTGCGGTAGGTCTCCGCGAGCCGCGCCACGGCCAGCTCGGCGCGCTGGAGGCGTTCGCGCCGGGCGGCGAGCTCGGCCCCGAGGGCGACGGCCGGCGGGGCGGCGGCGTAGCGCGAGCCGTCGGCGACCCGCAGCACCAGCCCCCGTCCCACCAGGGCGAGCAGGGCGTCTCCGGTCCGCTCCTCGCTCATCCCGGCCGCCGCGGCCAGCTCCGGGCGGGCGGACGAGGGGAGCGCGATCAGTGCCTGGTAGGCGGCGGCCTCGTCGGCCGTGAGCCCGAGATCCTCCAACCCCATGGCGGCCCCCACTTCTGCGCTGCGTCACATGGCGAACTGATGTGGCAGAAGTGTCGCAGGCCGTCTCCGCGGCTGTCCCCTCACGGCCATACCAGGCAGTACGCCTGGTGCCCCGCGTCGTGCAGGCGGTGGCTGAAGTCCTGCCACTCGTGGAGCAGCTGGTACACGTTGAAGGCGTCGCGCGGGCCGCCGCGGTCGGGGACCGTGGACCAGATGAAGGCGGCGGCGCCCACGGTCTCCTCGCCGACGCCGCGCAGCGGGTCGACGACCGTCATCGGGAGCTTGACCACCGCGTAGTCGGGGTGCAGGACGACCAGTTCGAGCGGGGGGACCTTGTGCAGGGGTATGCCCTGTATGCCGGTGAGGACCATCGCGGCCACCGTCTCCGGCTTGATCTTGGTGAACATGCCGCCCATGCCGAGCTCGTCCCCGCCGAGCTCCTCGGGCCGCATGGAGATGGGCACGCGTGCGGCGGTGGCCCCGTCCGGAGCACCGAAATACTTGTAGGTCACCCCCACCCGGCCACCACTTCCGCTCCCGGCGCCACCGCCTGCCCGTGCCTCACCGGCCTGTATGCCCTGCTGGTGGCCGGCCTCGCGCCGGTGCCGGCCCCTCCGGGCAGGCTCGGGCCCCGGGCCGTCGGTCCCTTCGCCCACTCCGCCACCGCGATGCATATCTCATCCACCCGACTACTCACTGGGAGGCACAGCCCCCGCCGCGCAACCCGATCATCGTGTCAGTGACCTCCCCCACGGGCGTGCGGTGAAACACCTGTCCGCAAAGACCGTCCGGGGCTCTGACACCATGGCATGTGTGAGCTTTCCCTATGACGCCCCAGTTTCGCAGACGCTTTTCGACCGCGCGTCCCTCGTGACGCCCGGCGGCGTGAACTCTCCTGTCCGAGCCTTCCGGGCCGTGGGCGGTACGCCCCGGTTCATGGTGTCCGGTGCCGGTCCGTACCTGACCGATGCCGACGGGCGTGAGTACGTCGACCTCGTGTGTTCGTGGGGGCCGATGATTCTCGGCCACTCCCACCCCGAGGTGATCGCCGCAGTCCAGGAGGCCGTCGCCCGCGGCACCTCGTTCGGTACGCCGGGCGAGGGCGAGGTCGCGCTCGCCGAGGAGATCGTCGCGCGCGTCGAGCCGGTCGAGCAGGTGCGGCTGGTGTCGTCGGGGACCGAGGCGACCATGTCCGCGATTCGCCTCGCGCGCGGATTCACCGGCCGGGCGAAGGTCGTGAAGTTCGCCGGCTGCTACCACGGCCACGTGGACGCCCTGCTCGCCTCGGCCGGGTCCGGCGTCGCGACCTTCGGGTTGCCGGACACGCCCGGGGTCACCGGCGCCCAGGCGGGCGACACGATCGTGCTGCCGTACAACGACCTGGAGGCGGTGCGCGCCGCGTTCGCCGCGCACCCCGGGGAGATCGCGTGCGTGATCACCGAGGCGTCGCCGGGCAACATGGGCGTCGTGCCGCCGCTGGACGGGTTCAACGCGGGGCTCAAGGAGCTCTGCGCCGCCCACGGGGCCCTGTACGTCTCCGACGAGGTGATGACCGGATTCCGTACGTCGAAGGCCGGCTGGTTCGGCGTCGACGGGGTGCGGCCGGACCTGATGACCTTCGGCAAGGTCATGGGCGGCGGCTTCCCGGCCGCGGCGTTCGGCGGGCGCGCCGACGTGATGGCTCACCTGGCCCCGGCCGGGCCGGTCTACCAGGCGGGCACGCTGTCCGGCAACCCGGTCGCCACCGCCGCCGGGCTCGCGCAGCTGCGGCTGCTCGACGACGCCGCGTACGCGAAGGTGAACGCGGCCTCCGCCGAGATCCGGGGCCTGGTGAGCGCCGCCCTGGACAAGGAGGGCGTCGCGCACACCGTCCAGGCGGCGAGCAACATGTTCTCCGTCTTCTTCACCGAGGGGCCCGTCCGCGACTACGAGGACGCCAAGCGGCAGGAAGCCTTCCGCTTCACGGCGTTCTTCCACTCGATGCTGGCGCAGGGTGTCTACCTCCCGCCGTCCGCGTTCGAGTCGTGGTTCGTCTCCACCGCCCACGACACGCAGGCCGTCGAGCGCATCGCCGCCGCCCTGCCCGCCGCCGCCCGCGCTGCTTCGGAGGCCACCGCATGAGCGAGAAGACCGCCGACGACATCACCGTCGTCCATCTGATGCGCCACGGCGAGGTGCACAACCCGGAGGGCGTGCTGTACGGCCGCCGGCCCGGGTACCACCTCTCCGAGCTGGGCCGGCAGATGGCCGACCGGGTCGCCGAGCACCTGGAGAAGCGCGACATCACGTACGCCGTCGCCTCCCCGCTGGAGCGTGCCCAGGAGACGGCGTCCCCGATCGCCAAGGCGCACGGCCTGGACCTCGCCACCGACGAACGGCTCATCGAGGCCGCCAACGTCTTCGAGGGCAAGACCTTCGGCGTCGGCGACGGTGCGCTGCGCAAGCCGGACAACTGGAAGCACCTGACCAACCCGTTCCGTCCGTCGTGGGGCGAGCCGTACATCGAGCAGGTCGTCCGCATGATGGGCGCGCTCGACGCGGCGCGGGACGCGGCCCGGGGGCACGAGGCGGTCTGCGTCAGCCACCAGCTGCCGATCTGGATCGTGCGCAGCTTCGTGGAGCGGCGCCGGCTGTGGCACGACCCGCGCAAGCGGCAGTGCACCCTCGCCTCGCTGACCAGCTTCACGTACCGGGGCGACAAGATCGTGTCCGTCGGCTACTCGGAGCCGGCCCGCGACCTGGTCCCCGCGCACCTGCGGGCGGGCGCGAAGCCGGTGAAGGGCGCGTCGAAGGGGTTCGGGGCGTAGCGGCCCCGCGGGCCGGGGACCCGGGGCCGGGGCCGCGCCGATCGCGGTCGGTGGGCCCGGGCCGCCCCCGGCGGGCGTTTTGTCGTCAATTGCCGGACGGGCCGGACGGGGCGGACACGGCCGGACGGGGCGGACACGGCCGGACGGGGCGGACACGGCCGGACGGGGCGGACACGGCCGGACGGGGCGGCTGCGGTCGGACGGGCCGGACACGGCCGACGATCTGTATTCGGTTATGCGTTCGTAGATCGTCGAGGGCTGGTTTCGTAAAGAATTTTGTGCTATCCGGGGGAACCCCCGTGTGGCTACGCCCATCTAAGCCTTTGCCAGTTTGTATGTACTTGAGGCAAAACGACCGCAGATGGGAAGCCGCATGCGTGAGATCAGCCGAAGGGGATTGCTGGGTGCCGGTCTCGGGGCCGCGGCCGCCGTCGGAATGGCCGGTTGCAGCACCGCCGGTTCGTCCGGCCCCGGCGCGGGGGCCGGAAGCCCGAGCCCCGACAAGGGCGCCACCGGCCAGAAGGCGACCGGCGGCACCTCGAAGGGATCCGGGACCGAGAAGGCCGTCCGCCTCATCGGCGACGGTTCCACCGCCGACACCGGAAAACAGCCCAGGCAGCCGCAGGCCCCCGTTCCGCTGGAGCCCGGGCAGAAGCCGCCGCAGTTCGTGATCTTCTCCTGGGACGGGGCCGGCGAGGTCGGCAACGGACTGTTCCCCCGCTTTCTGGAACTCGCCCGGGAACACGACGCGTCGATGACCTTCTTCCTCTCCGGCCTCTATCTCCTGCCGGAATCGAAGAAAACGCTCTACCGCCCGCCGAACAACCCCGTAGGCGCCTCCGACATCGGCTATCTCACCGACGGCCACATCAAGGAGACGCTCAAGAACGTACGGCAGGCCTGGCTCGACGGCCACGAGATCGGCACCCACTTCAACGGGCATTTCTGCGCCGGCTCCGGATCGGTCGGCAACTGGACCCCGGCCCAGTGGCAGAACGAAATCGACCAGGCGATCTCCTTCGTCACCGAATGGCGCACCAACACCGGCTGGGACGACCTCGAACCGCTCCCCTTCGATTACCGCAAGGAACTCGTCGGCGCCCGTACCCCCTGTCTCCTCGGACAGGACAACCTGCTGCCCGTCGCGAAGAAGCTCGGCTGGCGCTACGACGCCAGCTCACCCGGCGGTACCCAGGTCTGGCCCGGCAAACGCCAGGGCATCTGGGACCTGCCGCTCCAGGGAATCCCGTTCCCCGGCCACACCTTCGAAGTCCTCTCCATGGACTACAACATCCTCGCCAACCAGTCCCTGAACTCCACCAAGGGAATGTCCTCGCGCTATCCCGGCTGGCGCGAACAGGCCACGCAGTCGTACCTGAGCGGATTCAAGCGCGCCTACGAGACGAACCGCGCGCCCTTCTACGTCGGAAACCACTTCGAGGAGTGGAACGGCGGTATCTACATGGACGCCGTCGAGGAGGCGCTCAAGCACATCGCCGGGAAACCGGATGTGCGCCTCGTCTCATTCCGCCAGTTCGTCGACTGGCTCGACGTCCAGGACCCGGCCGTCCTCGCCAAGCTCCGTACACTCCAGGTGGGCGAGGCACCCGCGGGCGGCTGGAACACCTTCTTTAAACGAGCCTGACAACGGGCTTTACGGGCACCGAGGGGGGTGCCCAAGATCCCCGCAACCGCCATGCGAAACTTTTCACATGAGCCATGGCCGCGCACCCCGACGCCGCTTCACCCTGCTCGCCGCCCCCCTGGCGGCCGCCGCGCTCGCACTGACGCTGACCGCGTGCGACTCCGGCAACCGGACCGGCGGCGGCGGCGACACCCACTTCGTCACGGGCAACGGCGGAATCTCCACCGCGGCCAAGGGCGAGCGCGCCGACGCACCGAAGCTGGACGGCGAGACCCTGGACGGCAAGCAGCTCGACCTCGCCGACTACAAGGGCAAGGTCGTCGTCCTCAACGCCTGGGGCTCGTGGTGCGCCCCCTGCCGGCTCGAAGCGAAGTACTTCAAGAAGGTCTCCGAGGCGACCGCGGACAAGGGCGTGCAGTTCGTCGGCGTCAACACCCGCGACACCGAGCGGAGCAACGCCGTCAGCTTCGAGAAGGACTTCGGGGTGCCCTACCCCAGCTTCTACGACCCCACCGGGAAGCTCCTGCTGCGCTTCCCCAAGGGCACCTTCAAGCTCCAGTCCATCCCCTCGACCGTCGTCATCGACCGGGAGGGCAAGCTCGCCGCCCGCTACGTCGGCCCGCTCGACGACACGCAGCTGCACAAGATGCTCGACCCGCTGATCGCGGAGAAGTGATCAGGTGAGCACCCTCGCCGCCGCCATGCAGAACGAGACGGTCCTGAGCGGGGCCCTTCTGGCCGCCCTGCCCCTCGCCCTGCTCGGCGGGCTCGTCTCCTTCTTCTCGCCCTGCGTCCTGCCCCTCGTCCCCGGCTACCTCAGCTACGTCACCGGGGTCAGCGGCGCCGACCTCGCTGAGGCCCGGCGCGGCCGCATGGTCGCCGGCGCCTCGCTCTTCGTCGCCGGCTTCACCGCAGTCTTCGTCTCCGGCGGCGCCCTCTTCGGCTACTTCGGCGACACGCTCCAGGAGAACAGCGGGCCCCTCACCAAGGTGCTCGGCGTGCTGATGGTCCTCATGGGCCTCTTCTTCATGGGCCTCATGCCGTGGATGACGCAGCGCGAGTTCCGCATCCACAGGAAGCCGGTGACCGGCCTGGTGGGCGCCCCGCTGCTCGGCGCGCTCTTCGGCATCGGCTGGACCCCGTGCCTCGGACCCACGCTCAGCTCGGTGTCCATCCTCGCCATGGACCAGGGAACCGCCGGACGCGGCGCCGTACTGACCGTCGCCTACTGCCTGGGCCTGGGCCTCCCCTTCGTGCTCGCCGCCGTCGCCTTCCGCAAGGCACTCGGAGCGTTCGGCTGGGTCAAGCGCCACTACGCCTGGGTCATGCGCATCGGCGGCGGCATGATGATCGTGACCGGGCTGCTCCTGCTCACCGGTGTGTGGGGCAGCATGATGCAGGAACTACAGGGCTGGTCGGCCGGCTTCCAGGTGGGGATCTGAGTACCAATGAGCAACACCACGTCCAACACCTCCCAGGAGCAGGACCAGGAGAACGCCGGTGACCTCGGCGCCGCCGGCTCCCAGCTCTCCACCGCCCCCCGCGAGGAGTCCCTGGCCGGCCTCCCCGCCATGGGCGTCATCGGCTGGGTCCGCTGGTTCTGGCGCCAGCTCACCTCCATGCGGGTCGCCCTGATCCTGCTCTTCCTGCTCTCGCTCGGCGCCGTCCCCGGCTCGCTGATCCCGCAGAACAGCGTCGACGAACTCAAGGTGCAGACGTTCAAGAACGCGCACACCACCGTCACGCCGATCTACGAGAAGCTCCAGTTCTTCGACGTCTACAGCTCGGTGTGGTTCTCCGCGATCTACATCCTGCTGTTCGTCTCGCTCATCGGCTGCATCGTCCCGCGCACCGGAACCTTCGTCGGCCAGCTCCGCAGCCGCCCGCCGGGCGCGCCCAAGCGCCTCACCCGGCTGCCCGCGTACACCACCTGGCGCACCGAGGCCGCTCCCGAGCGGGTCCACGAGGCCGCACTCGCGATCATGCGCAAGCGCCGCTACCGAGTCCACCTCTCCGGTGACGCCGTCGCCGCCGAGAAGGGCTACCTGCGCGAGGCCGGCAACCTGATCTTCCACATCGCGCTCATCGTGATGCTCGTCGCCTTCGCCTGGGGCCAGCTCTTCAAGTCCGAGGGCGCCAAGCTGGTCGTCGAGGGCGACGGCTTCTCCAACACCATCACCCAGTACGACGACTTCAAGTCCGGCTCGCTCTTCGACAACGACTCGCTGACGCCGTTCAGCTTCACCCTCGACGACTTCATCGGCACGTACGAACGCAAGGGCCCGCAGATCGGCACCCCGCGCACGTACGAGGCGCACGTGACGTTCTCCGACGGCGCGTACGGCAAGGAGCGGAAGAGGACCATCAAGGTCAACGAACCCCTCGTCGTCGACGGCACCAAGGTCTACCTCAACGCCCACGGCTACGCCCCCGTCATCTCCGTCAAGGACGGCCGGGGCAAGGAGATCTACAAGGCCGCCGTGCCCCTGCTGCCCATCGACAACAACGTCACGTCGAGCGGCGCCATCAAGGTCATGGACGGCTACCGCGACAAGAACGGCAAGAAGGAGCAGCTGGGCTTCCAGGCGTTCTTCGTGCCGACCTTCGCCGGCAAGGGCAAGGGCACCATGTGGTCCCAGTTCCCGGCCGCCGACTTCCCCGTCCTCGCGCTCAACGGCTACCACGGCTCGCTCGGCGTCGACTCCGGCATCGCGCAGAACGTGTACCAGCTCGACACGACCAAGATGAAGGAGTTCAAGGACGCCAAGGGCGAGCAGCTCAAGCAGCGCCTCCTCGTCGGCGAGACGATGAAGCTCCCCGACGGGGCCGGCTCCATCACCTTCGAGGGCCTCCAGGAGTGGGCGAGCTTCCAGATCTCCGAACAGCCCGCCAGCGGCTGGGCGCTCACCGGCGCCGTCGCCGCCATCGCCGGACTCGCCGGCTCCCTGTTCATCCAGCGCCGCCGCGTCTGGGTGCGGGCCGTGCGCGGCGCCGACGGCGTCACCGTCGTCGAGATGGCCGGGCTCGGCCGCAGCGAGTCCGCGAAGCTTCCCGAGGAGCTGGCCGACCTCGCGGTCACGCTCAACGCCGAGGCGCCCACCGCGCCCGGCACCGACAGCGACGTCGCCGAGGCGTCCTCCGCAGAACCTGCCGAAGGGGCTGAGAAATGAATCTCGCCGCCGCAACCAACGAGAACCTGGCACACACCAGCAATGTGCTGGTCTATTCGTCGATGGCCGTCTACACCCTGGCCTTCCTCGCGCACATCGCCGAGTGGGTGTTCGGCAGCCGCAGCAAGGTCGGCCGCACCGCCGCCGGGCTCACCACCGAGGAGGCCGCCGCCACGGCCGGCACGGTGAAGGTCCGGGTCGCCGCGAAGGGCGGGTCCACCGCCGTACTGGAACGGCCGAAGATCGTCACCCGCGCCGCGGCCGGGACGCGCGATGTCCCGGACGGCCCCGGCGCCGCCGGCGGCACCTTCAAGGGCGACCTCTACGGGCGGATGGCGGTCTCGCTGACCGTGCTCGCGTTCCTCGTCCAGGCCGGCGGCGTCGTCGCCCGCGCCCTGTCCGTGCAGCGCGCCCCCTGGGGCAACATGTACGAGTTCTCGATCACCTTCTCCACGGTGGCGGTCGGCGCGTACCTGGCCCTGCTGGCCCTGAAGAAGAACGTCCGCTGGATGGGGCTGATCCTGGTCACCGCCGTCCTGCTGGACCTCGGCCTCGCGACCACGGTGCTCTACACCTCCAGCGACCAGCTGGTGCCGGCCCTGCACTCGTACTGGCTGTGGATCCACGTCTCGACCGCCATCATCTGCGGCGCGGTGTTCTTCATCGGCGGCATCGGCACCCTCATCTACCTCTTCCGCGACAGCTACGAGAACAAGATCGCGAACGGCGGGGAGCCGGGCGCCTTCGCCCATTCCGTGCTCTCCCGGATGCCGTCCGCGTCGACCCTCGACAAGTTCTCGTACCGCATCAACGCGGCCGTCTTCCCGCTGTGGACGTTCACGATCATCGCGGGCGCGATCTGGGCCGGGGACGCCTGGGGCCGCTACTGGGGCTGGGACCCCAAGGAGGTCTGGTCCTTCATCACCTGGGTCGCCTACGCCTGCTACCTGCACGCCCGCGCCACCGCCGGCTGGAAGGGCCGCAAGGCCGCCTACCTGGCCCTGATCGCCTTCGGCTGCTGGATCTTCAACTACTACGGCGTCAACATCTTCGTCACCGGCAAGCACTCGTACGCCGGCGTCTGACGCACGCGCCAACGACGCTGCCCGCCACCCGGACCTCCGGGCGGCGGGCAGTTCTCGTACGCCGCGCGGTTACGAGTCCTCCGGGCCGTTCTCACGGCGCTTCAGTTCCTCCTCGCGGCGGCGCAGGTCCGCCTCCCAGTCCTTGAGGAGTGCCTCGTCCTTCTTGTTCTCTTCCTTCAGCGACTTCAGGAAGTCCGGGTTGTCGTCCGGCGCCACCCACTGCGAGCGGTGGTTGCGGTGCCACTCGGAGGGCGTGCGGCCCCCGGTGGGCGGCACGCGGACCTTGCCCGCGGCCAGCCACACGATCGGGCCGACGATCCAGAACAGCAGGATGATGAAGACCCAGGCGATCTTCGGCAGGTGCTTGGCCTCGTCCTCCGGGGTGTTCAGGCAGTCGATGAACGCGAAGATCGTCAGCGCCAGCGGCAGGAGGTAGATCAGGGCCCGGAGCATGATGGAAAGGTTCCCCCCCGAGGAGAGTTGGCGGGGCGATGCCCCGCCCCGGTGACGGGGCCAGAGTAGCCGGTGTCGTCCACGTCCCGGGGCGAGCGGGCCCGGGCACGGTTCGGCCGGACAGGCGGCCGTCGGCGCGGAGGCCGTCGGCGCGGCGGCGGACGAGCGCGTTCTCCGGCCGGAGCTCCGTGCCGCCCGGGGAGGCGCAGCGACACGCACCTCCTCACCGGCGTCTCGCGCGGACTCGCGAGGGCTCCCGGCGGCCGCCGCCGGGGAGGATGTCAAACTGGACAGCATGGCTTACGACGATCTTCGATCCCTCCTCCGGGCTCTGGAGCGCGAGGGCGAGCTCAAGCGCATCAAGGCCGAGGTCGACCCCTACCTGGAGGTCGGTGAGATCGTCGACCGGGTGAACAAGGCCGGCGGGCCCGCGCTGCTCTTCGAGAACGTCAAGGGGTCCTCGATGCCCCTGGCCATGAACGTCTTCGGCACCGACAAGCGGCTGCTCAAGGCGCTCGGGCTGAAGTCCTACGGCGAGATCAGCGACAAGATCGGCGGGCTGCTCAGGCCCGAGCTGCCGCACGGGTTCGTCGGGGTCCGGGAGGCCTTCGGGAAGCTCGGGTCGATGGTGCACGTGCCGCCGAAGAAGGTGAAGAGCGAGAACGCGCCCGTCCAGGAGGTCGTCCTCACCGGCGACGACGTGGACCTGGACCTGCTGCCCGCGCTGTTCACCTGGCCCAAGGACGGCGGCTCCTTCTTCAACCTGGGGCTCACCCACACCAAGCACCCCGAGACCGGCATCCGCAACCTCGGGCTCTACCGGCTCCAGCGCCACGACCGGCGCACCATCGGGATGCACTGGCAGATCCACAAGGACAGCCGCAACCACTACCAGGTCGCCGCCCGGCGCGGGGAGCGGCTGCCCGTCGCCATCGCGTTCGGCGCGCCGCCCGCCGTCACGTACGCCTCCACCGCACCGCTGCCCGAGGACATCGACGAGTACCTGTTCGCCGGGTTCCTCCAGGGCAAGCGGATCGAGATGGTCGACTGCAAGACCGTGCCGCTCCAGGTCCCGGCCCACGCCGAGGTCGTCATCGAGGGGTGGCTGGAGCCCGGCAAGACGCTCCCCGAGGGGCCGTTCGGCGACCACACCGGCTTCTACACCCCGCAGGAACCCTTCCCCGCGCTGACCATCGACTGCGTGACCATGCGCAAGCGGCCGCTGCTCCAGTCGATCGTGGTGGGGCGGCCGCCGACCGAGGACGGGCCGCTGGGCCGGGCCACCGAGCGGTTCTTCCTGCCGCTGCTGAAGATCATCGTGCCGGACATCGTGGACTACCACCTGCCGGAGTCCGGTGGCTTCCACAACTGCGCGATCGTCTCGATCGACAAGAAGTACCCGAAGCACGCGCAGAAGGTGATGAGCGCGATCTGGGGCGCGCACATGATGTCGCTGACGAAGCTGATCGTCGTCGTGGACTCCGACTGCGACGTCCACGACCTGCACGAGGTGGCGTGGCGGGCGCTCGGCAACACGGACTACGCGCGCGACCTGACCGTCACCGAGGGCCCCGTCGACCACCTCGACCACGCCTCGTACCAGCAGTTCTGGGGCGGCAAGGCGGGCATCGACGCGACGAGGAAGTGGCCCGAGGAGGGCTACACGCGGGACGGGGGCTGGCCGGACATGGTCGAGTCGGACCCGGAGACGGCGGCGCTGGTCGACCGCCGGTGGAAGGAATACGGACTGTGAGCGCTGCCGAAGCGACCCTGGGACCGGGGCCCGCCCGACCGAACAGCAGGGTGAAGGCGTTCCTGCGGCTCGTGATGATCGAGCACTCGGTCTTCGCGCTGCCCTTCGCCTACATCGCCGCCCTGACCGCGATGTTCCAGGACGGCGGGTCGGTCCAGTGGGTCACCCTGCTCCTCGTCACCGTCGCGATGGTCGGGCTGCGGACGTTCGCGATGGCCGCGAACCGGATCATCGACCGCGAGATCGACGCCCGCAACCCGCGCACCGCCGGCCGTGAGCTGGTGACCGGTGCGGTGTCGGTGAAGTCGGCGTGGACGGGGGCGCTCGTCGCCGTCGTCGTGTTCCTCGGGGCCGCGGCCCTGCTGAACCCGCTCTGTCTGGCGCTGGCGCCGGTCGCGGTGGTCCCGATGGTGGTCTACCCGTACGGCAAGCGGTTCACGAACTTCCCGCACGCGATCCTGGGGCTCGCCCAGGCCATGGGCCCGGTCGGGGCCTGGCTGGCGGTGACCGGCAGCTGGTCGGGGGACGCGGTGATCCTCGGGCTCGCCGTCGGCATCTGGATCGGCGGCTTCGACCTGATCTTCGCCTGCCAGGACGTGCAGGCCGACCGGGCGCACGGGGTGCTGTCCTTCCCGGCGCGCTTCGGTATCCCGGCCGCGCTGTGGGGCGCGCGGGTGTGCCACGTGGTGACGACGGGCCTGCTGGTCTGGTTCGGCCTCGCCACGGACGCGCAGGCGTTCTACTGGATCGGCATGGTCATCGTCGCGGTCGCCTTCGTGTACGAGCACCGCGTGGTGCGGCCGCACGACCTGTCCCGGCTGAACCGGGCGTTCTTCTCGGTCAACGGCTTCATCGGGATCGCGCTGTTCGTGTGCGCGCTGCTGGACCTGGTGGTGCGCGGGCTCACCGTGTGAGCGGTGCCGGATAGGCTCGGGGGTGTGGATTCCCGGTCTTCAGTGAGTCAGCAGCAGCGGATGCCTTGGATTGTCGGGGTTTCCGGCGCTTCGGGCACCCCTTTCGCCGCCTCGGTGCTGCGTGGGCTGCTGGCGGCGGGGGAGAGCGTCGACCTGGTCGTGAGCCGGGCCTCGCGGCTGACGCTGCTCGACGAGACGGGGCTCGCCTACCGCGACGCGCACTGGCGCGAGGACCTGGCGGCCTGGCTGGCGCGGGGGGCGGACGGCAAGCCGGACACCTTCGACGTGGACGTGTCGGGCGTACGCCATTGGGCGGCCGGTGATCTGGCCGCGGGGCCGTCCTCGGGGTCGTACCCGGCGAAGGGGATGCTGATCGTCCCGGCGTCGACGGCGTGCGTGGCGGGGGTGGCGCTCGGGCTGTCGAAGGACCTGTTGCAGCGGGCCGCGAGCGTGACGCTCAAGGAGCGGCGGAAGCTGGTGGTCGCGGTGCGCGAGACGCCGTTGAGCGGGGCCACGCTGAAGCAGCTGGTGGCCCTGGACGACGCGGGCGCGGTCGTGCTGCCCGCCTCGCCGGGGTTCTACGCGGGCGCGACGCACATCCAGGATCTGGTGGACTTCGTCGCGGGGCGGGTGCTGGACGCGGCGGGGGTGCCGCACCGGTTGTACCGCCGCTGGGAGGGGAAGCTCGGTGGGGGCTCCGGGGGCTGACCCGGTCGGGGTCAGCGCTTCCCGGGCGCGCGCCGGGGCCGCGGGCGCGGTCGACCCAGAGGGGGAGGGGTATGGATTCGCAAGATTGAATGCCTGTTTTCCTTGTTTTCTACACGTAGACTTGCGGTACTGCTGAACAATGGAAGGTTTCAGTCATATGGACGCGGTGGACAGGCAGCTCATCCAGGCCCTCCGGGAGAACGGCAGGGCCTCGTACGCCGAGCTCGGGCGGCTCGTCGGGCTCTCCGGGCCCAGCGTCACCGACCGCATCAACCGGCTGGAGTCCGCCGGTGTCATCACCGGGTACCGCGCCACCGTCAACGCGGCCTCGCTCGGCCTCGGGGTCACCGCGCTGATCGGCATCTCGCTCTCCGACGCCGCCGACCACGAGGACGTGGCGCGCCGGCTGAAGGACCTCGCGGAGATCGAGGACGCCTGGTTCATCGCGGGCGACGACTCCTACATGCTCAAGGTGCGCGTCGGTGACGTGGACGGCCTGGAGAAGACCATCCGCCGGCTCAGCGGCACCAAGGGCGTCTCGCGCACCCGTACCACCATCGTGCTCTCCACCAAGTGGGAGAACCGGGTCGGAGACCTTCCCGAGGAGCAGTAGGCGTACGGTGGCTGGGTTCGGTACGGCGAGGAATTGCGAGGAGCACTGGTGGACGCGGGACTCAAGCGCGAGCTGGAGCAGAAGGTCGGGGCCGGCGAGCGGCTGACCCGCGAGGACGGGATCGCGCTCTACGAGTCCGACGACCTGGCGTGGCTCGGCGGGCTGGCCCATGAGGTGCGTACGCGCAAGAACGGCGACGTCGTCCACTTCAACGTCAACCGGCACCTCAACATGACCAACGTGTGCACCGCCTCGTGCGCGTACTGCTCCTTCCAGCGCAAGCCGGGGGAGAAGGACGCGTACACGATGCGCATCGAGGAGGCGGTGAAGCTCGCCAAGGCGATGGAGGGCGAGAACCTCACCGAGCTGCACATCGTCAACGGGCTGCACCCCTCCCTGCCGTGGCGCTACTACCCCCGCTCGCTGAGCGCGCTGAAGGAAGCGCTGCCGCAGGTCTCCCTGAAGGCGTTCACGGCCACCGAGATCCACCACTTCGAGACCATCTCGGGGATGTCCGCCTCGGACATCCTCGACGAGCTGATCGAGGCCGGCCTGGAGTCGCTGACCGGCGGCGGCGCGGAGATCTTCGACTGGGAGGTCCGCCAGCACATCGTGGACCACCGGACGCACTGGGAGGACTGGTCGCGCATCCACCGGCTCGCCCACGAGAAGGGGCTCAAGACGCCGGCGACGATGCTCTACGGGCACATCGAGGAGCCCCGGCACCGCGTCGACCACGTGCTGCGGCTGCGCGAGCTCCAGGACGAGACCGGCGGTTTCCAGGTCTTCATCCCGCTGCGCTACCAGCACGACTTCGTGGACATGAAGGACGGCAAGGTCCGCAACAAGCTCCAGGCGCGGACCACGATGGCGACCGGTGCCGAGGCGCTGAAGACCTTCGCCGTCTCCCGGCTGCTGTTCGACAACGTGCCGCACGTCAAGGTGTTCTGGGTGATGCACGGCGTGCAGACCGCGCAGCTCGCCCTCCAGCACGGTGCGGACGACATGGACGGCTCGGTCGTCGAGTACAAGATCACGCATGACGCGGACAACTACGGCACGCCGAACAAGCTGACCCGCGAGGACCTGCTCGACCTGATCCGCGACGCCGGTTTCCGGCCGGTGGAGCGCAACACGCGGTACAAGATCATCCGCGAGTACCCGGGACCGGACGCGGAGCGGCGCGAGTCGCCGCAGCCGATGCGGGTCTGACCCGGCGCGCGCCGCGCGCGCGACGCTGTACGTACGAAAGCTCCGGCCACCGTCCCCGGCCGGAGCTTTCTCGCGTTCCGGACACGGGTTGAGCCGACGGGGTGTAATGGTTAACATGCGCATATGAGTCTTACATTTGAGGTGGATCCGGCGTTCGACCGCGCCGTGCGCGACGGCGTCGTCGCGCTCTGGGCCGATGTCTCCAACGCGGGCGGGGCGGTGGGCTTCGTACCGCCGGTGTCGGAGGAGGACGTCCGGCCCGAGCTGCTCAAGCAGCAGCTCGCCCTCGCCGAGGGCCGCACCCGGCTGGTCGTCGGCTACGACGAGGACGGCCGGGTCGCCGCCACCGCCTTCCTGACGCACAACACGCACCGGCTGATGAGGCACTGGCTGTGGGCGTACACCGTGATGGTCCACCCCCGCCACCAGGGCCGCGGTTACGGCCGCGAGCTGATGGCGGCGGTCGCGGACACGGCCCGGGCGACCGAGGGCATCGAGGCCGTCCGGCTCACCTGCCGGGGCGGCACGGGCGCCGACCGCTTCTACGCCGCGTGCGGATACAAGGAGGTCGGGCGGGTGCCGGGGGCGATCCGGGTGGCCGAGGGCGACGACCGGGACGACGTCATCATGCTGCTGCCGCTGGGCTGAGCGCGCCCGGGCGCGGCCCGGCGAATCGATCGATTGCGGGGCATGCTTCACTGGTCGGGCAGGACTGTCGTACGTAGAGAGAAGGCCAGCTGTGTCCGCTGCCAAGCCGAGCGCAACGATCCGGTACACCGCGATGCGTCTCAGCATCTTCGTCGGCTGCTTCGTCGTCGCCGCCATCGCCGTCAACTTCGGAGTGGTGCCGTCCGGGATCGGGGGATCCAACGTCGTCTGGGTGATCCTGCTCGCCCTGGTGCTGTCCGCGCCGCTCAGCTTCGTCCTGCTGCGCAAGCAGCGCGACGAGATGTCCCGGCAGCTCGTGTCCTCGGTCGACCGCGCCAAGGCCCGCCTGGAGGCCAACCGCACGCGCGAGGACGGCGCGACCTCGTAAGGGGAACGTAAGCTTCCTCACACCCCTCGCCCTTTATCACCGAACCCCAGCACGGGAGCGTCCGCTCCTGTGCTGGGGTTTTCCGTGTCTCCAGGCGGAGTTGGGGATTCCGGGGCGGTCGCGGGAGGGTGCGGGGCGCTCCTCCGTACCAAAGAAGACCTTTGAGGCCCCCAAAGTTCAAGTGTTAACGTGTTCGACATGAAGACTGATGTGCGCCTCCGATCTGCCACGAGCATCCCGCTCGTGGAGCGCCTTCACGTCGATCTCTGCCGCTGTATGTCCGCGGTCTGTTGCCGCAACGTCTGATACCGACCGGCACCATGCAGCGGCGCCGCCCCCTGACGCGGGCGCCGCACCCCCGTCCCCCGCACGTCGTCCCCGTGCGTCCCGATGCGTCACATCTGGAGTGTGTCCGTGTCCGCGAACCCCGCGTCCACCGCCGAGAAGCCCGCGGGCTCCGGCTTCCGCATACCCAAGGTCCCGTTCTGGGCCCAGATCGTCGCCGGTCTGGTCCTCGGCGTCCTGCTCGGCTGGCTCACCCGCAGCCAGGACATCGGCTGGCTCTACACCACGCTCGACAAGGTCGGCCACATCTTCGTCCAGCTGCTGAAGCTGGCCGTCGCGCCCCTCGTCTTCTTCGCGATCCTGGTGTCGATCACCAACCTGCGCAAGGTCAACAACGCCGCCCGGCTGGCCGGGCGCACCGTGCTCTGGTTCATGATCACCTCGCTGATCGCCGTCGCCATCGGCCTCGCGATCGGCCTGGTCACCAACCCGGGCTCCGGCACCGGCCTCACCCCGAAGGACGGCAAGCTCCCCGAGCACGCCGGCTCCTGGCTCGACTTCCTGACCGGCATCATCCCGGAGAACGTGATCACGCCGTTCACCGAGCTGAACGTCCTGCAGATCGTCTTCATGGCCGCCGTCGCCGGCATCGCCGCCCTGCAGCTCGGTGAGAAGGCGCAGCCGATCCTCACCCTCAGCGAAGCCGTCCTGGAGCTCCTCCAGAAGGCCCTGTGGTGGGTCATCCGCCTCGCCCCGCTCGGCACCGTCGGCCTCATCGGCTACGCGATCGCCGACTACGGCTGGGACCTGATCGGCAAGTACGCGACGTTCACCGCCGACGTCTACATCGGCTGCGCCCTGGTGCTGTTCGGCGTCTACCCGCTGCTGCTCGCCACCGTCGCCAAGGTCAGCCCGCTCCAGTTCTTCAAGGGCGCCTGGCCCGCGATCCAGCTCGCGTTCGTCTCGCGCTCCTCGGTCGGCACCATGCCGGTCACCCAGAAGGTCACCGAGCGCCTCGGCGTCCCGAAGGAGTACGCCTCCTTCGCCGTCCCGTTCGGCGCCACCACCAAGATGGACGGCTGCGCCGCGATCTACCCGGCGCTCGCCGCGATCTTCATCGCGCAGATCTTCGACGTGCAGCTGGGCGTCGGTGACTACATCCTGATCGCGTTCGTCTCGGTCATCGGTTCGGCGGCCACCGCCGGTCTGACCGGCGCCACGGTCATGCTGACGCTGACCCTGTCGACCCTGGGCCTCCCGCTGGAGGGCGTCGGCCTGCTGATGGCCATCGACCCGATCCTGGACATGATGAGGACCGCCACGAACGTCGCGGGCCAGGCGCTCGTCCCGGTGATCGTCGCGGCCCGCGAGAAGATCCTGGACCACGACGCGTACAACTCGGCCTCGGCCTCCCCGGTCGACGAGGAGGTGCGGGACACCGAGCCGCAGCGCGTCCCGGTGGCCGCCTGACCGTCCGTGCCACATCGCCCGAGGGCCCTTTCTCCCGCGCGGAGGAGGGGCCCTCGGGCGTGCGGGCGGCGCCGTACGAAGGGTGGGGGCGCGCCCCGTACCCTTACCAGGGAGTAGGGGCTTTCCCCTGGATCGTGCCGGAGCCCGCGAGCCCGGCCTGATCCAAAGGAAAGGCCCCTGGTGCTGCGGGGGAGGGAGGGAGTCGACGTGGGTGCTGTGCGGAACAAGCGGATGCCGCGGGCGGTGCGGGAGCAGCAGATGATGGACGCCGCGGTGCGGACGTTCGGGCAGCGGGGGTACCGGGCCGCCTCCATGGACGAGATCGCCGAGCTGGCCGGGGTGTCCAAGCCGCTGGTGTACCTGTACCTGAATTCCAAGGACGAGCTCTTCACCGCGTGCATCCGGCGCGAGGCGCAGGCGCTGCTGGCCGCCGTGCAGGCGGGGGTCGAGCCGGGGCTGCCGGCCGACCGGCAGCTCTGGGACGGACTGCGGGCGTTCTTCACGCACACCGCGGAGAACCCGGACGGCTGGGCGGTGCTGTACCGGCAGGCGCGGACGCACGGGGAGCCGTTCGCCACCGAGGTCCACGTGATGCGCGAGGAGATCGTCGCGTTCGTCACCGGGCTGATCGGCGCCGCCGCCCGCGAGGCGCACCACGACCCGGCGCTCCCGGACCGGGACGTGGCGGGCCTCGCGCAGGCCCTGGTGGGCGCGGCCGAGGCGCTGGCCGGCTGGGCCAACGAGACCCCGGGCGTCTCGGCCCGGGAGGCGGCGGCGACGCTGATGAACTTCTCCTGGGCGGGTCTGGAGAACCTGATGAACGGCCGGCCGTGGCAGGCGCCTAGCTCGTAGTCCCGGTGAGGTGGACCCGTGCCCCGTCGCCGCCGCCGCGCAGCTGGAACGCCGTGCCGTCGGAGGCGTACGTGACGGTGCCGGGCAGCAGGACGGGCGCCCGGAAGTCGGCCCGTACGGTACGGAGCAGGGCCGGCTCGGGGGTTTCGGCCAGGCAGCGGGCGACGGTCCACATGCCGTGCGCGATGGCCCGGGGGAAGCCGAACAGCCGCGCGGTGAGCGGGTGGAGGTGGATCGGGTTGCGGTCGCCGGAGGTCGCCGCGTACCGCCGCCCGAGGTTGCCGGGCAGCCGCCACTCGGCGACGGCGGGGAGCTCGGGGACGGGGGTCCGGGGCTCCGGCGCGGTCTCGTTCCGTGTCGCGTGCCGGGACAGATAGCCGCTGCGGGACTCCCACACCGGCTCGCCCGCTACACGCGCCTCGGTCACCACCGTGACCTCGGTGCCGCGCCGATGCGGGCTCAACTCCTTTGCGTACACCGCGAGTTCGAGCAGGTCCTCCGGCTGGAGGGGGCGGTGCGCGGTGATCTCGATCCAGGTGTGGACGAGGCCGGTGACCGGGAGGGGGAAGTCGCGGCGGGTCATCAGCCGCATCGCCAGGGGGAACGCCAGGACATGCGGGTACGTGACCGGCAGGGGCCCGGTCGCCGGGAAGCCGCAGATCGTGCGGTACGCGGCGAGCGGGCCGGGCGCGGCGGGGGCGGCCGGCCGGCGGACGCGGTCGGCGGGGAGGGCGGCGTCCGGTCGTCCGGCCCGCTTGAAGGGGGAGGTGACGGCGCCCCGGGCCAGCGAGAGGGTCAGGCTCGGCACGGGCTCACGCTCCCAGCAGGCTCTGGCCGCAGACCCGCACGATCTGGCCGTTGACGGCCGTGGACGCGGGCTGGGCGAACCAGGCGGTGGTCTCGGCGACGTCGACCGGGAGGCCGCCCTGGGAGAGGGAGTTCATCCGGCGGCCCGCCTCGCGGATGAGGAGCGGGACGGCGGCGGTCATCTTCGTCTCGATGAAGCCGGGGGCGACCGCGTTGACCGTGACGCCGTGGTCGGCGGCGGCGCGCGGGGCGAGCGAGCGGACCAGGCCGATGATCCCGGCCTTGGAGGCCGCGTAGTTGGTCTGGCCGTGGTTGCCGGCGATGCCCGCGATGGAGGCGGTGGCGACGATCCGGCCGCCCCGGTTGAGCGTGCCGGCCTTCAGCAGGGCGTCGGTGGTGCGCAGGACGCTGTCGAGGTTGACGTCGATGACCGGGGCCCAGCGCTCGGCGGGCATGTTGGCGAGCCGCCGGTCGCGAGTGATGCCGGCGTTGTGGACGAGGACGTCGAGACCGTCGGGCGCGGCGGCGGCGATGCGTGCGGCGGCGTCCCCGGCGGTGATGTCGAGGGGGAGCGCGGTGGCGCCGAGGCGGTCGGCGGTGCGGACCAGGTCCTCCCGGGCCAAGGGCACGTCGAGGCAGACGACGTGGGCGCCGTCGCGGGCCAGGACCGAGGCGACGGCGGCCCCGATGCCGCGGGCGGCGCCGGTGACCAGGGCGGTGCGGCCGGCGAGCGGGGCGGCCCAGTCGGCGACTTCGTCCGGGGCGGCGTCGGTCACCTCGATGACCTGGCCGCTGACGTAGGCGGACCGGGGCGAGAGCAGGAAGCGCAGGGTGGACTCGGCGGAGGCGACGGCCGCGGGGGCGACGCGGACCAGCTGGACGGTGGCGCCCCTGCCGATCTCCTTGCCGAGCGAGCGCGTGAAGCCCTCCAGGGCCTGCTGGGCGGCGGCCTGGTGGTGGTCCTCCGGTGAGGGCCGCACCCCGAGGACGACGACCCGGCCGCCGGGGGCGAGCGAGCGGACGGCCGGGTGGAGGGCGGCGTGCACCGCGCCGAGCCCGGCGGCGGTGTCCACGGCCGTCGCGTCGAGCACGAGCGCGGCGGGCCGCTCCGCGCGGGCGGCGACCTCCAGGCCGGTGGCGGTGAGGACCGCGGCGAGTTCCTCGGTGACGGCGGACTTTCCGGCGGTGAGGTGGAGGACCGGGCCGGTGAGCGCCGGCGTCTCCAGGGTCCAGCGGCGCAGCCGGGCGGGCTGCGGGAGACCGAGCTTCCGGGTGAGGAACCTGCCGGGTGCCGTGCCGGTCAGGTGCAGATAGCGGTCGGCCATTGTCCAGACTCCCTGCTCGGTCGTAGATTTACTCTGGAGTAAGGTTACTCAAGAGTCAGGAGCTGGTCGAGATGAGTTGGTCGAGTTGATCCCCCTCGCACTCCCGCGGCCCCGCCGGGTCGCGGTCGTCGGCGGCAGCCGCATCCCGTTCGCCCGCTCCGACGGGCCCTACGCGCAGGCCTCCAACCAGCAGTTGCTGACCGCCGCGCTGGACGGTCTGGTCGACCGGTTCGGGCTCCAGGGGCAGCGCGTCGGCGAGTTCGCCGCGGGCGCGGTCCTCAAGCACAGCCGCGACTTCAACCTGGCCCGCGAGACGGTGCTCGGCTCGCGGCTCGACCCGCGCACCCCCGCGTACGACGTCCAGCAGGCCTGCGGCACCGGCCTCCAGGCGGTGATCGCCGCCGCGAACAAGATCATGCTCGGGGCCGTCGACTCGGCGATCGCGGGCGGCGCGGACACCGCGAGCGACGCCCCGCTCGGCGTCAACGACGAACTGCGCAGGCTGCTGCTGTCCGTCCGGCGCGCGAAGTCGGCGGGCGCCCGCGCGAAGGCCCTGACGGGGGTACGGCCCCGGCACCTCGTCCCGGACATCCCGCGCAACGCCGAACCCCGCACCGGCCTCTCGATGGGCGAGCACGCGGCGCTCACCGCCCGGCGGTGGGACATCGGCCGCGCCGAGCAGGACCTCCTCGCCGCCACCAGCCACCAGCGGCTCGCCGCCGCGTACGAACGGGGCTTCCTGGACGACCTCGTCGTCCCGTACCTGGGCCTGGAGCGTGACCAGAACCTGCGCCCCGGCTCCACGGTGGAGAAACTCGCCGCGCTGAAGCCGGTGTTCGGCACGGACCACCCGGACGCGACGATGACCGCGGGCAACTCGACGCCGCTCACGGACGGCGCCGCGACCGTGCTCCTGGCGAGCGAGGAGTGGGCCGAGCGGCACGGCCTGGAACCGCAGGCGTACCTCTCGCTGTACGAGACGGCCGCGGTGGACCACGTGAACGGCGAGGACGGGCTGCTGATGGCGCCCGCGTACGCCGTGCCCCGGCTGCTGGAGCGGGCCGGCCTGGGCATCGAGGACTTCGACCTGGTCGAGATCCATGAGGCGTTCGCCTCCCAGGTGCTGGCCACGCTGGCCGCCTGGGAGAAGCAGGGGCTCGCGCCCGTCGACCGGGACAAGCTCAACGTGGCGGGGTCCTCCCTCGCCACCGGCCACCCCTTCGCCGCGACGGGCGCCCGCATCGTCGCCACCCTCGCCGGGCTCCTCGCGGAACGGGACGCCCCGGGCCGGGGCCTGATCTCGGTCTGCGCGGCGGGCGGCCAGGGGGTGACGGCGATCCTCGAACGCGTGTGAGCCGGGCGGCGCGCGGTGCGGTGGGACCGCGCCACGCGCCGCCGTACGACAGCAGTGAACCGCCCGACCCCCATGCCGAGGAGCCGCACGTGTCCACGCCATCCGCCTCTTCCCCCGTCCCCGCCCTGGTCGAGCCGACGCTGCTGCGGGGAGCCGACGGCACCGTCCGGCAGGCCTCCGTACCGGCGTTCGCGCCGCCCGTCCGGCGCGGCTCGCTCGCGGAGATCCCGTTCGACAACGCCCGCGAGGCCCCCGCCGAGGCCGTCCTCAGCCGCAAGCAGCCGGACGGCGGCTGGCGGGACGTGACGGCGGCCGAGTTCGCCGCCGAGGTGCTGGCCGTCGCCAAGGGGCTGATCGCGGAGGGCCTGCGCGGCGGCGACCGGATCGCGATCATGGCCCGTACGACCTACGAGTGGACGCTGCTCGACTTCGCTGCCTGGGCGGCGGGCCTGGTCACCGTGCCGGTCTACCCCACCTCCTCCGCCTTCCAGGCCCGCTGGATCCTCCAGGACTCCGGGGCCGTGGCCTGCGCGGTCGAGACGGCCGAGCAGGGCCGGATCATCAGCCAGGAACGCAAGCAGCTCGCCGGCCTCCTCCACCTCTGGCAGTTCGACACGGGCGCCATCGGCCGGCTGAAGAAGCTCGGCCAGGACCTCCCGGACGACGTCGTCGCCGAGCGCCGCGCCACCCTGGAGCCCCAGACCCCGGCCACCCTGATCTACACCTCGGGCACCACGGGCCGCCCGAAGGGGTGCGTGCTGACCCACGGCAACTTCTTCGCCGAGGTCGACAACGCCATCGAGCTGCTGCACCCGGTGTTCAAGTCGGTGAGCGAGTACCCCGCGTCCACGCTGCTGTTCCTGCCGCTGTCGCACGTCTTCGGCCGGATGGTCGCCATCGGCTGCCTGCGCGCCCGGGTCCGTCTCGGCCACGCGCCGTCGATCAGCACCGAGGACCTGCTCGCGGACCTGGCTGGTTTCAAGCCGTCGTTCCTGCTGGCGATCCCGTACGTCCTGGAGAAGGTCTACAACACGGGCCGGGCCACCGCCGAGAGGATGGGCCGCGCCTCCTCCTTCGACCGGGCCGCCCGGATCGCCGAGCGCTACGGCCGGGCCGTCGAGGCCGCCGAACACGGCACGGGTCCCGGCCCCGGCCTCGGGCTGCGCGCCGCCCGGGCCCTGTACGACCCGCTGGTCTACCGCCGCATCCGGGCCGCGCTCGGCGGCCACGTCCGGTACGCGATCTGCGGCGGCTCCCCGCTGGGCCGCCGGCTCGCCGCGTTCTACGCGGGCGCCGGCATCGAGATCTTCGAGGGCTACGGGCTGACCGAGACCACCGCCGCCGCCACGGTCACCCCGCCGCTCAAGCCCCGGCTGGGCACGGTCGGCTGGCCGATGCCCGGCACCGCCGTACGCATAGCCGACGACGGGGAGGTGCTGCTCAGCGGCGGGCAGGTGTTCCCCGGCTACTGGGACGCCGGGCGCGGCGCCGCCGCGCCCGTGCTCGACGGTGGCTGGTTCGCCACCGGGGACCTGGGCGCGCTCGACGAGGACGGCTACCTCACGATCACCGGCCGCAAGAAGGACATCATCATCACCTCGGGCGGCAAGAACGTCACCCCGGCCCCGCTGGAGGACTGGCTGCGCGCCCATCCGCTGGTCAGCCAGTGCATGGTGGTCGGCGACAACCGCTCGTTCGTCACCGCCCTGATCACGCTGGAGGCGGACGGGCTCGCCCACTGGTGCCGGATGCGCAAGAAGCAGGACGTCCCGATGGGCGAACTCGTCGACGACGAGGAGCTGCGCACGACGCTCCAGCGCGCGGTCGACGAGGCCAACCGGCTGGTCTCCCGGGCCGAGTCGATCCGCAAGTTCACCGTGCTGCCGGTGGACTTCACCGAGGAGGGCGGCCACCTCACGCCGTCGCTGAAGCTGAAGCGGGACGCGATCGCGCGGGACTTCGCGGAGGAGATCGAGGCGCTGTACCGGAAGTGAGCTGCGTGCGAGGCCTCCTGAGTGCGCGTCAGTCCGAGCCGTTCTCCTCCTCGCGCGCCGGCGCCGGCTTGGTGTGCAGGATGTCCCGGGCCTGCTCGGCCGCCCGCTCCATGGACTCGGAGACGAAGTCCAGGTAGCGGGCCATGTTCTCCAGGCGGGTGCCCGCCGCGGTGTCCGCGCCCAGGACGGGGACGCCCTCTCGCGCGGTCGCGGCGACCTGGGCCGTCGAGCGGGCGCTCGCCATCATCGACTGGTGCATGATGTCGTCGTCGATGACATACCGCTCGCGGCGCCCCTCGCGCTGCCGGCGGACCATGCTCTGGGTCTCCAGGAACGCGACCGCCTTGGACACGGAGGCCGGGCTGACCTTCAGGTGCGCGGAGAGCTCTCCGGCGGTGAGACTGCCGGTGTCGCTGATGCACAGGGCGGCGAGCACCCTCGACATCATCAGGGGCGCGCCCGAGGCCAGGAGCACGGTCGTGAGCGCCTCCTCGTACGCGCCCACCTCGTCGGCGTCCCGTCCGTGGGGCTGCGGCGCGGGGCGCGTGTCGCGGGACGCGGCCTTCGTGCGGCGGTGGGCGCGGTGCTCGGTGGAGCGGTGGGCGGCGTCGGCGCGGTAGTCGGCGGGGCCGCCGTTGCGCGTGACCTCGCGGGTGATGGTCGAGGTGGGGCGGTCCAGCTGCCGGGCGATCTCGGCGTAGGCCAGTCCGTCCGCCAGGCCCCGGGCGATCTGGCGGCGTTCCTGCTGGGTGAGCCTGCCTCCCGGCATCGCGGTCCCTCCTTCGTGGCGCGGGTGCGGCCGTGTGGCGGCCGGTGCGCCGACTATAGCGTTCGCTGACAACTCATTGCAACGAACGGCGTCATCGTCGTTGCGTTATGCGCGAGACCATTGCACCAACTTCGCTGTTTTGACGTGCGGTTACTGGCCTTTGGGACATCAAGTGCGTTGCCTGATCTGTGAATGCAACGTAGCGTTTCTCTCATCGGAAAGAGCGAGTCGCCCGGACTCGCCTCCCGCAGAAGGAGCGCGTCATGCCGAAGTTCGACACCCCCGCCGCCATCACCGCCCGCGTGGACATCCCCGCCGGCCGCATCCTGTTCATCGCCGCCGACCGCGCGGACACCGCGGTCGAGGTCCTGCCCGCCGACGCCGCCAAGGGCCGCGACGTGAAGGCCGCCGAGCGGACCGAAGTCGCCTACGCCGACGGCGTCCTGGACATCCGGGGCCCGAAGGGGAACCGGCTCCTCGGCGACTTCGGCTCGGTCGAGGTCACCGTCCAGCTGCCCGCCGGCTCCCACGTCGACGCGAAGGCCGGCGGCGCCGAGCTCCGGGGCGTCGGACGCCTCGGGGACGTCGTCTTCGAGGGCGGCTACCGCTCCGTCAAGGTGGACGAGGCCGCGAGCGCCCGGATCGCCGCGCACGACGGCGACGTCATCGTCCGCCGCCTCACCGGGCCCGGCGAGCTCAGCACCCAGCGCGGGAACGTGACCGTCGACGAGGCCGCCCGCGGCGAGCTCACCCTCACCACCCAGCTCGGCGACATCACGGTCGGCGCGGCGCGCGGCGTCTCGGCCGCGCTCGACGCGGGCACCGTCCTCGGCCGCATCGACAACGCGCTGAAGAACGACGGCGCGCCCGCCCTGACCATCAGGGCGACCACCACCAAGGGCGACATCACCGCCCGCAGCCTCTGACCACCCCCCCCTCACCCCGAAGGAGCCCTTCCCATGACGAACCCGGCCATCGCGGCGACCGGACTGCGCAAGGCGTACGGCGACAAGACCGTGCTCGACGGCATCGACCTCAGCATTCCGGCCGGAACGGTGTTCGCGCTGCTCGGCCCGAACGGCGCCGGCAAGACGACCGCCGTCAAGATCCTCTCCACACTCGTCCCACCCGGCGAAGGGTCCGGCGCGATCAGCGTCGGCGGCCACGACCTGGCCACCGACGCGCAGGCGGTACGCGCCGCCATCGGCGTCACCGGCCAGTTCTCCGCCGTGGACGGGCTGATCACCGGCGAGGAGAACCTGCTCCTGATGGCGGACCTGCACCACCTGCCCAAGGCCGAGGGGCGGCGGGTCACCGCGGAGCTCCTGGAGCGCTTCGACCTCACGGACGCGGCGAAGAAGCCCGCCTCCACCTACTCCGGCGGCATGAAGCGCCGCCTCGACATCGCGATGACCCTCGTCGGGAACCCGCGCATCATCTTCCTGGACGAGCCGACCACCGGCCTCGACCCGCGCAGCCGGCACGGCATGTGGCAGATGATCCGCGGCCTGGTCGGCGACGGCGTGACCGTCTTCCTCACCACCCAGTACCTCGAAGAGGCCGACGAACTCGCCGACCGCATCGCCGTCCTGCACAACGGGAAGCTGGTGGCCGAGGGCAGCGCCGAAGAGCTGAAGCGGATCGTCCCCGGCGGGCACGTCCGGCTGCGCTTCACCGACCCGGCGGCCTACCGCGAGGCGGCCGCCGCGCTCGGCGGCGACACCACCCGCGACGACGAGGCGCTGGCCCTCCAGCTCCCCAGCGACGGCACCCAGCGCGATCTGCGCACCGTCCTGGACCGGCTGGACGCCGCCGGGATCGAGGCGGACGAGCTCACCGTGCACACCCCCGACCTCGACGACGTCTTCTTCGCCCTGACCGACGCCGAAGCCGCCATCCCCGCCCAGACCAAGGAGACCGTCCGATGAGCACCCTCTCCCTCGCCGCCCGCGACTCGGCCACCATGCTCCGCCGCAACCTCCTGCACGCCCGGCGCTACCCCTCGCTCACCCTCAACCTGCTGCTCACCCCGGTGATGCTGCTCCTGCTGTTCGTCTACATCTTCGGCGACACCATGAGCGGCGGCGCGGGCCGCGACGCGTACATCGCGTACATCGTTCCCGGCATCCTGCTCATGACGATCGGCTCGACCACCGTCGGCACCGCGGTGTCGGTCTCCATGGACATGAGCGAGGGCATCATCGCCCGCTTCCGCACCATGGCCATCCACCGGGGCTCGATCCTCTTCGGCCATGTCGTGGGCAGTGTCCTGCGGACGCTGATGAGCGTGGTCTTCGTCGGCGCGGTCGGGGTGGCGATGGGCTTCCGCTCCACCGACGCGACGGTCCTGGAATGGCTCGCCGCCCTCGGTCTGCTCGCGCTGTTCACTCTGGCCTTCACCTGGATCGCCGTGGGCATGGGTCTGGGCAGCCCCAACGCGGAGGCCGCCAGCAACAACGCCACCCCGCTGATCCTGCTGCCCCTGATCTCCAGCGCGTTCGTTCCGCTGGACTCGATGCCCGGCTGGTTCCAGCCGATCGCCGAGTACCAGCCCTTCACCCCCGCGATCGAGACCCTGCGCGGACTGCTGCTCGGTACGGAGATCGGCAACAGCGGCTGGCTCGCGCTCGGCTGGTGCGTGGGCCTCGCGGTCCTCGGCTACTTCTGGTCCAGGGCCCAGTTCGACCGGGAGCCGAAGTAGGGGATATGGCCGGCGGGCCCCTGCCGGTGCGGCCCCCGGGGCGGCGCACACCGACACCATGTCGGCCGTGCGCCGCCCCTTGCACGTGCCGGAACGGCATTTATCTCGGAATCAAGCATCTTGACGTCAAGAGATAATCCCGGCAGGCTACCGCGAGTCGGTAGGTCTCTTGATGTCGAGATACGTGGGGGTACGAGGTGGGGAGCGTCCGAGGAGGACACGAACAGGCGGGCCTGTTCGCACAATTGCGCAACCCGCCGGGCGGCAGGGACGCCCGGATCATGCTGCGCGCCCTGGCCGTCGACCGCACCGGCACCGGCCTGTGGGCGGCCTCCTCGGTCCTCTACCTCACCTTCGTCACCCACCTCAGCGCCCAGCAGATCGGCGTCCTGCTCGGCACGGCGGGCGTCGCCGGCATCGCGGGCTCACCCCTCGCCGGACGCCTCGCGGGCCGCTTCCCGGTGCGCCCGCTGCTCATCGGCTGCCACCTGCTGCGCCTCGTCACGCTCACGCTGGTGCTGCTCTGTACGCGCTTCGAGGCGCTGCTCGTCGTGGTCGCCGTGACCTACCTGGGGGACCGGGCGGCCAAGACCCTGGAGATGCTGTTCGCCACCCGCGCCGCGGGCGAACGCCGCGCCGCCTACCAGGCGTTGTCCCGCAGCGCCGCCAACGCGGGCTACGGACTGGGCGCGGGCCTCGCCGCGATCGGCCTGGCGGCGGGCACGACGGACGCGTACCGCGCGCTGATCCTCGGCAACGCGCTCTCCTTCCTGATCGCCGCCGCGCTGGTGTGGCGTACGGGGGAGCCGGGCGGGGTGGCGAAGGCGGCGCGGTCCGAGGTTTGCCGACCGAGCGCCAAGGGCCCCTGGCGGGACCGGGGTTACCTCCGCTTCGTGCTCCTCGACATCCCCATGAACCTGGACGACTCGGTGCTGGGCGTCGGCCTGCCCCTCTGGCTCGTCACCCGCACCTCCGCCCCGCACGCCCTCGTCCCGGCCTTCCTGGTCATCAACACCGCGCTGGTCGTCCTGCTCCAACTCGCCGTCTCCCGAAGGGCGGAGGGCCCCGGCAAGGCGGTGCGGGCGGTGGCGGTGTACGGCGGGCTGCTGTTCGCCTGCTGCGCCCTGCTGGCCGCGTCCACCGGCTGCGGCCCCTGGGCGGCGGCGGTGGTCCTGCTCGGGGCGGCGGTCCTGGTCACGATGGCGGAGCTGATGCGCTCGGTCAGCTCCTGGGAACTGGCCGTCCTGCTGGCCCCGCCGGACGAGCGGGCCGCCTACCTGGGGGTGGCCGGCATGTCCCAGTCCATCCAGAAGTCGGCGGGTCCGCCGCTGCTGACGGGCGTGGTCATGGCAACGGGGCCGGCGGGCTGGCTGGCGCTGGGCGTGGCGGTGGCGGGACTGGCGGTGTGGCAACGGCGGTGCTGTGAGCAGCGGTTGGGTGCGATGGAGGCGCCCGAGGCGGTGGCCGCGGCGGGCTGACCGCAGGCGGGGCCCCCGTCGCGGGCCCCTCCGGAGAAGGGCCCGCGCCCCGGCTCTACGCTGTGCCGACGCGCCCGCCCCGGCAGCCGGGGCGGGGTGCGATGAGGAGGGGACATGCGAAGACACGTGCTGTGGAGCACGGTGGCCGCCGTGGCGGCCATGACGGTGCTCGGCGCGACGGCGGCCAACGCCGAGGGGCGGGGCGACATCCGGGTCACCAAGGGGGTGACCAACAACGGCAAGAACGTGATCGTGGGCATCAGCAAGACGGTGACGTTCCCGATCAAGGTGACGGTCAAGGACAACTCGGGGGTCAGTCACCTGAACCGGCTCGTCACGTTCTCCAACGCGACCGGAGGCGGGGTGGCCGAGACAGTCGGTAAGTCGTGCAAGAAGCTGAGCGCCACCACATCGGAGTGCACGGCGACGATCCGGCTCTTGCCGGCGTACTTCCCCGGCTACAGCGATTGGAACGCCAACGACGATGTCGGCCGTTGGTGCGCATACGGCAATGTGCAGGCAAACGACGGCGACTACTGGATCTTCGACTGCGTCGCCCCGTTCAACGTCAAGCGCGCCACGACCCTGACCACGGCCGCGACCGGCCCGGGTCCGCTCACGGGCGGCAAGCAGGTCAAGGTCACCGGCACGCTGAGCCGGGCGGACTGGGAGGCGCTGAAGTACCGGGGGTACGGGGGCCAGAGCGTCCAGCTCCAGTTCCGTAAGGCGGGGACGAGCGCGTACACGACCGTGAAGACGGTGAGGACGAACAGCTCGGGTCGCCTCTCCGCGACCGTCACCGCGAGCGGTTCGGGCAGTTGGCGCTGGTTCTACCCGGGCACGTCCACCACCGCGCAGATCGCTTCGGCCGGTGACACCGTGACGCTCGGACCGGCGACGCTGCACGCCCCGAAGATGCCGTACATCGTGCACGCGGCCGCGAAGGGCTGACACGCTCCGGGGCGGCCGGGTGACCACCTACCCGGCCGCCCCGCCCGTACGGTCTCGGCTTCACGTGCCGGACCGCATACGTTGGGCCCTCACGGGACAACGACGGAGGTGCCTTCGTATGCGGATCGCCACCACGATCTTCCTCACCGACGAGACGATCACCCCGGTGCGGCTGGCGCACCAGCTCGAACAGCGCGGGTTCGCCGGGCTCTACCTGCCCGAGCACACCCACATCCCGGTCAGCCGCGACACCCCCTACCCGGCGGGAGGTGACCTGCCCCGCGAGTACGGCCGCACCCTGGACCCCTTCGTCGCGCTCGCCCAGGCCGCAGCGGTCACCGAGCGGCTGACCCTGGGCACGGGCATCACCCTGATCGCCCAGCACGACCCCATCGACCTCGCCAAGCAGATCGCCACCCTGGACCACCTCTCCGCCGGCCGCTTCACCCTCGGCATCGGCTACGGCTGGAACGTCGAGGAGGCCGCCGACCACGGCGTCGAGTGGGCGACGCGCCGGAGCCTGGGCCGTGAGCGCCTTGCCCTGATGCGGGCGCTGTGGGCGGAGGAACCCACGGCGTACGAGGGCGAGTTCGGCTCGGTCCGGGCCAGCCACGCGTACCCGAAGCCGTCCCGGCCGCAGGGCCCGCGCACCCTGATCGGGGGCGCGGCGGGCCCCAGGCTCTTCGCGCACATCGCGGAGTCGGCCGACGGCTGGCTGCCCATCGGCGGCCGGGGCCTCTCGGAGTCCGTGCCCCGCCTGCGTACCGCCTGGGAGGCGGCCGGCCGCGACCCGAAGGACCTCCACGTCGTCCCGTACGCGGTCCTCCCGGACCCGGGAAAGCTGGCCCGCTTCGCGGACCTGGGGATCGAGGAGGTCGTCGTCCAGCTGCCCCCGGCCCCGGAACCGGAGGTGCTGCGGACGCTGGACGCGTACGCGGCGCATCTGTAGGACCCGCCTGTCGGACCCCGCTGTTACGTTGACGTCCGGATCGGGCTCGACCCTGGAGAAGCTCCGTGGACCCTGTTTACGGCGAACGGCTCGCCGAGTTCTCGCGCGAGCGGCTGGACGGCCGTCCGGTCCCCGACGACCTGCGCGTGCTGCTGGTCGCACAGTGGGAGGGCCGCGACGACTTCGCCCGCCTGCTCGGTCTGGAGTTCTTCGAGCCGGGCGAGCTCCACCCGTTCCTGGACACCGGCTACCTCAGCGAGGAGGAGCTGGCCGACCCGGAGATGCAGGCCGTCAACGCCGGGGCCGCGCGGATGGCGGCGTACGTGAAGCTCGTCGCCAAGGGCGGCAAGGGGTGGGTCGGGTACTGGCTGCACCCGGACGAGCCGGCCGGCCGCCCCATCGAACTGGACACGGAGTTCACCCTCTGGCCCATGTCCGGCTCCACCCTGTCCGAGGGTGCCGCCGCCGAACAGGCCCATTACCAGGACGAACCCGACGAGCGCGTCGCGTACGCGCAGCTGGCGGAGGAACTGGCCGCGCTGGGGCTGCCGTTGGGCGCGGCGGAGTACGACGCGCTGGACGACAACGACTACGCGGTGGACCCGGGGAAGCTGATGGAGACCCTGATCGAGGCGGAGCGCGCGAAGCGCGGCCTGGGATGAGGGGGCGGCGGTTACGCCAACAGCGCGTTCATCGTGGCGAGCGGCAGAGCCGGGTTCGCGGCGGCCCGGGGCGCGAGTTCGGCGTCGTCGAGCAGCGCGGTGAGCCGGGCCTGGGGGAGCCGGGGGTGGCGGGCCGCGTCCGCGCGGACCAGCGGGTCCGGGTCGCGGGTGAGCCGGTCCGCTGTCTCCGGGACGAGCCGGGGGTCGAGCAGGGCGAGGCGGCGGACGGCCGGCTCCTCGACGTCGGCGAAGCGAGCGAGCCCCGCACGGGGGAAGCCGGGGCGGCGCGTGAGGTACCACCGGTGGGGGCCGGTGTACTCCAGGAAGGTGCGGAGCAGCAGCGCGGCCGGGGCGGCCGGATGGTTCCGGCACAGCAGCACGCGTACGCCGAGGTCCGGGTCGTCCGCGAGCTCCGCCACCAGGTCCGCCGGGAGCCCCGGTTCCCGGGCCGCCCGCCGCCGCAGGCAGGGGTGCCCGGACCGCGCGTCCCGGCGTAGCCGCGCGGGATCCGGGTCCGCGTGCGCGAACGGGGGGTGCCGGTCGTCCTCGTCCTCGGGCACCTCGTAGTCGATCGCGGCGCGTTCCGCCTCGGTCAGCGCCGGGTGGACGGAGAGGGCCAGGCGTACGCCCGGATCGGGGTCCACCGCGAGCGCGTGCCGCAGGGCGGGGGCGAGGTCGGCCCGCTCAGCGACCCGTCTCCGTACCCTTGGGTCGGCGTGCCCGGCGAGGAGGGCGACGGTCTCGGCCGGTGTGCTGGTGTTGCCCGCCATCGACCACGCGTCGTCCGTGTCCAGGGCGGCGGCCACGACGTCCGGGGCCAGGGCGCCGTACATCAGCAGCCTCCAGCGCGCGTTGCAGGGGCCGTCGGGCAGGTCCTCCCGCACCGCGTCCGGGTCCCGGAGCCGCTCGTGCAGCCGGTGGCTGCGGGCTGCCGCCTCCCTGACGCCCGGGTCCGGGTCGGCCAGCAGCGCGGCCCGCGCCCAGGGCGCCAGCACATCCCAGTGCACGCCGCCCCACTTCTGCCGGACCTTGGCCACGGGATGGGTCGCCGTGCCGCGCCGGAACCCTGGGGACATCTGCCGCAGCAGCCCGATCCCGATCAGGTCGTCTTCGTACGTCTCGATGATGCGCACGATGGTCCGGTCCGGCAACGGCCTGACCGGGTCACCGTCCTTGGCCCGCAGGGGCTCGTCAGCGAGATGCGCCCGGACGAACCAGTCGGGGTCGTCCACCAGCCGGGCCCGCTGCTCCGGTTCGGCGTACGGGCTGCGGGCGAGGAAGCTCCGCGTGTACGCGTCCGGGTGCGCGACCACCGCGTCCACCACGGCCTCGGGCAGCACGCGGTCCCGGCACAGCACCATGCGTACGGCGGCCGACTCGCCCGCGAGCAGCCGCAGCAGGACGTCGTCGGGGGCGGCTGGATTGAGCGCGAGGCCCGCGAGACGCCGTTCGGCAGGGGTGGCGGACCGTTCGATGTCGTCGGGAGTCACTGCGGGATGATGCCACGGCCCCGGGAGGGCTGATCAGTCCCGGCGCGCGACGAAGACGTACTCCCGGCCGGGGCGGTCGGGCGCGTCGCGGACGTCCTCCACGACGTAACCCTGCGCCTCCAGGTCCGCCTCGACCTCCTCCCGCTCCCGGAAGCGCAGCGTCGAGTCGGAGGTCAGCACCTGCCCGTCCGCCGCGAACCGGTAGGTCCAGCGGAACGAGACGAGCGGCCCGGCCACCTCGGTGACCTGCACCCACGTCTCCACCGGACCGACACCGGGGACATCGGTCACGCTGTGGGACCGCTCGCGGGTCCACTCCTCCCAGGCGCGCCGGGCCGGCACCCGTGTCTCGAAGACCAGCCGCCCGCCGGGCCGCAGCGCCTCACGTGCTCCCCGCAGGGTGGCCCGCCAGGCCCCGGGGTCCGCGATGGCCTGAGCGACGTTCGCGGTCATGGTCGCGAGGTCGACGCGCAACGGCGGGAGGGCCGTGGCCTCACCGCAGATCCAGTGGACGCGCTCGCTGCCCGGCTTGCCCCGGGCGACGTCGACGGACGCCTGCGCGGGATCGACGCCGACGACCTCCTTCCCGTGATCGGCCAGGAGAAGGGCGAACACCCCGGTGCCGCAGCCGATGTCCAGTACGTGGTGCGCCTCGAACTCCTCCGCCATCCCCAGGTAGGCGTCGAGGTCGCTGCGGTCGGGGTCGAGCGGGTCGTAGAGCGGGGCGAGGAGCGGGTGGGCGAAGCAGTCGTCAGCCATGGCGTCGAACCTAGGCGGGGCCGGACCCGGGCGGCGAGCGGGTTTCGAGGCCGAGGGGCCACCCGGCGGCGCCTGCCGACCGTGCGGCCAATGATCACGATGTGATCACTACTCCTCCGCGATTCCCCCACATCTCGTTCGAGGTAATACGGTCACCTCACTCGAAGAGGCATATGACAAGACCTGTGGGGGGACTTCATGCCGAAGGTGTTGAGCCGGCGCACGCGGATCTGGATCGGCGGGATAGCCCTGCTCGCCCTGGGGGCGGTCGGCTGCTCGGAGTCCGGGCAGGACGACGCGCCCAAGGTGGCGGCGGCGAGCGCCAAGCCCGCGCCCACGGTCACGGTGACCGCCACGGCGACCGAGACCGCCGCACCCGCCCCGGCGCCCACGGTGACCAGGACGAAGACGGTGAAGGTGCCCGGGCCGACCGTCACGGTCACCGTCACCAAGGCGGCCTCCTCCGGCTCCGGGAGCAGCGGCGGGTCGTCCGGCGGCGGGTCCAGCACCACCCACACCAGCACCTGTTCGATCCGCTCCAACGCGGGCAACTGCTACAGCGCCGGCCAGTTCTGCCGCAACAGTGACCACGGCGCCGTGACGACGACGGCGTCGGGCACGCGGATCAAGTGCAGTGCCAGCGGGAGCAGTTGGCGGTGGACCTACTCCTGAGGGTCGCCCCCTGCTTCGGCCGCCCGTTCGGAGCCTGGTGATAGCTTGGCAGGCCAGTTCTTGGCGTGTACATCGAAGCTAGGGGGACCGTGTGAAGCACTCGCTGCGCAGCCGGATGGTGGCCGGAGCGGCGGCCGGGACGCTGGCGCTGTTCTTCGTCTCGGGCTGTTCGTCCAGCTCCGGCGGTGACAAGGTCGTCGAGAAGGATCAGGTCGCCAAGCAGGCGTCCGTCGACCCCCAGCCCAGCGACTCCGCGCAGCCGTCCGCTTCCACGGGCACCGACACCGGCGCGTCCGGCGCCGTGGCCAAGGCCGAGGTCGCCCGCCAGGGCAAGGCCGCCCTCGCCGCCCAGGTGGGCAAGCAGCCCGACGCCTTCTCCTGCCCCGAGGACCTGCCCGCCAAGGTCGGCGCCACGGTCCGCTGCCAACTGGCCGACGGCGGCAAGCAGTACGGGGTGACGGTCACCGCGAAGTCGGTGGTCGGCGGCAAGGTGAACATGGACTTCAAGGTGGATGAGACGCCGGGCGGCTGAGAGGGCCAGGCGGGCCCCGGCGCGGGTCCGGTGGTCGGTGCGTCAGCGCCGCTCCAGGCCGAGCCGTGCGCGTACCTCGTCGTGAGGAACGGTTTCGGCGAGGCCGGCCGCCTGCCGGGCCCGGTACGCGGCGAGCGCCCGGGCGTCCTCCGGCTCGGTACGTTCCTGCCGGTTGTCGCTCATGCGCGAAGTGCGTCAGCCCGAGGCGGGTCCGGGCGGACGGCGAGCGCCGAGGCCGGGCTCGCCGTCCGGCTGGTCAGCCCTGGCGGGCGTACGTGACGAACGCGGACCAGGCCGTGGGCGTTACGTCGAAGTGGGGGCCGGGGACGTTCTTCGAGTCGCGGACGTGCACGGTGGTCGCGCAGGACGCGACCTCGATGCACTCGCCGCCCTCGCCGCTGCTGTAGCTGGACTTGCGCCAGTCGTAGGCGACCTCGATGCATGCGCCGCCCTCGCCGCCGCTGTAGCTGCTCTTGAACCAGTGGAATTGCTCAGTGTTCATCGGTCTCCCAACATTTTTGCAATGAGTGCCAGGGACTCCCTGGGGGAGAGAGCCTGCGCCCGCAGAATTCCGTAACGTTCGGTGAAGACTCGCACCTCGGCCGGGTCCGTGATCAGCCTTGCATACCCGTAGGTCTCGGTGTACGCGGCCTCCTGGCGTCCCTTCGGCGTGACGAGGGTGAACGACGTGTCCAGGCTGGGGTGCTCCGCCCGGTCGGTCGTCACGACCTGAAGTTCCACATTGCGCATCTGTCCTGCCGTCAGCAGACGCTGCAACTGAGCGTGGTGAACGTTCTCCCCGCCGATCGGGCGTTGGAGAATGGACTCCTCCAGAAGGAAGCTGAGCGTCGGCGCGGGCCAGCACTCGAAGAGCTGCTGGCGGGACATGCGGTCCGCCACGCGCTTCTCGATTGTCTGCTCGTCCAGCAGCGGCCGCCGCTGGGTGAACACCGCGCGGGCGTACTCCTCCGTCTGGAGAAGGCCAGGGACCGCCTGAGTGCTGTAGATGTGCAGTGCAACCGCCTCCGCCTCCGTCCGCGCGTAGTCCCGGAACCATCCCGGGTGCCGCGCCCGCGACCGCGCCAGCGCCTCCCGTACCTCCTCCGCCGCTGCCGACAGCAAGCCGCCCGTGTCCAGGGCCCGGTCCGCCAAGGCCAGGAACTCCACCTGCGGCGTCCGCACCCCCCGCTCCATGGCGGAGACCAGGTCCTCGCCGCAATGCGTTGCCGCCGCGAGCTCCTTCTGGCTCATCCCCGCCCGTTCGCGCAAGAACTTCAGCTGGCGGCCCAGTGCCCTGAACAGGTGCGTGGTGCCATCCGATTCGGCCGGGCGCTCCGGCCGTTCCTCACGTTGCGTGTTCGTCATCCGCCCCGTACCGCCTCTGTCCGTCCGGTCACGGCCGACACCCCGTACAGCCGGTCGGGCGGGCCCGTACAGCTTGGTGGAGTCGTGTGGTCACTGCTGGTCAGCGTACGAGCAGGCGGACACGCTGGGTCACATGAACGCCGAAATCACCCTTGTGGGTACCGACTTCGTCCAGCGCTTCAGCGCCACCCGCCGAGGGGCCCGGCTCGCCCGACGCCTCGCCGTGCAGCAACTCGACGCCTGGGGCGTCCCGTACGGCAGCGAGCTGTCCGACGACGTGGCGGTGGTCGTGGCCGAGCTGGCTGCCAATGCGGTGCTGCACGGCCACGTCACCGGCCGGGACTTCGAACTGCGCGTACTCCCCGAGGCGGAGGGGTTCCGTGTCGAGGTGTCGGACGCGCGCGGCGAGCGGCGGCCGGAGCTGTGCGCGGGCGGCCCCGGCGCGGAGTCGGGGCACGGGCTGCGCCTGGTGGCGGTGCTGGCGGCGGAGTGGGGCGTGGTGGAGCGGGTGGTCGGCAAGACGGTGTGGGCGCGGGTGGCCTCGGGGCGGTGAGGCCCTCACACCCCTGCCAGCACCACCAGCTCCCGCGTCGCCCGGGTCATCGCCACGTACCGGTCCACCGCCCCGCCGACCCCCGTGCCGAAGCGCTCCGGCTCGACCAGGACCACGAGGTCGAACTCCAGGCCCTTCGAGAGGGACGGGGTCAGCGCGCGGACCCGGGGCGAGGGCGGGCGGAAGGCGGCCGGGGCGCCGATCACGCAGGCGGTGCCCTCGGGGTGGGTGGTCAGCCAGGTGTCGAGGACGGCGGGCAGGTCCGTGACGGGGCCGTGGGCGACGGGGATGCCGCTGCTGCGGATGGAGACCGGGACGTTGGCGTTCGGCAGGGCGGCCCGGATCACCGGCTCCGCAGCCGTCATGATCTCCTCCGGCGTGCGGTAGTTGACGGTCAGCGCGGAGAGGGTGATCCGGTCCAGGCCGACCCGCTCCAGCCGCTCCCGCCACGACTCCGTGAAGCCGTGCCGGGCCTGCGCGCGGTCACCGACGATCGTGAAGCTGCGCGAGGGACACCGCTGGATCAGCATCTGCCATTCCGCGTCGGTCAGCTCCTGCGCCTCGTCCACCACCACATGGGCGAACGGCCCCGCCAGCAGGTCCGGTTCGGCCGTGGACAGCGCGTCCGGGTCGAGCAGCGTGTCCTGGAGGTCACGGCCGCGCAGCATCCCCACCGCGCCCTGGCTCTCGTCGATCTCGGCGTTCTCCAGGAGGCTGTCGATCGCCTGGGCCCGGCGCGCCCGCTCGGCGGCGGCCGTCGCCTCGTTGCGGCGCCGGCGGCGGGCCGCGTCCGGGTCACCGAGCCGCTGCCGGGCCGCGTCCAGGACCGGCAGGTCGGACACCGTCCACGCCTGGGGCTCGGCACGCTGGAGCCGGGCCACCTCATCCCGGGTGAGCCAGGGCGCGCAGGTCCGCAGATAGGCCGGGACGGACCACAGGTCGCCGACCAGGTCCGCCGCGTCCAGCAGGGGCCAGGCCCGGTCGAAGGCCGTCATCAGCTCGCGGTCGCGCAACAGCGCCTGGCGGACCAGATGCTCCGGGACCTCCTCGTCCTGCCGGTCCGCGTGCTTGTCGGCCAGGATCGCCAGGATCTCCTCCAGGACCGCGTCGCGCGCCTCGTTGTGCGGGACGCCCGGCGCCGACTCGAAGGCCACGGCCCACTCGGCGGCGGTCAGCCGGACGTCCGCCCACGGCGTGGTGACGGTCACCCCCTCGGCGGGCGGCTCCTCGTAGAACGCGACGGCCGCCTCGACGGCCCGCACCAGCCCCGCCGACGCCTTCAGCCGGGCCGCCTCCGGATCGGCCTCCGGCATCGCCGCCGCACCCTCCGGGACGAGGTCGCGCAGGGTGCACGTACGCACCCCGTCCTCACCGAGGCTCGGCAGCACATCGGCGACGTAACCCAGGTACGGCTGGTGCGGGCCGACGAACAGGACACCGCCGCGCCGGTGGCCGAGTCGCGGGTCGGCGTGCAGGAGGTACGCGGCGCGGTGCAGGGCGACGACCGTCTTGCCGGTGCCCGGACCGCCGTCGACGACCAGCGCGCCGCGCGAGCCGGCCCGGATGATCGCGTCCTGGTCCGCCTGGATGGTGCCGAGCACGTCCCGCATCCGGGCCGACCGGTTGGTGCCCAGGCTCGCGATGAACGCCGACTGGTCGTCGAGCGCGGCGTGGCCGGCGAAGGCGTCCGGCGTGAACACCTCGTCCCAGTAGTCGCTGATCCGGCCCCCGGTCCAGCGGTAGCGGCGGCGGCTCGCCAGGCCCATCGGGTTGCCGTGCGTCGCCCCGAAGAACGGCTCGGCCGCGGGGGAGCGCCAGTCGGTCAGCAGCCGGCGGCCCTCGCTGTCCGTGAGGCCGAGCCGGCCCACGTACACCGGATCGGAGCCGTCCGCCCCGGCCATGTGGCCCAGGCACAGGTCCAGGCCGAAGCGGCGCAGGGTGCGCAGCCGGGCGGAGAGCCGGTGGATCTCCGCGTCCCGGTCCATCGCCTGCCGGCCCACTCCGCCCGGTGCGCGGCGGGCGGCGTCGAGGGCGGCGGTCAGTTCGGCGACGGTCTCCTCCAGGCAGCGCGCGACCGCCGCGAAGTGGAGCTCGTCGCCGGCGATCAGGGCGGGGTCCGCCTTGGCTTCGGCGCGGTCGCCGGTCAGCGCGAAGGCGCTCGGGGTGAGGGTGGGGGAGGGGATGACAGGACTCCGATCGGGCACTACGCAGAACTCCCAAATGCCGCGGGTGGCTGGTTCAGGTCAGCGATTGTGCGGTACGAGGGGGGCCTTGCGGCAAGGCCCCCCTTGCGCTATACGTTGAGAGTGGCCGGAGGTGACTGTCCCTTCCCGGCCGGCCGGTGAACACACCCGGCACCTCCCGCACCGCCTCTCCCGTCCCGCCCGACGCCCCGCCCGCCGTGCCGTGTATTGGCAGGCACACGGCATACTGGGCCGCCGGATCACGGGGGGAGCGCCGAGCGCATGGCGTACGGAACGGACGGGGCGGGCCTGCCCGAGAAGGTCGGCGGGTACGCCGTGGAGCGGGAACTCGGCGCCGGCGGCATGGGCGTGGTCTATCTGGCGCGGTCCAGGGGCGGGCGCGCGGTCGCCGTGAAGGTGGCGCGGCCCGAGCTGGCCGCCGATCCGCACTTCCGTACGCGCTTCCGGGCCGAGGTCGAGGCGGCGCGGAGTGTCGGCGGGTTCCATACGGCGCCGGTGGTCGACGCGGACCCGGACGCGCCCGCGCCCTGGCTGGCGACGGCGTACATCCCCGGGCCCACGCTCGCCGCGCTCGTCGGGGCCGAGGGGCCGATGGACGAGGCGCGGCTGCGGCAGCTGGGCGCCGCGCTCGCCGAGGCGCTGGCCGCCATCCACCGCTGCGGCCTCGTCCACCGCGACCTCAAGCCGGGCAACATCATCATGGCGGCGGACGGGCCGCGCGTCCTGGACTTCGGGATCGCGCGCGCCCTGGAGTCGACCCGGCTCACCGCGACCGGGGTGGCCTTCGGAACGCCGGGGTTCCTCGCCCCCGAGCAGGCGCAGGGCCTGGAAGTCGGCGGAGCGGCCGATGTGTTCGCCCTGGGCGCCGTGCTCGTCGCGGCGGCGGGCGGCAGCGCGTTCGGGGCCGGGACGCCGATGGGACTGATGTACCGGTCGGTGCACGAGGAGCCGGACCTCCAGGCGGTGCCGGAGGGGGTGCGGGGCGTCGTGGCGGCCTGCCTGGAGAAGGAGCCCGGCAGGCGCCCCGGCCCGGAAGCCCTGCTGGACCTGTTCGTGCCCGGCGGCCCGGCGCCCGCCCCGGCCGTACCGCCGGAGCCCGTCGACGCCATCCCGCCGCAGCACTCCCGGCCCCCCGCCGACCCGGCCCCGCCGCCGCCCGCGTACCCGCCGGTCGCGCCGACCACCCCGTACCCGTCCCCGTATCCGCCGGCCGCCGCGGTCCCGAACCCGTACGCGTCCCCGTCCCCGTCCCCGTACGGCCCGTCGCCGTACCCGCCGGCCGCCGCCCCGAACCCGTACGCGCAGGGGGCGCCGGCCGGTCCGTGGCACCAGCCGCGGGCCAGGCCCGCCGACGCCGAGGGCGACATCGGGTTCGTGGGCGTGGGCACGGACACCTCGCTGGTCATCGACGCGCTGGGGATCGAGTACGAGTCGGTCGACGGAGCCGTGCTGCAGTTCACCTGGGACGAGATCGGCAGGGTCGAGTACGCGGTCACCGGGCCCAAGCACCTCGGCGTCACCGTCCGCCTGCGCGCGGGGGCCGTCCACACCTGGATGCTGACCGCCCGCAGACGGTCCCGCCTGCGGGAATGGACGCAGGACCTGCCGCTGATCCTGGACTACTACGGTTAGCGGGGCGCCGACCACCCGCTCGTATGCTCGGGGACATGACCGATCCTCAGAGCGGGCCCCCCACCACCAACTCCATGCGACGGGCGCTCAGGCGTGCCCGTGACGGTGTCGCACTCGACCGGGCGGAGGCCGCCGTGCTGCTCCGGGCGCGCGGCGACGACCTGACGGATCTCGCCGCGTCCGCCGCCCGGGTGCGGGACGCGGGCCTGGAGGCGGCGGGGCGGCCGGGGGTCATCACGTACTCCCGCAAGGTCTTCGTCCCGCTGACCCGGCTCTGCCGCGACACGTGCCACTACTGCACCTTCGTCACCGTCCCCGGCAAGCTCCGCCGGGCCGGGCACGGCATGTTCCTGTCGCCGGACGAGGTGCTGGCCATCGCCCGCGAGGGCGCCGCGATGGGCTGCAAGGAGGCCCTGTTCACCCTCGGCGACCGGCCCGAGGACCGCTGGCCCGAGGCGCGGGAGTGGCTGGAGGCCGAGGGGTACGACGACACCCTGGCGTACGTACGCGCCATGGCGATCCGGGTCCTGGAGGAGACCGGTCTGCTGCCCCACCTCAACCCGGGGGTGCTGACCTGGACGGACCTCCAGCGGCTCAAGCCGGTCGCGCCCTCCATGGGGATGATGCTGGAGACGACGGCGACCCGGCTGTGGTCGGAGCCCGGCGGCCCGCACCACGGCTCCCCGGACAAGGAACCCGCCGTCCGGCTGCGGGTCCTGGAGGACGCCGGCCGGTCCAACGTGCCGTTCACCACGGGCATCCTGATCGGCATCGGCGAGTCGTACGAGGAGCGCGCCGACGCCCTCTTCGAACTGCGCCGCACCGCCCGCGCCTACCACGGCATCCAGGAGGTCATCGTCCAGAACTTCCGGGCCAAGCCCGACACCGCGATGCGCGGCATGCCGGACGCGGAGCTGGAGGAGCTGGCCGCCGCCGTCGCCGTCGCCCGGCACATCCTCGGCCCGTCCGCCCGCATCCAGGCCCCGCCGAACCTCGTCGACGCGGAGTACGCCCTGCTCATCGGCGCGGGCATCGACGACTGGGGCGGGGTCTCGCCGCTGACCCCCGACCATGTGAACCCCGAGCGCCCCTGGCCGCACATCGACGAACTCGCCGCCCGCACCGCCGATTCCGGCTTCACGCTGCGCGAACGCCTCACCATCTACCCGGAGTTCATCCAGCGCGGCGAACCCTGGCTCGACCCGCGCCTCCTGCCGCACGTGCGCGCGCTCGCCGACCCGGAGACGGGCCTGGCTCGCGAGGGCGCGATCCCGGAGGGGCTGCCGTGGCAGGAGCCCGACGAGGGGTTCAACGCCTCCGGCCGCACCGACCTGCACCGCACCATCGACACCGAGGGCCGCACCGGCGACCGCCGCGACGACTTCGACGTGGTCTACGGGGACTGGGAGGCGCTGCGCGAGGCGGCGGCCCCCGGCATGGTCCCCTCCCGGATCGACGGGGACGTGCGCGCGGCGCTGAGCCGGGCCGCCGACGACCCGACCCGGCTCACCGACGACCAGGCGCTCACCCTGCTCCACGCGGACGGACCGGCCCTGGACGAGCTGTGCCGGATCGCGGACGCGCTGCGCCGTGACGTGGTCGGCGACGAGGTCACGTACATCGTCACGCGCAACATCAACTTCACCAACGTCTGCTACACCGGCTGCCGCTTCTGCGCCTTCGCCCAGCGCCGCACCGACGCCGACGCGTACACCCTCTCCCTGGACCAGGTCGCCGACCGGGCCGCCCAGGCCTGGGACGTGGGCGCGGTCGAGGTCTGCATGCAGGGCGGCATCCACCCGGACCTGCCCGGCACGGCCTACTTCGACATCGCCCGCGCGGTGAAGGAGCGCGTGCCGGGCATGCACGTCCACGCGTTCTCGCCGATGGAGGTCGTCAACGGCGCCACCCGCACCGGCATGTCGATCCGGGACTGGCTGGTCGCCGCGAAGGAGGCCGGGCTCGGGTCGATCCCCGGCACGGCCGCCGAGATCCTGGACGACGAGGTCCGCTGGGTCCTCACCAAGGGCAAGCTGCCCACGGCGACCTGGCTGGAGGTCGTCAGGACCGCCCACGAGGTGGGCCTGCGCTCCTCGTCGACCATGATGTACGGGCATGTCGACCAGCCCCGCCACTGGCTGGGCCACCTGCGCACCCTGGCCGCGCTCCAGCAGGAGACCGGCGGCTTCACGGAGTTCGTGACGCTGCCCTTCATCCACACCAACGCGCCCGTCTACCTCGCCGGCATCGCCCGCCCCGGCCCGACCGACCGCGACAACCGGGCCGTCACCGCGATGGCCCGGCTCCTCCTGCACCCGCACATCACCAACATCCAGACCAGCTGGGTCAAGCTCGGCACGGAGGGCGCGGCGGAAATGCTGCGATCCGGTGCCAACGACCTGGGCGGCACGCTGATGGAGGAGACCATCTCCCGCATGGCCGGGTCGGGTTACGGCTCGTACCGCTCGGTGCGCGACCTGGTCGCCATCGCGGACCTCGCGGGGCGCCCCGCGAAGCCGCGCACCACGCTGTACGAGGAGGTGCCCGAGGAGCGGATCGCGGCGGCCGCCGCCTCGGACGGACACCTGCCGGAGCTGCTGCCGGTGCTGCCGGACTGACCCGGCGGCGGCGCGGCCCCGCCGTCCGGGGCCGGGTCCGTCCGGGCGGCGGGGGCTCTCGTCCGGGGGCCGGGTCAGTCAGGGCGGTGCGGGCCGTCGTCCGGGGGCCGGGTCAGTCCAGGCGGCGCGGGCCGCCGAGGAGCCCGGCCTCGATGGCGGTCGGCTGCATCTTGACCAGCTTGCGGTGCTTGGGCGTGCACCACAGCACCATGTCGTCGCCGAGCTGGGACAGCGCCTCCGCGTTCGCCCGGGGCAGCCGCAGGACGCGGCCGAGGACCGCCGCCTCCTCCGGCGAGACCCGCTGGATGCCGACCAGCCCCGCGTGCTCCACCAGCTTCGGCGCCGTCGGGCCCAGGAACGGCAGCAGCGTCAGCACGGACTGCCAGGGCCCGGGGGCCAGTCGGCTGCGCGGCGGCCGCATGCCGCAGTCCCGGACCACCAGGACCGGGCCGGCGACCGAGGCGCCCTGCGGCCCCACCTGCTTCACACCGTGCACCGTCATGCACTCCTGGCCGCCGCCCGCGGCCTGCGCGAGTCCCGACCACGCCTGCGGCCGGGCCGTCTCGACGGCGACGCGCGCCCCGGTGCCGGCCGTGCGCAGCGCCAGCACCTGGGCCGTCCACACACTGCCGATGACCACGACGTCGAGCTGGACCGGGCGGAAGAGGCCGAGCACCGCCGGCTGTCCCTGCGCGTCGGTGCCCACCACGACCCCGTCGTCCCCGAGCGGCAGCCGCAGGGCGGCGAGCTGCTCCACGGGCAGCGCGTGCCGGCCCCGGCGCGGCCCGAGCAGCCCGCGCCCGGCACGGGCCCGGCCGGTCGCGGGCGGGGCGGGGGCCGGGCTCGTACGGCGGGGGGTCAACGGGTACCTCCGAGCGGCAGGGTGGCGAGCACACCGGGCAGTTGTTCGCGGTCCAGCCGTACCAGACCGACCTTCACCCCGCGCGCGGCACGTTCCAGCTGCCGCCGCACCGAGATGAGTTCCTCGGCCCCGCGGGCGGTGAGGCGGACGTGCCCGCTGACCGCGGGCGTGCCGCCCGTGCCGCGCGACACCGTCATGCTGAACGTGCTGACCGGGGCCGGCATCGACGTCAGCAGCGCCACCACTTGGGCCGAAGCCGCCGCCCCCGCGCCCAGGTGCGGCCAGCGGCCGACCCAGTACGTGGTGTGCCAGCGGTCGTCGCAGCGCCAGGTGCGGGTGGACTCCACGGTGCGCCGCTCGGGATTCTCCGACCGGGCCGCGAGCGCGCTGGCCTGCGGGTTCACCCCGGCGGACGTCGCCAGGGCGGACGTCAGCTGGGCCTCGGTCAGGATCGAGGCGTCGAACCCGGCCGCCGTCAGCCGGCTCGCCAGCTGGTCCGCGGTGCGCAGCAGCGCCCGCTGCGCACCGCCGAGCCCGCCGCCGCGCGCCTGTACCGCCTCCGGGCACAGCTTCGGGTCGAGCTTCAGGGCGATCCACGTCAGCCGGACCGCCGGAGCGCCCGAGGAGGTCTGGAGCTGTGCGTACGAGCGGGCGGCGGCGGCCTGTTCCGACAGGTGCGGGCCGGGCGCGGGCTGCGTGTGCTGCACGACCTGCGCCGACTCCAGCCGGATGCCGTCCACCTCCAGGGCCTCGTGCAGCAGGCCGAGCTCCAGCGGGCGCGCCTCCCGGGCCGCGCGCAGCGGTTCGTCCCGGGGCTGCACGAGGAGCAGCGCCGTCAGGAACGTACCGTCGCCCACCATCCCGACACCTCGCTCGCGCTGCCGGTCGGTGTAGGTGTACGTGCGCAGCGCGTCCTCGCACTCCAGGACCGGTGCCAGTGCGGGGTCGACGCCTTCGGCGGACCACGGCCGCCGCGCCGCGCGCAGCCGGGCGCGCAGGGCCAGGACCGCCTTGAACCACTCCAGCGCCGGCCGCCCCCGCCACCGCAGGGCCGCCAGCAGCACCAGGACGGCCGCCACCGGGCCCACCGTCATCAGCAGGGCCCTGTCCGTCACCCACGCGATCAGCACCAGTGCGCCGGCGATCTCCAGCAGCACCATCTGGTGCAGCCGCACTCCACCGATCCGTCCAGGCCGCGGATGCAACCTCGTCACTGCGGTCGTCGTGCTGCTCATCCCCCGGTATGTCCCTCCGCGTCACGGCACTTCGGCATGTGCGAGCGGACCCACGCTATCGGCACACCGGTCCGCGGCCGCCCACTGCCCCCGAAGGCCGCACCCGGACAGCGGCCGACGGGAGCGGGCGGGCATAGTGGGGTCGGGTCGCGAGGCGTCCACAACCACGGGGAGAAATCCGGCAGATGGCATCACGGCGTGACGAACTCAATGCCTACACCTTCGCGAAGAAGAGACTGGTCGCCGCTTTCCTGCAGCCTTCGGCGGCCGGAACGGACGAGGCGGCGCCGCGCCCGCTGCGCGCCGTGCTGCCGAGCGTGGTGGTCGGCGCCCTGCTGGTGGCGGGCTTCGGCGCCTGGGGCATCTTCAAGCCCAAGGTCCCGAGCGGCTGGACCGATCCCGGCGCCCACGTCATCGTCGGCAGCGAATCCACCACCCGGTACGTGGTCCTGGAGACCAAGGGCGTCAAGCGCCTGCACCCGGTACTGAACTTCGCCTCGGCGAAACTGCTCCTGGACCCGGACAACTCCTCGGTGATGCAGGTGCCCGAGTCCGAACTCGACAGCGGCAAGCTGCAACGCGGCCCCATGCTCGGCATACCGTACGCGCCCGACCGGCTGCCCGGCGCGGACGAGGCGGGCCGCAGCAAGCTCTGGGCGGTCTGCGAGCAGCCGGGCGCCGGCTCCGGCGACACCGTGCAGAAGGCCGTCTTCCTGCTCGCCGACCGGGAGGCGGACAAGGTCGGCGGCAAGCGGCGGCTGCACGAGGGGCAGGCCCTCTACGTCGAGGCGGACGGCGGGGACGGCACCCGGTACCTGGTGGACGCGGACGGTACGCGGCACGCCGTCGGGACCACCGGGGGCGACCGGCCCCCGGCCCGCGACGAGGTGCTGCGGCGCTCGCTGTTCGGCGACGGCGCCCGGCCCCAGAAGGTCACCAAGGACTGGCTCGGCACCCTGCACGCCGGTGCGGCCATCGACTTCCCGAAGCTGCCCGGCAAGGCCGGCGACCCGGCCGGCGTGGACGGCCTGGAACCCCGCCTGAACAAGGTGGGCACGGTGCTCAAGGCCGTCGCCGGCACCGGGATGCAGCACTACGTCGTGCTGCCGGGCGCGGTCTCGCCCGTCTCCGACCTCGTCGCCCGGCTGCTCCTGACGAGCCCGGAGGCGGAGGTGCTGGGCCAGAAGGCGCAGGCCGTCGAGGTCGCCCCGCAGTCCTTCACCTCGTCGCCGGAGGAGTTCTACGCGTCGAAGAGCTGGCCGAAGAGCGTCCCGAGCCAGGCCAACGACACCTCCGCCCGGACCGGGACCGTCTGCAACGTGCTGCACGGCGTCGACTCCCGGGGCGTGCCCGAACTCACCACCTGGGCCGGCCCCCGCTACCCGGTGAGCTTCCTGGACGGCGCCACCAGCGCGTACGTCACTCCGGGCAGCGGTGTGCTGTACCGGCAGTTCAGCGGGGCGTCGCCGAGCACCGGGTCGATCTTCCTGGTGACGGACACCGGGCTGCGGTACGCGGTGCAGACCAACAACGACAGCAGCGCCGACCCCTCGAAGATCGGCGAGACCGCGAAGCCCGGGACCCCTGAGGAACTGGCCGCCGAGGTCAACCAGGCGCAGATCAGGCTCGGGTACAAGGACGTGAAGCCGCTGCCGGTGCCGGAGAACTGGTCGAGTCTGCTGCCCAAGGGGCCCCGGCTCGACACCAACAGCGCGAAACAACCGCAGAGTTCCTGACGGCGGATGAGGGGGAAGCGCGAAATGACCACCCGCAGTACATTCCGTCGTCCGGTTCGTCCGGCGGTTCGTTCCGCGTCCGTCGTACTGCTTCTGACATGCGCGGCGAACATCGGTCTTCCGGCGTTTTCGGCGGTGCCCGCGGCGGCCGAGGATTCTGCTCCGCAAACAGGTTCCGGGGGCAGCGGCGAGTGCACTTTCCCGATGCCGAAGCAGATCCAGGGCCGCCCCTGGTCGCTCCAGCGGCTGGTCTTCGACCAGCTCTGGCAGGACACCAAGGGCAAGGGCGTCCGGGTCGCGGTGATCGACACCGGGGTGGACGACTCCAACCCGCAGCTGAGGACTGCGGTCGACCGGAGCTCCGGCATCGACCTGCTCCCGGCGCTGAACCCGGACGGTTCGAAGGCCAAGGGCAAGCCCAAGGGGGGTGACGGTACGACCGACCTCATCGGCCACGGCACCAAGGTCGCCGGCATCATCGCGGCCCGCCCGCGCAGCGGCACCGGCTTCGTCGGCCTCGCCCCGGAGGCGACGATCATCCCCGTCCGGCAGAACGACGACAAGGGCACCGGCACCGCCGCGACGATGGCCGAGGCGATCCGGCACGCCATCAGGAAGCACGCCCGGGTCATCAACATCTCGCAGGACACCGCCAAGCCCCTGCGGGCCGACTCCGACCTGGCGCTCGCGGTGCGCGAGGCCCTGAGGAACGACATCGTGGTGGTCGCCTCCGCGGGCAACGACGGGCTCACCGCCCAGGTCAAGGCGACCTACCCGGCCGCGTACCCGGGTGTCCTGGCGGTGGCCGCCTCGGACCGCAACGACGAGCGGGCGCCCTTCTCCCAGACCGGCGACTTCGTCGGGGTCGCGGCACCGGGCGTCGACATGGTGTCCACCGTGCCGAAGGGCGGCCAGTGCGTCGACAACGGCACCAGCTTCTCGGCGCCGTACGTCGCCGGGGTGGCCGCCCTCATCCGCGCCAAGCACCCGCGCTGGACGCAGGCCCAGGTGGTGGCCCAGATCGAGCAGACCGCCGAGCGCGCGGTGAACGGGCGGGACGACTTCATCGGGTGGGGGGTGGTGGACCCGGTGCGGGCCCTCAACGACGACGAGCACCCGGTGAACGCGCCCACCCCGGACCGCGCGGTTTCGGACGGACCCGTGGGACCGGAACCGGTGGCGCTCCAGTTGCGTGAGACCAGGCAGGAGCGGATGGCTCGGATCTCGTCCTACGTGCTGGCCACGACGGGATGCCTCGTCGCGGTGATCGCGGGTGTCGCGGTCATGGTGCGGGACCGGAGCCGTCCGTGAATAGATGAATTCCCAACAACTTGCTTCAGCAATAAGACGGTTGGATTCGTTGGCCGTCGCAGTTAAAGTGACAGTCGCAAAAATGCGGCCCGATCTGGACGCGACAGCCGGCGGCCCGACAGCCCGCAACATCCAATTCATGGGGGAAGGTGCGCTATGGGAGACAAGCTCAAGGTCACATCCGGGGAGATCACTCAGCTGATCAAGGACCTCGGCCATATGCAGGACACGCTGCAGAGCAGGATCACCGCGCTCAACGCGGTCATCGACTCCGTCGAGGGCCACTGGAAGGGCGTCGCGGCCAACGCGTACAACGGCCTCCAGGCGCAGGTGAACCTCGATGTGCGCAACCTGAAGGAGCTCCTGGACTTCACCCACGAGGCTGTCCAGATGAGCCGCGACGGCTTCGACGCCGAGGAGGTCGAGCGCCTGAACAGCTTCAAGGGCATCGACGGCGTCGACCACACGGGCAGCAACAACATCCTGGACCGGTTCCAGGTCTCGTAACAGCCGGCCGCCCGGCCGTCCTCATTCCGCACCTTCGCGTCAGGAGACCGTTCCATGGAGATCACGTACGCCGGGGTCGTCGAGGCCTCTAACCAGGTCAAGACCACCGCCAACACCATCAAGGGCCAGCTGGACGACCTGAACACGAGGGTCAAGGCCGTCGTCGCCACCTGGGACGGTGAGACCCAGCGGGCGTTCCACGACCGCCACAACGGCTGGGACCTCAAGGTCAACCACATGCACGAGACGCTGCTGAAGATCTCGGCCAAGCTGATGGAAGCCACCGAGGGCTACGCGGCGAACGACCTCGCCCAGTCCCGCCGCTTCCACGGCTGACCCAGGCCCAGATGAACCGCAACGGAACCGGCATGCCGTGGGTGCGGGGCGCGGACACCGCGTCCCGCATTCACGCCTGCGGGACCACGGCACTCTAGGGGAGGCGTTTCCATGGGATCCCATCTTCCGGACGACCCGCCGCTGCCCGACAACGGCAGAGGCGGCAGCGCGCCGGACCTGGACACGCCGAGCGAGTCCCTGAAGAGCTTCAAGACGCGGGTGGACAAGCTGCTCACCGCGCTCGACGGCTCACCGGCCGCCCACAGCCGCATCACCGAGCAGAAGGTCACCGCCGCCGCGTACGGCACCGGCTTCCCGGAGGCCGTCGGGCTCTCCGGCGCCTACGACATCGTGCACGCGCGCCTGACCGAGCTCTCCAAGACGCTCGGCGAGCAGCTGGAGGCGATGGGCATCACCGTCGACATCGCCGACCGCGGGTACCAGAACGTCGACCAGGAGTACGCCGACCGCCTGCACGCCATCCAGAAGCGCGTCGAGGTGAGCTACCAGAAGCCGGGCATCGATCCGGAGACCGGGCTGTTGCCGAGGCCCGACAAGTCCACCGGCGACGGCTCCGCCACCGATCAGCACGGTTTGTAGGCACGGGAAGTGAACGGGGGAGAGGGATAAACCATGGGGGACAAGGGCAAGCTGCCACCGCTCAACGCCTGCTACGTCACGACCGACTTCGAGAACATGTCGTACGAGGACATGCTCGCCATGGTCCGCGGCGTGGACCCCACGGCGATCATGGGCCGGGGTACGGCGCTGATCGACGCGCAGACCGAGATCGAGAAGATCGGCACCGAGCTCAAGGAGCACGTCAGCCGCACCACGTGGAAGGGCAAGGGCGGCGACGCCTTCCGCGAGTGGGGCGACGACTTCGCCAAGGAGACCCTCAAGCTGGCCGACTTCACCGGCGCCGCGGGCACCTCGCTGCAGACGGCCGGCCAGGCGCTCAGCGAGGTCAGCAAGGTGCTTCAGGGCCATTCCGACGTCACGTCCATGTGCTACGCGGACGAGGCGAAGGAGAAGGCCCGGCTGGAGGCCGTCGAGAAGGCGCGGAACGAAGCGATTCCGCAGATGAACAAGCTGGCCTCGTACTACCTGATGGCGCAGCAGACGATCTCCGCGCAGGAGGAGCCGAACTTCAAGCCGTTGCCGGACTCGGTGATTCCGGACAAGCCGGTCGACGGTGGACAGAGGGGCTACGGATCACCTTCCGGAAGCAGCTCCGGCACGCACGCGGTGTCCGCTGTGTCGGGCACCGGCAGTTCGGCGGGCGGCTACCACTCCGTCACCACGCAGCCCGTCGACGGCGGCTCGTCCTCCGTCACCAACGTCTCCACCACCACGCCGCATCACGTCGGCGTGGCGCCCGTGACACCCGGCGCCCCGGACACCACGGGCACCAACATCGACACGGTCACGATGCCGGAGGCCCCGCCGGTCACGGCCACCCCGCCCACGGGCGGCCCGCCGCCCACTCCGGTCGGCGGCGGTGGCGGGCAGAACACCATCCCGCCCGTGGTCCTGCCCTCGCAGTCGGGTCCGCTCGGCCCGGGTACCGGCGGGAACCGGCGGACGATCCCCGTCGCTCCCGGCACCGACGGGAACCGACGGACGATCCCCGTGGGCCCCGGTGCCGACGGGAACCCCCGCACGACCCCCGTCGGCCCCGGTGTCGACGGGAACCGGCGCACGATTCCGGTCGCGCCGGTGGGCGCGGGCGGCGGCGAGAGCGTCCGTCCCCCCGGCATGACCCGGGCCGACACGGGCATCCACGGCGGCACGCCGGCCCGGCCCGTGAACGGCCCCGTCGGCGGCGCACCGCGCGGAACGGTGATCGGCGGCGAGCGGCCGGCGACCGGCCGCTCGATGATGGGCGGTCACGGTATGGGCGCCGTCGGCTCACCCGCGGGGCGTGGCGGAGTCGGTGGAGCCGGCGGTTCGCGGCGCCTGGTCACCGAGCCCGGCGGCACGGTGCGGGAAGTGCGCGGTGTCGGCGCGGGGCGGGAGTTCACGCCCGGCGGCAGCGGCCTCGTCCGCGATTCCGCGCGCCCTGGCGCCATGGGCCCGATGGGCGGTGCGATGGGCGGGGCCCAGGGCACGCGGCGTCCGCAGCGGCGGGACGGCGAAAACCCGGACTACCTCGTCGAGGACGAGGAGACCTGGGCCACGGGGGACGACGTGGTCCCGCCCGTGATCGACTAGCAGCCGGTATCCGAGCACCGACGCCGGTGGGGCGGACAGAACACGAGTGGGTGGCATGAGGTCAACGGTCTGGCGACGGCGCCGGCGTGTGTCGGCGGTGGCGTCCGCGCTGGGCGCCCTGCTCCTCCTGGGCGGCGCCGTCGCCCCGGCCGCGACCGCGGACACCATGCGTGAGCGGCAGTGGTACCTGGACCGGATGCAGGCCCCGGCCATGTGGAAGGTCAGCACCGGCAAGGGGATCACCGTCGCCCTGCTCGACACCGGGGTGATCCCCTCCGTCCCCGAACTGACGGGGAAGGTGCTCCGGGGCAAGAACTTCGTGGAGCCCGAGCGGGGGGCGCACAAGGACAAGGACGGGCACGGCACCGCCATGGCGATGCTGATCGCCGGCAACGGGGTGAACGACCAGGGCGTGAAGGGCCTCGCTCCCGACGCGCGCATCCTCCCGCTCACCGTCTTCGGGTCCTCCAAGGAATCGGGCACCAACAGCATCCCGGCGCTGGTCGAGGCCATCCGGTACGCCGCCGACAGCGAAGCCCGGATCATCAACATGTCGCTGGCCTTCGAGTACTACATGGTCGACGACAAGGAGCGGGAGCAGATCCAGCAGGCGGTGGACTACGCCATCGAGCGGGGGAAGCTGCTTCTGGCGGGCACCGGCAACACCGGTGAGAAGGGCAACGACGTCGGGTATCCCGCGGCATCGCTCGGCGTCGCCGGCATCTCAGCCATCGACAAGACCCTCACGGTGACGAAGTTCTCCGTGTCGGGGCCGCAGGTGGCGCTCGCCGCCCCCGGGGAGGACATTCCGATCCGCTGCGTCGACGGCAAGGCCGGCTACTGCAGCAGCTGGGGCACCAGCCAGGCCACCGCCATCGCCTCCGCGTCCGCCGCCCTCGTCTGGGCCGAGCACCCGGACTGGACCGGCAACCAGGTGCTGCGCGTCCTCATGGACACGGCGGGCAAACCGACCAAGGGCAAGATCCCCAGCCGCTACCTCGGCTACGGCACGGTCCGCCCCCGCATGGCCGTCCTCGGCGACCCCGGCGACCCGGGCCCCGCCGACGTGAACCCCCTGGTCGCGGCCCGCGCATCCGCGTCACCGTCCCCGTCGCCGTCCGCACCCGGCGGGTCCGCGTCCCCGTCGAAGCAGCCGGCGCCGCCCGCCGGCCCGGAGGCGGGGAGCGAGGACGACCAGGGCGGCCCGGATACGACCGTCTGGATCATCGCCGGAGTGGTCGCGGCCGCGGTCCTCGCCGTCGGCGCGGTGCTCCTGGTGCGCCGGAGAGGCACCGGCCCCCGGTACTGACCGGCCCCCAGCGCATTCACCCCCCTTTGTACGTACACAGGCCCGGAGGAGGCATCGTGGACCAAGAGTTCCTGGCAGGGCTGCAGCAGTTCCAGCAGCAGGCGCAGAACCTGCAGAACCTGATGACGGACATGCAGAACCGGATGCCCCAGGGCGGTGAGGGAACGGACGCCCAGGGCGCCGTGACCGTACGCCTGGCGGCGGACGGGCTCCCGGAATCCATCAAGGCGGTCTCCGACTGGCAGCGCAGACAGGGCCCCGAGGCCATCGGCGCGGCCGTTGTCGACGCGTACGGGGCGGCGATGAGCGCGCAGATGGAGGGCGTGGCCCGGGCCTTCGACCAGGCGGACTGGCAGGCGAAGGCCGAGCAGGTGGACCGCTCGCTCGCCGTGCCCGGCCCTTCCCCCGCGACGGACTCCCCGGCGGTGACGGCCGGGCCGCCCGCCCCGGATCTGCGGTACGTCGTCCCCCGGAGCCTCGAGGAGGTGACCGAGGACGCGCTGTCGGCGCTCGACGCGGTGGAGCAGATGGCGACGACGGCTGTCGAGCCGGTGCGGGCCGTCGGCAGGTCGACGGCGCACCGGGTCGTCATCACCGTCACGAGGGGGGCCCTGCTCTCCTGCGAGGTGGACCCGCAGTGGGCGGCGAAGCAGACGTCCATCGGGCTCAACCAGGCGTGGGAAGAGGCGCTTGCCGATGCCCGTTCCGAACTGAGCGAACTGGAGGCCGCCGCCGGGGACGGTGCGGGCCGCCTCCAACTCGACAGCCTGCTGAACGAAGCGCTGGCCATCCTCAGCGACCCCCGGCGTCTCGCCGACTGACTTCCGAAGGGACTGACTGCATTGGGTGATCCCGACCTCAAGGTCATCACCGACGGGCTGCGCACCGACGCGGCCATGTGGGACGAGCAGAGCAACGCGATGAAGGCGGTACACGACGCGGTCGAGGGGACGCGGATGAACCGCCTCCAGGCCGGGGTGTTCCAGCTCCTCGTCTCGGCCTACGGAGCCGTGGTCGACCAGGTCTCCGAGCGCAGCGCCGAGGGCGAGGTGCAGATGGCGGCGGTCGCCACGGCCTTGTACAAGAACGCGAAGGCGTACGACGACCACGAGGTCGACACCAAGCATCACGTGGACCACGCCTACTAGACGGGAAAACTCATGGCTTTCAACGCCGCGCAGTACGAGGCGACCACGCAGAAGCTGTCGTCCGGCATACAGACGCTCTCGCAGAAGCTGAACGAGGTCGGCCCGAAGGCCGAGTCCACCGCGAACCACTGGTACGTGCCCGATGTCATCGGGGACGCGCTCATCTGGGCCGCCGACAGGGTCATCGAGTTCGGCAACTGGGTCCTCGGCAAGCTGAAGGAGCTCATGGAGGGCGTGGCGGCGCCCGTCTACATGGCCATTCACACCTGGACCTGGCAGTCGGACATCCGCGGGGGCGCCTCCGGGGTCGCCGGCACCACCACCGCCGACCAGCTCCAGTCGCTCAAGCACTGGACCGGCGAGGCCGCCACCGCCTACACCACCGCGGTGAAGGCCCAGCCGGTCGCCGCCGCCAAGATCGGCACGACCGCGGACAAGGTGGCCACCGGCCTGGCGCTGTGCACGACCGCCGGCGCCGCGTTCTACGTGTCGCTGGCCGTCATCCTGGCCCAGTACATCGTCACCATGATCGCTGCGATCGCAGCGCTGGGTTCGGTCGTGTTCTCGTGGGCGGGCGCGGCCGTCATCGTCGGCGACACGTCGGTGAGCGTCGGCTACATCATCACCGCCGTCACCGCGCTGGCCGCGCTGCTGGGCGCCCAGGCCCAGCAGATGGCCGCCATCGAGGGCGAGGCGCGCGACATGTCCACGTACCCCAACGGCCACTGGCCGATCGCGGCGCCGTGATGTCCGGCGTCCGTCCGGCACCATGGGACGGGCGCGCACATCGACCGGCTCGACAGGCAGGCGAATCTTATGGACGGAATGCGGGCGGCACTCTGGAGCGTCGGGCTGGCGGCCTGGGTGTTCCTCTTCTTCACATGGCGCTCGGACCTCCCGGCCGCGGTGGGGATCATTTGCGCGGTCCTGGCCGTGGTATGCCCGGCGACCGCCGAGGTGCGGGCCTCCGCGCGCAAGCAGAACGCCCACCGGGCGGAGCAACGCGCCTGGTACGCGGAGAACTTCGGTTCCCTCGACGCCCTGCGCCAGGCCGTCGACGCACCGGCCCTGCGCCGCATCCGCGACGAGAAGGGCGCGGTGCACGCGGTCCGCGAGGTCAAGCGCACGCATCCCCGGCTTCCGCTGGACGTGGCGGTCTCCCTGGTCAAGGGCCTGTGATGCCGGAGGATCACGGCTACGCCCACGGTTCCGCCGAAGGACTGTTCATCCCCGCCGAGCGGGCGCGCCGGGGCGGGGTCTACCTCCTGGTGGCTCTCGCGGGTGTGCTCGGCCTGGTGGCTCTCGAAGCGCTCATCATGTTCGTGGTGCTTGTGCTGGTCTCGGGTGAAGGCATCGAGTCCATGGGCTGGGCGGGCGTCAGCGGGTACATCGGCCTGCCCCTGTTCTTCGCGGTGGTGTTCCTGCTGCCGATGGCGGTGCTCGTGTGGCGGCATCCGGGTCTGCGGATCGACGCGACCGGCATGACCAAGGTGTGGGCCCACCGCACCCAGACCGTGCGGTGGGCCGATATCGACCGGGCCATGTTCAATAGCAGACGCAGCCTCCTGCTGCTGCTGCTGAAGCCGGGCCTGGACCCTGGGAAGCCGAACGGCGGCGGGCCGCGACTCGCCTTTTCCCACTCGCTCGGACACGCCCTCTGGCGCCGCCGGAGGCCCGGCCGGGCCGACCTGATCATCGAGGCGATCGAACGCTTCGCCCCGGGGACGTACACCGCCGAGCCGTGGCCCGGGGCCAAGAACCGCGCGCGCGGGACGGGCGCCCCGGCGTAGTCGTCGGGCGGAACGCGAAGGAGGGCCGCCCGTGACCGGGCCGGCCCTCCTCGGCGTTCACGTGGTGTGACGCCCCCTCAGCCCAGCTCCGGCTCCAGCCATCCCGTCTGGATCAGCGCCGGCGCTCCCCGGCGGGCGACGAACATCCCCCGGCCCGGGGGCAGCGGGCGGCCCTTGACGCTGCCGAGGAGTTCGCCCTCGTTGGGGTGGCCGGACAGGACGACGCCCTGGGCGCCCAGCTCCTTGAAGCGCTGGATGAACGGCTCGTACGAGGAGCGTCCGGCGCCCGCGCTGCTGCGGGCGATGATGAAGTTGACGCCGGTGTCCCGGGCGAACGGCAGGTTGTCGACCAGCTGGGCCAGCGGGTTGGCGGAGGACGTGGCGACCAGGTCGTAGTCGTCCACGATGATGAACGCCCTGGGGCCGCGCCACCAGCTGCGGGTGCGCAGCTGCTGCGGGGTCACGTCCGGCCCGGGGATGCGGCTGCTGATGAGGGTGTTCATGTCGCCCAGGTACGACTCGAACGCGTTCTGCGTCGTCGCGTAGCCGACCAGGTACGGCTCGGGCACGCACTCCAGCAGGCTGCGCCGGTAGTCACCGACGCAGATCAGGGCCTCCTGCGGGGTGTAGCGGGCGGTGATCTGCCGGATGAGCAGCCGCAGCAGGGCCGTCTTCCCGGACTCCGACTCGCCGAACACCGCGAACAGCGGGTCGGTGTCGAAGTCGACGTACACCGGCGCGAGGTTCATCTCGTCGATGCCGATCGCGACACCGCCGCGCGTGGGGTCGGGGCCGGTCGGCAGCTCACGGGCGGACAGCGTCCGGGGCAGCATCCGGACGGCCGGGGCGTGCGGACCCGGCCAGTTGTCGTTCATGGCCTTGACGAAGGCGGCGGTGGCCTCGGACAGGTCGTCGCCGCCCCCGCCCGCCGAGTCGTCGATGCGCGGCAGGGCGCCCATGAAGTGCAGCCTCTCCGCCGTCAGACCGCGGCCCGGGGTGCCGACGGGGACGTTCTTGGCGATCTTGCGGTCCAGTTCGGAGTCGGTCGGGTCGCCGAGGCGCAGCTCCAGGCGGTTGAGCAGCTGGTCCTTGAGCGCGGCGCGCATCTCCATGTACCGGGAGACGGTGGCGACCAGGTGGACGCCGAGGCCGAGGCCCCGGGCGGCGATGTCGGCGACGACGGGCTCCAGGAACTCGTAGTCCGTCTTGAAGGACTGCCAGCCGTCGATGACCAGGAAGACGTCGCCCCACGGCTCGTCCGGCAGCCGGCCGGCGGCGCGCAGCCGGCGGTAGGTGGCGATGGAGTCGATGTTGTTGTCCCGGAAGAACGCCTCGCGCCGGTTGAGGATGCCGGCGACCTCGGCGACCGTACGGCGGATCTTCTCCGGGTCGAGTCGGGAGGCGACCCCGCCGACGTGCGGCAGGCCCTCGACGGCGACCATGCCGCCGCCGCCGAAGTCCATTCCGTAGAACTGCACTTCGTGCGGGGTGTGGGTGAGGGCGAAGGCGCTGATGAGGGAGCGGACGAGGGTGGACTTGCCGGAGCGCGGACCGCCCACGATCAGCATGTGGCCGGCGGCGCCGGAGAAGTCCCTGACCAGGGTGTCGCGACGCTGCTCGAACGGCTTGTCGACTAGGCCGAAGGGGACGACGAGCGCCCCGTTGCGCGCGTATTCGGGGGCGTGCAGGCCGCGTTCGGGCGTCACCGCGAGCGGGGGCAGCATCCGGTCGAGCGAGGGCGCCTCGGTGAGCGGCGGCAGCCACACCTGGTGGGCGAGGGGGCCCTGGCCCTCCAGGCGGCGGGCGATGACGTCGAGGACGGTGTCCGCCAGCGCGTCGGGGGTCGTCCGTCCGGGCACGAAGGGGACGTTCGGCTCGGGCTCGGGGTAGTGGACCGCGACCGGGGCGGCGGTGAACAGGACGGGGCGGCGGTCGATGGCGAGTTCCCCGTTGTCGGAGACCGGTGCGACCCCGGGTCGGTAGGTCCCCGACACGTACGCGGCCTTGAAGCGGGTCATCCCCTCGGTGCCGAACTTCAGGAACCCGGAACCGGGCACCGACGGCAGGTGGTAGGCGTCGGGCACGCCCAGGGCGGTGCGGGACTCGGCGGCGGAGAAGGTCCGCAGGCCGATCCGGTACGAGAGGTAGGTGTCCAGGCCGCGCAGGCGGCCCTCCTCCAGGCGCTGCGAGGCCAGCAGCAGGTGCACGCCCAGGGACCGGCCGATGCGGCCGATCTGGATGAACATGTCGATGAAGTCGGGCTTCGCGGTGAGCAGTTCGCTGAACTCGTCGATCACCAGGACCAGCGAGGCCAGCGGCTCCAGCGGGGCCCCGGCGGCGCGCGCCTTCTCGTAGTCGGTGAGGTTGGCGTAGTTGCCCGCCGACCGCAGCAGCTCCTGGCGGCGCTGGAGCTCACCGGTGATGGAGTCCCGCATGCGGTCGACCAGGGTGAGGTCGTCCGCCAGGTTGGTGATGACCGCGGCGACGTGCGGGAGCTCCGACATCCCGGCGAAGGTGGCGCCGCCCTTGAAGTCGGCGAGGACGAAGTTGAGGGTCTCCGACGAGTGGGTGACCGCCAGGCCCAGCACCAGGGTGCGCAGCAGTTCGGACTTGCCGGAACCGGTCGCGCCCACACACAGCCCGTGCGGGCCCATGCCCTCCTGCGCGGCCTCCTTGAGGTCGAGCATGACGGGGGAGCCGTCCTCGCCGACACCGATCGGCACCCGCAGCCGGTCGGCCGTCGAACGCGGCCGCCACACGGTCTCGGTGTCCACCGCGGCGGGGTCGCCGATGCCCAGCAGGTCCGTGAAGTCCAGGTTGGCGAGCAGCGGTTCCTCGTCCTCCCCGCCGCCGCCCATCCGGAACGGCGCGAGCTGGCGGCCCAGCGCCTCCGCCGTCTCGACGGGCAGGAGGTCGGGCGTGCCGTGGTAGGACGCGCCGGCCGACTCCAGCCGCAGCCGGCCCGGCCGCACGGCGATGTGCAGCCCGCCGCGCGGTTCGTCCAGCTCCTCCGGGACGATCTCCACGACGGTGACCCCCTGCAGCCCCTCCGCCGAGGCGAACAGTGAGTTCTGCGGTACGACTCCGCCGTCCAGGACGAGGACCACGTGCGGCTGGTCCAGGAGCGGCGTGCCCTCGCGGTTGAAGCGCGAGCGTCCGTCCAGGGTGGAGTGGAGCAGCGCCTCGACCTCGGTCAGGTCGTCGCTGAACAGCCGCTTGGTGCCGGCCCCGTCGGAGGAGCCGGGAACCTGGGTGTGCGGCAGCCACTTCGTCCAGTCCCACTGGTCCGTCACGTCCGTGGCGGCGACGACCGCGACCCTCAGGTCCTCGGGCGAGTGCAGCGCGGTCAGTCCGGCCACCATCGCGCGTGCGGAGCCGCGTACCGACGCCGCGTCGCCGGAGACCACGATGTGGTAGAAGGCGCGCAGGGAGACCGCCATGGGGAGCCGGTCCACCGATCCGTGGGCGGCCAGGAACCGGTGCATGGCGCCGGCCGACAGCGGCTCCAGCTCCTCCACGGGCGCGGTGGTCGGTGCGACGAGCGGCGTCCACAGCTGCTGCGGGCCCAGGCCGACGCGGACCTGCCCGAAGTCGTCGTCGGCGATCCGGCGCTCCCAGAGCCGTTGGCCCTCGGCGACCAGGGACCACAGCTGGTCCGGATCCGGGTGCAGGTAGAACTGCGCGTCGCGCTGGGCCCGCGCGGTGCGGCGCACCCTGCGCCGGGTCTGCGCGAGGTACTTGAGGTAGTCCCGGCGCCCCTCCGCGGCCTCGCCCTGGGTGCCCTTGCGGTACCGCATCACCTGCGCCACGGCCATCGCGACCGTGGACAGCAGCATCATCACGCCCATGATCTTCATGAACGGCTGGGAGCCGGGCATGAAGAAGAACACCACCGACGAGCCCATGCCGAGCATCGGCAGGAGCTGCATGGCCATGCCCTCCTGCTGCCCGCGCGGCAGTTCGGGAGGCGACTCCAGTCGCAGCTCCGTGGCGGACGTCTCGGGCGGCATCGCGCGGGGCGGGCGCTTGACGACGATCTGGGTCACCGGCGAATCAGTCCCTCAGTGCGGCCCGGAGAGTTGTGGGCCGGCACCCCCGTGGCAGCGACCTACCTCCGCGCGCGGATCATCCTAATGTAGGCACGCGAGGGCCCCCGATAGGGTGGCGCCCTGCGGCCGTACGGGATCGCGTCGAAGCGTCCCGGCCCAGCAGCACGGCGTGCAGCGAACGAGGGGACCCCACAGGTGAGTTCGACCCTGACAACCAACGGCTTCTGCCGCATAACGGTCGTGGCGCCGGACAGTCGCATCGACGTCGCCCTGCCGGACGACGTCGCCGTCGCCGATCTCCTTCCGGAGATCCTGCGGCTGACCGGCCAGGAGGTGCCGCCGGGAGCGCCTCCCGGCTACCACCTGACCCGCCGCGACAACACCGTCCTGGACGTCACCCACACCCTGGGCGTCCAGCGCGTCCTGGACGGTGACGTGCTGCGGCTGAGGCCCTTCACCGAGTCGCTCCCGCCGGCCGTCTTCGACGACGTCGCCGACGCGGTCGCCTCCGCCGTCCGCCGCGACCGCGCCCTGTGGAGCGACCGGCTCCTCGGTGTCGCCGGCCTCTGCGGCGGGGCGCTGCTGCTCGTCCTCATGGGCTTCGTGGTCTGGTTCGCCGACCCGGTCCGGCACGACATGCACGGCCTGCCGGGCATCGTCGCCGCCGTCGTCGGCGTCCTGCTCGCCGCGCTCGCCGGTGTCCGCGCCCGGCGCTACGCCGACCGGGCCTCCGCGGTCGCGCTCGGCCTCGCGGCCCTGCCGCACGTCATGATCGCCGGATCGGGGCTCCTCGCCCTCGACCCGGGCACCGGGATCGGACGCCTCCAGTTCATGCTGGGCTGCGCCGCGGTGCTCCTGGTCTCCGCCGGGCTCGTCGTCGCGATGCCGACCGGCGACGCCCCGTTCGTCGCCGTCGTGTTCGCGTCGGCGGTCGGCACCCTCGCCACGTTCCTGTCGATCGTCACGGAGGCCCGCCCGCGCGATACGGCAGCCGTCTGCGCGGTCGTCGCGATCGGCGCCATCGCCTTCCTGCCCGGCCTCTCCGCACGGGTGGCCCAGCTGCCCATCGGCTACGCCGCCCCGCGCCCCCCGACGGACGCCGACCTCGACGACGAGCCCGGCCTCGGCGACCCCGACCCCGTCGACACCGAACGCATCGCGGCCCGGGCCCGGCGCGGGCACGAGCTGCTGCTCGGCCTCGTCGGGGGATGCAGCGTCGTGGTCGTCGCGGCGGCCGCCGTCCTCGGCTTCTCCTCCGACACCTGGGGCCGGACCCTCGCCCTGGTCGCCGGACTGGCCATGCTGCTGCGCGCCCGCCTCTTCCGCTACACCTCCCAGGTCGCCGCTGTGCTGAGCGCGGGCATCGCCGCCCTGGGCCTGCTGGTGCTCGGCCTGTCCCTCCACCCGCCGGCCGACGCCGTCGCCAAGCTCCTCACCGAGAACGACCGGGGGCCGCTCGACATCCGTACGCTGTGGCTCGCCGCGGCCGTCACGGCCGGCGCCGCCCTGCTGACCGGCATCGCGCTGATCATCCCCAAGAAGGGCCTCTCCCCCTTCTGGGGCCGCCTGTCCGATCTGGCCGAGGTGCTGCTCCTGCTCGCCCTCGTCCCCCTCTGCCTGGCCGTCCTCGACGTGTACGGGGCGGCCCGCTCCATGACCAGCTGAGCGGCGGTCGCGGCCCGGCCGAACGCGAGGGGGCCGGCCGGGACCACGTGATCCCGGCCGAACGCGAGGGGGCCGGCCGGGACCACGTGATCCCGGCCGAACGCGAGGGGGGGCCGGCCAGGACCACGTGGT
>NZ_JBEYCF010000046.1:13832-63944 GCF_040632605.1 Streptomyces sp. NPDC019224 | reverse complement strand
CATCAGCGTGTAGAACCAGCCGCGGGTCTGGTCGATGGCCTCCGAGATGAACTGCGCCGGGTAGCGGCTCTCGAAGATCTCCTTGTTCTTGTACGCGGGTGCCCCGCCCGCCTGCCGGGCGACCGGCTATCTGCTCACCGGTTTCCGCCGACGGTCTCGCGTGCGGCGCGCAGGGACTCCTTCAGCGACCCCATGGTGGCGAGGACGGCGGTGGGTTCGTAACCGCAGTGCGCCATGCAGTTCGCGCAGCGCGGGTCCTTGCCCCGGCCGTACTTGTCCCAGTCGGTCTCCTCGATGAGCTGCCGGTACGTCGGCACGTAGCCGTCGCTCATCAGGTAGCAGGGCCGCTGCCAGCCGAACAGCGAGTAGTTGGGGATGGCCCATGCCGTGCACGGGAAGTCGGCCTTGCCCTCCAGGAAGTCCAGGAAGAGCGGCGAGTGGTTCAGCCGCCACCGGCTCCGGTTGCCGCCGGCGAAGGTCTTCCTGAACAGCTCACGGGTCTGGTCGACGCCCAGGAAGTGCTCCTGGTCGGGTGCCTTCTCGTACGCGTAGGCGGGCGAGATCATCATCTCGTCGACCTTGAGGTCGTCGTTGAGGAAGTTGAGCACCTCGATGATGGTCTGCGGGGTGTCGGTGTTGAAGAAGGTGGAGTTGGTGGTGACCCGGAAGCCGCGCCGCTTGGCCTCCTTGATCGCCGCCACCGCTTCGTCGAACACCCCCTCCTTGGCGACCGATTCGTCGTGCCGCTCGCGCAGCCCGTCGATGTGCACGGCGAACGCGAAGTAGGGCGACGGGGTGAACTTCTCGATCTTCTTGCGCAGCAGCACCGCGTTGGTGCAGAGGAAGACGTACTTCCTCCTGGCCACGAGCTGGCGCACGATCTCGTCGATCTGAGGGTGCATCAGCGGCTCGCCGCCGGCGATGGAGACCATCGGGGCGCCCGATTCGAGCACGGCGCCGACGGCCTGGGCCACGGGCATGCGCTGCTTGAGGACTCCGGCCGGGTGCTGGATCTTCCCGCAGCCCTCGCAGGCGAGGTTGCAGGCGAACAACGGCTCCAGCTCGACGATCAGCGGAAATTTGTCCCGCTTGCGGAGCTTCTGTTCAATGAGGTACGTCGCAACCTTGATGGACTGACGAAGCGGCATGGCCATCTAGCTCACCTCCTGGGGAGCAGCAGAGATCGGTGCCATTCATAGAAAGCCGGCAGGACAGCACGAAGAACACGGAAAGCCGATATTCCACCGCGAAGCGTGCCGATGCGGACGAGCTCATGCTCCGGAGCGTCCACGACCACCCGTACGGCGGCAACCGGGCGTGGCCCGGACCGCAGGGCGGTGCGCAGGGTCGCCGCGGACTCCATGTCCACCGCGATCGCCCCGGTGGCCCGCAGTTCGGCCCGTCCATGTCCCCGGACGACATGGTCGGAGCCGGTCAGCGGACCGGTGTGTACGGTGCGCCCCGGTACGGCCCTGGCCAGCGCCTCGGCCAGCAGGTCCGCGCCGGTGCACGGGACGGGGTCCCCGGCGGCCCGGGTCTCCTCGGCCACCACCAGGTCGCCCGGGTGCATCCCGGACGCGAGACCGGCGCAGAACCCCGAGGCGATGACCGCGGTGTCCGCCGCCCCGTCCTGCCCGAGCGCGCGCGCCACGGCGGTTTCTGCCGCCCTGGGGCCCATGCCGGTACGGAGCACGGTCACCCGCTCCGGGGCGTCCACCGCCCTCCCCCTGCCGGTGCGCAGGGCGAGCTGTTCGATGCCGAGCGCGCAGGCGATCAGCAGGGGGGCGGCGGGGCCGGCCGGCCCCGGACCGTCACCCATCAGGCCTCCTCGCGCGTCGGCGTGCGGCCCGCGAACGGGTCGCCGTGCACGTACCGCCCGAGTGCGGTGAGCGGGAAGACCTGCCGGTAGAGGTGGTAGTTGATGGAGAAGTCCCAGGGGAACCCGGTTCCGGTGAAGTAGGGCTCGTCCCAGGAACCGTCGGCCTGCTGGGTCTCGGTCAGCCAGGCGATGCCGCGTGTCACGGCGACGGTGTCCCGCCGGCCCGCGGCCAGCAGCGCGAGGAGCGCCCAGGCGGTCTGGGACGCGGTGGACGCGCCGTGGCCGATCCACTTCTCCTCGGTGTACGAGCGCAGATCCTCGCCCCAGCCGCCGTCGTCGTTCTGGACGGACTCCAGCCACTCGACCGCGCGCCGGATCGCCGGGTGCGACGGAGGCAGCCCGGCTGCGGTCAGCGCGGGGACCACCGACCCGGTTCCGTATACGTAGTTGACGCCCCAGCGCCCGAACCAGCCGCCGTTGGCCTCCTGTTCGGACAGCAGCCACTCGATGCCGCGCCGGGTGACGGGGTGGTCGGCGCGGCCCTCGACGGCGAGCATCTCCACCACGTGCCCGGTGACGTCGGCGGACGGCGGGTCGATGACCTCGCCGAAGTCGCAGAAGGGCAACCGGTTGGGGAAGGGGCTGGTGTTGTCCGCGTCGAACGCGCCCCACGCCCCGTTGCGGGACTGCATGCCGACGTTCCAGCGCACGCCGCGCTCGATGGCGGCCTCCACCCGTGCCTGGTCGGGGTGGCGGACCCGGCGGAGGGCGAGGACCACCTCCGCGGTGTCGTCGATGTCGGGGTAGTTGTCGTTGTGGAACTCGAACGCCCAGCCACCGGGCTCCAGTCCGGGTCGGCGCACCGCCCAGTCGCCCGGCCGGACGATCTCCTCGGCGAGCATCCAGTCCGCCGCCTTCACGAGCGCCGGGTGGTCGGGGGCGACCCCGGCGTCGGCGAGCGCGATGGTGGCCAGGCAGGTGTCCCAGACCGGGGACTGGCACGCCTCGATCATGCGGGTGCCGTCCTCGCGCCACACGGCGAAGCGATCGAGCGATTCGAGTCCGGCCCGCATCACCGGGTGTTCGAGGTCGTAGCCGAGGAGGTGCAGGGCGATGACCGAGTAGACGGCGGGCGGCTGAATGCCGCCCCAGCAGCCGTCGTTCTCCTGGCGTTCGATGATCCAGCGGGCGGCGGCGTTCATCGCGACCCGGCGCAGTCCACGCGGCGCGAACCGGTGGTAGAGGTGCAGCGCCTTGTCGAGGCGCTGGAAGAGGCCGTCCCAACTCGCCGCGGGGGCGGGGCGCTTGGGAGGGTTCGGGTGGTCGGGGTCGGTGTGCAGCTCATCCAGGGCGAAGGGGGCGGGCCGCACCGGCCGCTTCGCCGAGACGATGGTGAGCGGCACGATGGTCTGACGGGCCCAGCAGCCGAAGTCGTAGATGTTGAGCGGGACCCACGTGGGGAAGAACATCAGCTCGGGGGGCAGCTCCGGCAGGTCGTCCCACTTCCACCAGCCGAAGAGGGCCAGCCAGATCCGGGTGAAGACCCGGCTCGCGGCGATGCCGCCCTGCTCCCTGACCCAGCCGGCGGCACGGGCCATGTGCGGGTCCTCCGGCCGGTCGCCCGCCAGCCGCAGCGCCACGTACGCCTCGATGGTGGTGGAGAGGTCCGCGGGGCCGCCGTGGAAGGTCGCCCAGGTTCCGTCGCCGAGCTGCTCGCCGCGGATGAACCCGGCGGCCGCCCGGACCGTGGCGGGGTCCTGGATACCGAGGAACTGACGGAGCAGCAGGTCCTCGGCGTCCATGGTGACGTTGGTGGCGAGGTCGCCCTTCCACCAGCCCTGCTCGTCCTGCCTGCCGAGGAGATGCTCGACCGAGCGTTCGGCGGCCCGCCGCGCGGCGGCAAGTACACCGTCCGCGGCGATGGTTGATTCGATAGTCGGTCTGCTGGCCGAGGCTGCGCGGGGGTCAACGGCCCCGGTGCTTCCGTCGGTCGTCGCTGTCATGGCTTCCCCTTCGTGCAGGTGGTCCTCTGCTGTGCTGGGGTCTCCGTCGGCCGGCGCCCGTGCGGGCACCGGCCGGCGACTGCGAGTCATATGGACCAGATGGTGATCATCTCTTTCGTACGACGACGAAGTCCGCGAGCGCCGTGAGCTGCGCCCGCACGGATTCCGGCATGTCGACACCGTGCAGCACCTCGATGGCGACCGCATGCTGACGACGCGCCTCCTGGGCGGTCCACTCGCGGCCGCCCGCCTCCTCGATGAGCGCCGCACGGGCGGCGAACTCCTCCTCGGAGAAGCTGTCGAAGTCGCTGCTCTTGGCGTCGGCGGCGAGCAGTTCGCCGAGGCGCTCGGAGGCCGGCCCGCCCGCGGCGAGCGCGGCGACGACCGGCAGCGACTTCTTCCGCTGGCGCAGATCGCTCCACGTCTGCTTGCCGGTGGACTCGGGGTCGCCCCAGATGCCGAGAAGGTCGTCGACCGCCTGGAAGGCGAGCCCGAGGTGGTGACCGTACGCCTCCAGGAGGTCGGCGGTCCGGTCGTCGGCGCCACCGAGCACCGCGCCGATGGAGCAGGCGCAGGCGAGGAGGGCACCGGTCTTGTTGCCCTCCATCTCCAGGCATTCCTCGACGGTGACGCGCTCGCGGTGCTCGTAGGAGATGTCCTGGGCCTGCCCGTCGATGAGCTTACGGGTGGCCGACGTCAGCCGCCTCGCCGCACGGCCCGCCTCGGCCGTGCCCAGCTCCAGCAGGACGTCGTAGGCCAGGGCGAACAGGGCGTCGCCGACCAGGATGGCCTGGGCGGGGCCGTGCACCTTCCACACGGTGTCGCGGTGGCGCCGCTGCTCGTCGCCGTCCATCAGGTCGTCGTGCAGCAGCGAGAAGTTGTGCACGAGTTCGACGGCGACGGCGCCGGGGACGCCGGCCTCGGCCGCGGCGCCGGCCGCCTCCGCGGACAGCAGGGCCAGCGCCGGACGGACGGCCTTGCCGCCGTCGCCGTCCGCGGGCCTGCCCTGGGCATCGATCCAGCCGAAGTGATAGGCGGCCACGGTGTCCATGGGCGGTGCGAGCCGGTCGGCGGCGGCCCGGAGCACCGGCGCGGAAAGGGCCCGTCCGCGCTCCAGAAGCGCGGTGACGTCCGTGGCGTCCGCCACGGTGTCGAAAGCCGGATTCGCCGGGGTCACTGACTCTCCTCTTGTTCCGGTGGTACTGCTCATGCCGCCTCCTGCAGCGGATGTTCGTGGGGGCGGCCGAGCGCCAGGAGCGCGGCGTCCGCGGCGCCCGCCCCGCTGCGGACCGCGCCCTCCATCGTGGCGGGCCAGCCGGTGGCGGTCCAGGCACCTGCCAGGAAGAGTCCGGGGGCGCGGGTGAGCGTCCCGGGGCGCAGCCGGCCGACGCCGGGGGCGGGTGCGAAGGTCGCGGTGCGCTCACGGGTGACGAAGAAGTCCCGGATGCCCGCGCCGCGCGCGGCCGGCAGCAGCCGTTCCAGCTCGGGCAGGTAGCGGGCGCGCAGCTCGGCCACGGGCAGGTCGATCTCGTCGCCGGCTGCGGACTGGGAGACCGCTAGGTACTGCCCGGGGCCGGTGAGGCCGGACGCCTCGGTGCGGTCGAAGACCCACTGGACCGGCGAGCCGAGCGCGGCGAAGAACGGCCGCTTGAGGACCTTGCGGTCGTAGACGACGTGCACGTTGAGGATCGGCGAGGTACCGATCTCCAGGAGCCGGTCCGGCGCGTCGAGCGCGCCCTCGGGCAGCAGCGCGTGGGTCTCGCGCTGCGGCACGGCCAGGACAACGGTGTCCGCCTCGATCCGTTCGGCTCCGGTGTCGACCAGCCAGCTTCCCTCGCCGGTGCGGGTGAGGGCGCCCGCCTTGGTGCGCAGTTCGGTGCGGACGCCGGCGGAGTCCAGCGCCTTGCGGCCCAGGGTGTCGTGGATGTCGCCGAGCGGTACGGCGGCCCAGCCGATGTCGGCGGCGCCCGGTTCGGAGAGCAGTCCGGTCTTGAAGACCTTCGCGGCGAGCGCGAGGGAGGAGTGCGGCGCGGTGGCGTTGAGGGTGGCGACGCCGACCAGGTCCCAGAGAGCCTCGATGGTGCGGGGCGACTGGCCGTGGCGGGCGAGCCAGCTGCCGAAGTCGACGGCGTCGAGCGCGGGGTCGTCCGGGTCGAGCCGGCCGAGCGCGAGCGCGGCCCGTGCGACGCCGGCCCGTTCGGCGAGCGACAGGTGCGGGTATCCGGCCAGGCCGGCGGCGAGGTGCAGCGGAACCGGGAGCGCGTTGCGGCGCAACCGTCCCAGCCGGGGTCCCGAGGGCCGCCCGACGTCGAGAACGGGCACGTCCAAACGGTTTTGCAGGGGCGCCAGGCGGGCGCCGTCGACACGGTCGAGGAACCAGCGGTAGGCGGTGCAGCAGCGCAGGTAGACGTGTTGGCCGTTGTCGACCGTCAGGCCGCCCCGGCGGAAGGAGAAGGCGAGCCCGCCGAGCCGGGGCCGCCCTTCGAGCAGGGTCACGTCAAGTCCGGCGTCGGCCAGGCGGAGGGCAGCCGTGATGCCGGCGAGCCCGCCGCCGACCACGACCGCACGGGACGGGCGCAGGGCGTCGTCACTCATGCGTCCCCCTCTCGCCGGGCCTGCTCAGGCAGGGACGCAGCGGCCGGGCCGGGGGTTGCCCGCCGGCCGTTCCGTTCATCCCGGAGGCACACGGGACGCGAGATGTGCGTGAGGCCCATTCAGACACGCCCCCGGGTCGTGCGCCGGGAGATGTGGCGGGCGTCGAGACCGGACAGGCCGCGCACCGCCACGTACGCCTTCTCGTGGCCGGGCAGCGAGACCCGGCCGCGCAGCACCGCCTCGGGATCGCGCTCGATGCGGTCGAGGAGCCTGCGGTAGATGCCGGCCATCGCCGCCACGCAGGCCCCGCTGCGGCGGTCGAGCATCGGCAGCAGCCGGTACCCCTCGGCGAACAGGGCGCGGGCGCGCCGGACCTCGAAGTGGACGAGGCCCGCGAAGTCGGAGCCGGGCGGCGGGGCGGCGCGGTGGAAGCCCGCGGAGCAGCCGAACTTGGCGAGGTCGTCGGCGGGCAGATAGGTGCGGCCGTTGCCCGCGTCCTCGCGGACGTCGCGCAGGATGTTCGTCAACTGGAGGGCGAGGCCGAGCGTGTCCGCGTACTCGGCGGCGCGCTCGGCGCCGGGTGCGCCCGGCTCCGTGCCGAAGACACCGAGGCTGAGGCGGCCGATGGCGCCCGCGACGCACCGGCAGTAGACCTTGAGGTCGTCCCAGGTCTCGTAGGCCGCGCCGCGCACGTCCATCAGCACACCGTCGATGAGTTCGTCGAGCCCTTCGAGCGGCAGCGGGAACCTGCGGGCGGCGTCGGCGAGCGCGACGGCCACCGGGTCGGTGTCGTCCTCTTCGACCGCGCCGGCGCGGACCCGGTCGAGCAGGGTGCGGGTGCTCTCCAGGCGGATGCGCTTGGTCTCCGGCTCCAGTTCGCCGTCCCCGATGTCGTCGACGCGACGGGAGAAGGCGTACAGGGCCGACATGGCCTGCCGCTTCTCGGCCGGCAGCAGCCTGATGCCGTACGCGAAGTTACGCGCCTGCTGTCCGGTGACGGCCTCGCAGTAACTGTACGCCGCCTGTACCGGTGCCGACATGTACGTCGTCTGTCCCTCCACGGTCCGGCTCACCCCTCTCTACGCGCTTTTCGCAAGACAACTCCCACTTCGCGCAGCAGGCTGGGCTTGGTGGGTCCGGGTGGTCCGGGCAGTACGTCGAATCCGGCGCCCGCGATCGCGGTGAGGGCGGCGCGTCCTCCTCCCACGAATCCGGCGAGAAGCAGTCTGAGCCTGCCGTGGACGCTACCCACCAGAGGGGTTCCTTCATTCAGCAGATCCCGGGCGCGTTCCGCTTCGTACGCGATCAGGGAGCGCACCGACGCGTTCGCGGAGGGCGCCGCGAGGTCCGCCTCGCCGACGTGGAACCGGGCCATGTCCTCGGCCGGCAGATAGACGCGGTCGCGGCCGAGGTCCTCGGCGACGTCCTGGAGGTGCTCGATGATCTGCAGTGCGGTGCACACGGCGTCGGAGCGGCGCAGCCGTTCGGGGCTCGCGGTCCCGGTGAGCTGGAGGACCAGGCGGCCGACGGGGTTGGCGGACAGCTCGCAGTAGGCGAGCAGTTCCTCGTACGTGCCGTAGCGGCGGACCTTCTGGTCCTGCCGGTTGGCCTCGATGAGGCCGAGGAAGGGTTCCGGGGTGAGCGCGCGGCGGCGGGCGGTGGGGCGCAGCGCCCGGAGCAGCGGGTGGCGCGGAGTCCCGCCGGTGGTGGCGAAGACGCGGCGCAGGTCGCTCTCCAGCGCGTCGAGCATCGCGAGCCGGTCGTCCCCCTGGGCCGGGTCGAGGCCGAGGTGCGTGGCGTCGGCGCCGCCGGGGGCGAGGTCGCCGTCGCCGATGTCGTCGACGAGCCGGGCGAAGCCGTAGACGGCCATCAGATCGTCGCGCCAGGCGCGCGGCAGGAAGAAGGGGGCGACCGGAAAGTTCTCGTCGGCCGCCTTGTCGAGGGTTCCGGATGCGGCGGTATCAAGCCGCGCCTGCCGGGTACGGGTCACTGCGGACCGCCCTGCGCGGGGACGGCGTGAGCACCTCGGAGCTGGAGATCTTCCGTCATAGCCGTCACATCTCCCGTTCTACACTGCTGACCCAAAACATCCCATTCCGGACACGCCGCCCACCCTCCCGAGTGCCGAGGACGGCTCCGGGCCGTCCACCCAGGCGGTATCGCCCCACTTGCGGCGAATCAGCACCGGTACAGCTTACGTTGTACGACTGCCACTCGAACGCGGGGGTCCGAGCCGTGCGGCACCGGCCCCGTGGTCCGCGTCAACTTTCCACCCACCGGGCCGCGTTCACGTCATCCGGCGGTAGGAGATCGCGCCGGACGCCGTACGACGAGGCGTGGATGCCCCGCCTCCGGTCCACCGCCCGGACATGGCGCGGCCCCCGCCGGAAAGGGTCCGGCGGGGGCCGCCCGGGGCGTGACGCGGGTGTGTCCTACTTGCCGGTCTCGCGCTCGTAGGCCCGCAGTACCTCTTCGGTCGGGCCGTCCATGAGCAACTCGCCCTTCTCCAGCCACAGCACCCGGTTGCAGGTGTCCCTGATCGACTTGTTGCTGTGGCTCACCAGGAAGACCGTCCCGGCCTCCTTGCGCAGTTCCCTGATCCGCGCCTCGGAGCGGATCTGGAACTTGCGGTCACCGGTCGCCAGCGCCTCGTCGATCATGAGCACGTCGTGGTTCTTGGCGGCGGCGATGGAGAAGCGGAGCCGGGCGGCCATGCCGGAGGAGTACGTGCGCATGGGCAGGGTGATGAAGTCGCCCTTCTCGTTGATGCCGGAGAAGTCGACGATCTCGTCGTAGCGCTCGCGGATCTCCTCCCGGCTCATCCCCATCGCGAGGCCGCCGAGCACGACGTTGCGCTCACCGGTCAGGTCGCTCATCAGCGCGGCGTTGACGCCGAGCAGCGAGGGCTGGCCGTCCGTGTAGACGCTGCCGCTCTCGGTCGGCAGGAGGCCGGCGATGGCGCGGAGCAGCGTCGACTTGCCGGAGCCGTTCGTGCCGATGAGCCCGATCGCCTCGCCGCGGTAGGCGGTGAAGGTGACGCCGCGCACGGCGTGCACCTTGCGCACCCCGCGCTCCTCGCGCTTGTCGCGGCGCAGGATCCGGCTCAGTGCCGCGGTGGCGCTGCCCTTGCCACCGCCGCCGCCGTTGACCCGGTACACGATGTGCACGTCGTCGGCGATCACGGTGGGGACGCGCCCCGCGGTGTTGTCGTCAGCCACGGCCGTACCGTTCCTCTGCCTTCCAGAAGTACACGAAGCCCACGATGCCCACCACGACCGACCAGACGAGGGCGACCGCCCAGACGTGGTCGGGCAGGTTCTCGGAGCCGTATCCGTCGATCAGGGCGAACCTGACCAGGTCCATGTAGACGGCCGCCGGGTTGTACTGGAGCACGTCGGTGATCCAGGCCGGCTTGTCCGCGAGCATCACCGGGATGGAGAACATGACCCCGGACGCGTACATCCAGGTGCGCATGACGAACGGCATCAGCTGGGCCAGGTCGGGGGTCTTCGCCCCCATCCTCGCCATGGCGAGCGCCAGTCCGGTGTTGAAGAAGAACTGCATGGCCAGGGCGGGGATCACCAGCAGCCACGACAGCCGGGGGTAGCTGCCGAATCCGACCGTGACCGCGATCAGCACGATCATCGAGTACAGCAGCTGCTGGAGCTGCTGGAGCGAGAAGGAGATCGGCAGCGACGCCCGTGGGAAGTGCAGCGCCCTGACCAGACCGAGGTTCCCGGAGATGGCCCGTACGCCGGCCATCACGGAGCTCTGGGTGAAGGTGAAGACGAACACCCCGGTCACCAGGAACGGGATGAACACCTCCTGCGGTATGCCCTTCTTCGTGCCGAGGATCAGCCCGAAGATGAGGAAGTAGACCGCGGCGTTCAGGAGCGGGGTCGCCACCTGCCACAGCTGGCCCAGCTTCGCCTGGCTGTACTGGGCGGTCAGCTTGGCCCGGGAGAACGCCAGGATGAAATGGCGTCGCCCCTGGAGCTGGCGCACGTACTCGAGGAGTCCGGGCCGGGCACCACTGACCGCAAGGCCGTACTTCGCGGCCAGCTCGGCCGCGCTCAGGCCGTCGTCGGCTGATGGCGGGCCGCCCAGCAGGGCCGCACCACCATGGGTTGTGTCACTCACCAGAAGAAACTCTCGTATTCGAAATGCGCAGCCGGTCGCGGGCGCGGCTCAGGGCGGACAGGTCCTGACAAGAAAAATACGACTCATGCTCCCAGAGGCGAGCCTCTCAGATCACCGGCGGGCGGCCCAGCCTGGTCAAGCGCCACACGGTACGCCACTTCATCGGGCGGCGCGGTCCGCACGGCGTCCGCCAGCCCTCCCGGAAGCCGCCGAACCATGCCTTCAGCGCCTCGCCGGACGGCCTGCGCAGCAGGGTCAGCAGCATCCACACCCCGAGGTACACCGGGACGAGGGGGGCGGGGAGGTTGCGCCGGGCCAGCCAGACCCGGTTGCGTGCCACCATGCGGTGGTAGACGGCATGGCGGGACGGGGCCGTGGTGGGGTGGTGCAGCACCATGTCCGCGCGGTAGTCGATCAGCCAGCCGGCGTCCAGCGCCCGCCAGGCCAGGTCGGTCTCCTCGTGCGCGTAGAAGAAGTCGCCCGGCAGCGGACCGACCTCGGCAAGGACCCTGGTGCGCACCGCGTTGGCACCGCCCAGGAACGTCGTCACCCGCGACGAGCGCATCGGGTCGGCGGCCCGCAGCCGCGGCACGTGCCGGCGCTGGGTGACACCGGTCTCGGGGTCCGCGATGCGGAAGCTGATGATGCCGAGCCGGGGGTCCTCGGCGAACGCCTTCCGGCACAGCTCCGCGGTGTCGGTGAGGGGCAGCAGCCCGTCGTCGTCGAGGAAGAGCAGGGCGTCCACGTCGGCGCCGGAGGGCCCGAAGGCCTCGATGCCGACGTTCCGGCCGCCGGGAATGCCCAGGTTCTCGGGCAGCTCGACGATCCGGACGCCCGCGGGGACGTCGGGGACGGGCGAGCCGTTGCCGACGACGACCACCTCGATCCGGTCGCCCTCCTGGGCGGCGACCGAATCGAGCAGGGCCCGCAGTTCGGCCGGGCGGTTGCCCATGGTGATGATGACCGCGCCGAGTTTCATGGGTGTACTCACTTCAGCCTGCTCGATGCCAGGACCGACACGAGGTGCAGCAGGGTCTGCAGCAGGGCGATGCCGGCCAGGACCGCGACCGCGAGCCGACTGAAGAAGAAGTCGTCCCGCACCTCGTCGAGGACGGCCGCGACCAGGATGACCAGCGACGCCTCGACGCACAGGATGAGCCGGTGGAACTTGAGCGCACCGGCGGCCCGGCGGGCGAGCGCCATGCCGGAGGAGCGCGGCTCGGACGCGGACTCCTTGACCGGCGGCAGGCCGCCCTGGTGACGGGCGACGCCGACCAGGTCCGTCTCGGCCTTGATCAGGATCGCGCCGAGCGCGGCGAGCGTGCCGAGGAAGGCCCACAGCCAGTCGATGCGGCCGGTGCCCCACAGGTCGGCGGCGCGCAGACCGAAGCCGACGAGCACGGCCGCGTCGCACAGGTAGGCGCCGACCCGGTCCAGGTAGACGCCGCCGAGCGAGAACTGCTTCTTCCAGCGCGCGATCTCGCCGTCCACGCAGTCGAGCAGCAGGTACAGCTGGACCATGACGACGCCGAGCACCGCGCCCCAGATGCCCGGCACGAGCAGTGCCGGGGCGGCGAGCACACCGGCGAGGGTCATCAGATAGGTCAGCTGGTTGGGCGTGACCTTGGTGTTCACCAGGTACCGGTCGATGCGCAGGGAGATCTCGCGCATGTATATCCGGCCCGCCCAGTGTTCACCGCTGCGCCGGTCCTTGACGCCCGGCGGGTGAACGACCGGGCGGAGTTCAGCTACTGATGGTCTTGGCATAGTCGGCGTACGCGTCCCTGATCTGGTCGGTGGAAAGGCTGAGGTGTTCCAGGACCGTGAAGCGCCCCGGTCGGGTCTGGGGGGCGTACTCGACGGCCTGGACGAACTCGTCGGCGGTGAAGCCGATCTCCTCGGGCGTGACCGGCAGGCCGTGCCTGCGCAGCACCTCGGCGAAGAGGCCGGACTCGTCCACGGCTCCGCGCAGGTGCATGGCGAAGGCGGCGCCGAGGCCGACCTGCTCGCCGTGGCTTGCGGCCCGCTTCGGGAAGAGCAGGTCGAAGGCGTGGCTGATCTCGTGGCAGGCCCCGGACGAGGGCCGGGTGTCGCCGCTGATCGAGATGGCGATGCCGGAGAGCACCAGCGACTCGGCGAGGACGGTGAGGAACTCGTCGTCGGCGACCGTGCCGGGGTGGCGCAGGACGGCCTCGCCGGCGGTACGGGCCATGGCTGCGGCGAGGCCGTCGATCTGCTCGCCGTTGGCCTGGTGCGAGAGCTCCCAGTCGGCGATGGCGGAGATGTTGGAGATCGCGTCCCCGATGCCGGACCGTACGAAGCGGTCGGGGGCGGCGCGGATCACCGACAGGTCGATCACCATGGCGATGGGCATGGGGACGCCGTAGGAGCCCCGGCCGTTGTCGTTGTCCAGGGTGGCGACGGGCGAGCAGAGGCCGTCGTGCGCGAGGTTCGTGGCGACCGAGACCAGCGGCAGGCCGACCCGGGCCGCGGCGTACTTCGCCACGTCGATGATCTTGCCGCCGCCGAGGCCGACCACGGCGTCGTAGCGCTTGCCCTTGATGTCGTCGGCCAGCTGCACCGCGGCGTCGATGCTGCCGCCCGCGACGCAGTACCAGTCGGCGCCCGGCAGGGCCGGTGCCAGCTTCTCGCGCAGGGCCTGCCCCGAGCCGCCGCTGATCGCGATGGCGAGCTTGCCGGAGGCGGAGATCCGCTGGTCGGCGAGGAGGCCGGCCAGGTCGTGCATGGCGCCCCGGCTGATGTCGACGAAGACCGGGGAGGGGATGAGTCGGGTCAGTACCGGCACGCGATCCCCCTCCCCTTGGCGAGGTCGTCGTGGTTGTCGATCTCGACCCAGCTCACGTCCCCGATGGGGGCGACGTCGACGGTGAAGCCCCGGTCGACGAGCTCCTGGTAGCCGTCCTCGTAGTAGAGGTCCGGGTCGCGCTCGAAGGTGGCCTTCAGCGCGTCGGCCAGCTCCTCGGCGGCCTCGGCCTCGATGAGGGTGACGCCGATGTACTCGCCGGTGGCCTCGGACGGGTCCATCAGCTTGGTGATCCGGCGCACGCCCTTGCCGTCCTCGGCGACGACCTTCATCTCCTCGTCGGCGAGGTTCTTCACCGTGTCGAGAGCGAGGATGATCTTCTTGCCGTCGCCGCGCGCGTCCAGCAGGGTGCGCTCGACGGAGACCGGGTGGACGGTGTCGCCGTTGGCGAGGAGCACGCCGCGTTTCAGCACGTCACGGGCGCACCACAGGGAGTAGGCGTTGTTCCACTCCTCGGCCTTGTCGTTGTCGACGAGGGTGAGCCTCAGGCCGTACGTCGCCTCCAGCTCCTCCTTGCGGGCGTGGACGGCCTCCTTGCGGTAGCCGACGACGATCGCGACCTCGGTGAGCCCGATCTCGGCGAAGTTGGCCAGCGTGAGGTCGAGGATCGTCCGGTCGCCGTCCACCGGCACGAGCGCCTTGGGCAGCGTGTCGGTGTAGGGGCGCAGGCGCCGTCCTGCGCCGGCTGCCAGTACGAGGCCGATCATGCGGGTTCTCCTTCGTCGTGGACGGCGGGCGCCCCGGAGGACACCCAGAAGCGGATGGACTCCACCAGCACGACCAGCGCGACGGCCACTGCGAGGACGGTGAGGGCCGTGGTGAAGCCGGAGGCTCCGGTGAGAGCGGCGGCGAGCACGGCCACGACCAGGGTCCGGCCCTCGTGTCCGCCGATCGTGCGCACCAGCCACCGGGGCGGGGCGCCGGTGCCGCCTCGGATGCGGTACACCGTGTCGTAGTGATGGTAGGCGACGGCCGAGACCAGTCCGAAAGCCGCGGGGAGCGCCCCGTCGATGTCGCTGCGGGCGGCCAGGATCAGGACCGTGCAGTACTCGGCGGCCCGGAAGACGGGCGGCAGGAGCCAGTCGAGGGCGCCCTTGAGGGGGCGGGCCACGGCGAGGCCCGAGCAGATGGCGTAGAAGGCGGCGGCGATGATCGTCTGTCGGCTGCCGAAGGGCTGCTGGAGCGCGGCGGCGATCAGTGCGCCGGCGCCCACGAGGGCGATCACCGGGGCGGTCCGGGCGCCGCGGATACGCGGGCCGCGGGCGGCGACGAGCTCGGCGAGCGGGCCGGAGTCCGCGAGGTCGGCGAGGGCCCGGGCGGCGCGGTCGGTGCGCCGGGCCTTGCGGGTCAGCGAGCGCAGGAGGCGGCCGGCGGTGGTGTAGCAGGCGGCGAAGGCGCAGCCGATCAGCAGGGCGTAGAAGACGATGCGCGGGGTGGTGAGCGCGGTGAGTACGGCGATCATCGCCCAGCGCTCGCCGATCGGGAGCACGATCATCCGCCGCAGCCAGACCGTCCAGCCGACGCTGTCGAGCTTGTCGGAGAGGGCGGCCGTGGGGCTGGAGTTCGCCACCGCGTCGTGGTTGGCCTCGTTGAACGAGAAGTCGATCACATGGCGGCAGGACTGGAGGACCATCGCGCCGAGTGCCAGCGCCCAGACGTCGTCGCCGCCGCGCGCAGCGCCGAGGGCGAGGCCCGCGTAGTAGGCGTACTCCTTGGCGCGGTCGAAGGTGGCGTCCAGCCAGGCGCCCATCGTGGAGTACTGGAGGGAGTAGCGGGCGAGCTGTCCGTCGGTGCAGTCCAGGACGAAGGAGAGCAGGAGCAGGATGCCCGCCGCGACGTAGCCGCCGCGGGTGCCGGTGGCCGCGCAGCCGGCCGCTATCAGCGCGGTGAGCAGGGACGCGGTGGTGACCTGGTTCGGCGTGAGGCCCCGGCGCGCGCACCAGCGGGCGATGTAGCGCGAGTACGGGCTGATGAAGTGGGTGGTGAAGAAGCCGTCGCGGGCCTTCACCGCGCTGCGCAGCCGGACCGCCTCGTCGTCCACGGCCTCGACGTCCGAGCGGGCGGCGGCGCGGCCGGTCTCGTCGGTGGGCACGGTGGCGACGAGCGAGCCGAGCTCGGGGCGCTGCACGGCGGTGCCCTGGGCCTCCATGGCCGCGGCGAGCCTGCCGGGCACGGTCCGGTCGGTGACCGCGGCGGTGCCGCCCGCGGGCACTCCGGCGCCGACCGCGTCGGTCGTGGCGCGCAGGGCGCCGACCAGGGCGGGGCGTGCCTCGGCCTGCGCGGTGAGGGCGCCGGGCACAGCCGCCGCGGGGAAGCGGGGGTCGGTCAGGGCGAGCCGGAGGGCGTGGCGGTGGCCGACGAAGCGGGGGTCGACGAGGGCGACCCGGTGGCCCGCCGGGACGGCCGACAGCAGTGCGGCCGCTTCGGTGACGTCGGCGGCTGCGCGGACGTCGAAGCCCAGCGACCGCAGATCGTCCTCCAGCGACGATCCGGGCAGCGGAGCACCTGTGAGAATGGCGGTCGACAGACGAACTCACTCCTTGGGTGCTGACACGGATCGGCACGCGACAGTGCGGCCCGAAGCGGCCGGCGGCATGTCGGCAGAGGCTATCGGATGAACGGAAGCGCGAGTTCACTGCCCGTTTGTGCTCCGTTCCGGGCGGAGCCGGATCGTGCGCGCCACCCGCGATCATCATCGTCGATGGCCGCCTCGCCTGACAAAAAAGCCGGGGCGACGCTCTCGTCGCCGACCGGCCCCCGTATCGCGGCACGGCTCTCACTCGCACTCGTTTCCGCAGGTCAGGGCTAATGACAACGGTGTTCGACGCCGTGTTGCCCCATACCCCCCACCCGTAGTTGACTGGCAGGGGCCGGCCCGGGGAAGCCCGGGCCCGCGAGACGACCGGGAGGCGTCCCCATGGGGGCAGGGCACGATCACGGACATGCGCACGGCGTACCGGCCGGCACGGCGGCCGCCGCGCACAAGGGACGGCTGCGCATCGCGCTGTGCATCACGCTGGCCGTGACGGTCATGGAGATCGTCGGGGGTGTGCTGTCCGGCTCCCTCGCACTGATCGCCGACGCGGCCCACATGGCCACCGACGCCCTGGGGCTCGGGCTGGCGCTGCTGGCGATCCACTTCGCCAACCGACCGGCCGGCCCGAACCGCACCTTCGGCTACGCCCGGGCGGAGATCCTGGCGGCGCTCGCCAACTGCTGCCTGCTCCTCGGGGTGGGCGGCTATCTCCTCTTCGAGGCGGTGGAGCGCTTCATCGATCCGGCCGAGACCCGGGGCGGGCTCACGATCGCCTTCGCCCTGGCGGGTCTGGTCGCGAACACGGTGTCGCTGGCGCTGCTGACGCGCGGGCAGGAGGACAGCCTCAATGTGCGCGGCGCCTATCTGGAGGTGCTGGCGGACACGCTGGGCTCGGTGACGGTGCTGATCTCGGCGGGCATCGTCATGGCGACCGGCTGGCAGGCGGCGGACCCGATCGCCTCGCTGGTCATCGGCCTCATGATCGTGCCGCGCACGGTGCGGCTGCTGCGCGAGACGCTGAACGTCCTCCTGGAGGCGGCGCCGCCGGGCGTTGACATGGGCGAGGTGCGCGACCACATCACGGCGCTGCCCGGGGTGCTGGACGTCCACGACCTGCACGCGTGGACGATCACCTCGGGCATGCCGGTGCTCTCCGCCCATGTGGTGGTGCAGCAGGACCTGCTCGACTCGATCGGTCACGAGAAGCTGCTCCACGAGCTCCAGGGCTGCCTCGGCGACCACTTCGACGTCGCGCACTGCACCTTCCAGCTGGAGCCGAGCGGCCACGCCGAGCACGAGACGAGGCTCTGCCGCTGACGCCGCGGGGCGCGGAGCCCAGGTGTAGGGTTTCGCGGATGTGCACGAACCGGCCCGCCGGAGGACCCCCGCGTTGACCGACATCACCTGGACCGTCCGCCCCGAGGCGGCCGCCGACATCCCCGCCGTGCACGCCGTGAACGCCGCCGCGTTCCCGACGGAGGCGGAGGCCGGTCTCGTGGACGCGCTGCGCGGCGATCCGTCGGCCTGGCTGCCGGGCCTCTCGTACGTCGCCGAGTCGCCCGACGGGGCCGTCGCCGCCTTCGCCCTGCTGACCCGGTGCCGGGTCGGCGGCGCGGCCGCGCTGGCCCTGGCTCCCGTGGCCACCGCGCCGGAGCACCAGCGCCGGGGAGCGGGCTCGGCCGTGGTGCGGGCCGCGCTCGACGCCGCCCGGGAGCGGGGGGAGCGGCTGGTACTGGTGCTCGGCCATCCCGAGTACTACCCGAGGTTCGGTTTCGTACCGGCCTCGCGCTACGGAATCCGGCCGTCCTTCGACGTCCCGGACGAGGCGATGATGGCGCTGCCGCTCGATGATTCCGCGCCCGTCCCGCTGGGCACGATTGAGTATCCGGCGGCGTTCGGGGTCTGACGTGCCGGTCGGGGGCCGGGCGGACATACCCGGAACCGAAGTACGGACAAGCCGCTTTTGTACGGCAGACTTGAGCAGACTCGACGGGACCGGCGCACGGGGCCGGGACCACAGCGAAGGATGGGTATGCCGACCACACCAGTCACCGCGGCGAACACCTCGTCGAACGGCACAGCGGACGCGATCATGCTCGAACTGGTCGACGAGAACGGCACCACCATCGGCACGGCGGAGAAGCTCGCCGCCCACCAGGCGCCCGGACAGCTGCACCGCGCGTTCTCCGTGTTCCTCTTCGACGAGCAGGGCCGGCTGCTGCTGCAGCAGCGCGCCCTGGGCAAGTACCACTCCCCCGGTGTCTGGTCCAACACGTGCTGCGGCCACCCCTACCCGGGCGAGGCGCCCTTCGCCGCCGCCGCCCGGCGTACGTACGAGGAGCTGGGCGTCTCGCCCTCCCTGCTGGCCGAGGCCGGCACCGTCCGCTACAACCACCCGGACCCGGCGTCGGGCCTGGTGGAGCAGGAGTTCAACCACCTCTTCGTGGGTCTGGCGCAGGAGCGGCTGCGGCCCGATCCGGAGGAGGTCGGCGGGACGGCCTTCGTGACGGCGGCGGAGCTGGCCGAGCGGCACGCCCGGGAGCCGTTCTCGGCGTGGTTCATGACCGTGCTGGACGCCGCGCGGCCCGCGGTCCGCGAGCTGACCGGGGACGCCGCCGGCTGGTAGGGACGTACGCGGGCGGCGGGGTTCAGAGGGCGGTGCCGCTGAGCGGCAGGGCCGCCCAGATGACCTTGCCGCCGCCCGCGGTGTGCTCGACGTCGCACGTGCCGCCCGCTTCCCGGGTGATCTCGCGGACCAGCAGCAGGCCCCGTCCGCCGGTCTGCGCGTAGTCGGTCTCCAGCGCCGTGGGGCGGTAGGGGTGGTTGTCCTCGACGGACACCCTGACCCATTGCTCACCCACGGCCACCTCGACGGCGAGCTCGGGCGAGAGCAGCGCCGCATGCTTCACGGCGTTGGTGACCAGCTCGGAGACGATGAGCAGCAGCCCCTGGGTGATGTCGTCGTCGATCGGCACGTTCTGGCGCTTCAGCAGATCGCGTACGGCGTGCCTGGCCCGGGGTACGGAGACGTCCGTGGCCGGGGCGGTGAACCGCCAGACCCCTTCGTACGGCACGGGCCGGGCGGGGACACTCCCGCGGCTCTCCATAGTCCGGTACCCGCTCTCCACTCGAAGTGACTTCACATCGAGTACAGGGTGGCGGTCGAGGTTGCCCCGGTCCGTACTACTGAACACAAGTCGACTCCTATTGACCGAACTCGACTTCATTCACACGGGAGTGTCATTTTTCGGACTGCTTCTGACTGTCCTCGGTGAGCGGGTCCGCCTCTTCTCCCTTGTTCCCTCCTGACGCCATCTGTTCGGAGACCATCGAGACGATCCGTCTGCCGCCGATGCCGAGGGCGACGAGCCCGAGCCCGTCGAAGAGCAGGGCCAGCGAGAAGAAGCAGCCGAGTACGTAGAGACTGCTGTGCGGCCAGTCGAAGAGGACGAGCAGGCCGAGGAGCAGCCCGAAGGCGCCCTGGAGCAGCATCAGGCCGAACTGCGGTCCGCGCACCACGACGCTGCCGACGAGCCGGAAGACCCCGCCGGTCAGGAAGAGCAGCGCCGCGAACATGGTCAGCGCCTCGGCGGTCCCGTGCGGGTGGCGGATGACGACGATCCCGGCGGCGATGTTCAGCGCGGCGACCACCACGCCCAGCCAGAAGTAGTCGGTGCCGCGCGACTGGACGGCGTGCACCAGTCCGACCAGGCCGCCGACGAGAAGCAGCCAGCCGAACAGGATCATCGAGGTGAGCGTCGCCACGCCGGTGTAGACGAGGCCGACCAGGCCGGCGACGACGAGCAGAATGCCGAGCAGGGCCAGACCGCCGAAACTGCGGTTGAGCTTCCTGCCTTCGCGTTCGGGACCGGCCACGTGGGGCTCCTCGGGGTGCGTGCCTGCTTCGCGACCCCTTCTTGATCATAGGTTCGAACAGCACGGATAGCATCCGGCCATGGACCGTACGGAACCCCGGCTGGAGCACGCCGTCGCCGACGGCGTCGCCACCGTCGTCATCAGCAACCCCGCCAAGCGCAACGCGATGACGGCCGCCATGTGGCAGGCGCTGCCGGTGCTGCTGGAGAAGCTGGCCGCCGATCCCTCGGTGGGCGCCCTGGTCCTGACGGGCGCGGGCGACACCTTCTGCGCGGGTGCGGACATCTCCTCGCTCCGGGATCCCGGGCCCGATCCGCAGGCACTGGCCGTGGCGGCCGAGGAGGCGCTGGCCGCGTTCCCGCTGCCGACGCTCGCCGCGGTGCGCGGCTACTGCGTGGGCGGCGGGAGCCAGCTCGCCGCCGCCTGCGATCTGCGCTTCGCGGCGGAAGGGGCGCTGTTCGGGGTCACCCCGGCCAAGCTGGGGATCGTCTACCCCGCGTCGTCCACCCGCCGGCTGGTCGCCCTGACGGGGCCCGCGACGGCCAAGCACCTGCTGTTCTCCGGCGAGCTGATCGACACGGAGCGGGCGTTGCGGACCGGTCTGGTGGACGAGGTGCTGCCGGCCGGCGCGCTGGACGAGCGGGTCGGCGCGTATGTACGGACGCTGGTGTCCCGGTCCCGGCTGACACAGGCGGCGGCCAAGGAGTTCGCGGCCGGGCGCGAGGACCGGGCCGGGCACTGGGCCGGGCAGGCGCGGCGCGGCGGCGACACCGCGGAGGGTGTCGCCGCCTTCCTGGAACGCCGTACGCCCCGCTTCACCTGGCGGGCCGGGAGGCCCGCCGGAGGCTGAGCCCCGGCGTCGCCGACTGCGGCACAGCTCACGCACGGCGAGGGCTTCCTGGCCGTACCGACCAGTCGGTAACGTGCTGGGCATGAGTACTCTCCCGCCCCGCGCCGGACGGCGTTGCCACAACGCCCTGAACCCGCTGCACTCCTCGCTCTACTTCTCCCCCGACCTCGGCAAGGAGCTCGGGGGGATCGGGATCTGCGACCCCTCCGCCGCCTACTTCGCCACCCGCGCGGCCGCGATGGGCGCGGTCGGCGCCGACACCGTGACCGCGACCTTCTACAACTTCAACCCCGCCCTGGTGGCCCGGCACGTCCCCGCCGTCTGGGAGATCGCCTCGCCCGCGAAGGTCCTGGACGCCCGGCTGCGCGCCGCCGACGCGACGCTGCGCCGGCTGCTCGGTGAGGAGGTCATCGCCTCCCCCGAGATAGCCGAGGCCGCGCGGCTCGCCCTGCGCGCCACGGAGGGCTGCACCCGGCACGCCCGGCCGCTGTACGCCGCACACGCCGGTCTGCCGGTTCCGGACGAACCGCACCTGGCGTACTGGCACGCGGCGACCCTGCTGCGCGAGCACCGGGGGGACGCGCACCTCGCCGCGCTCCTCTCCGCCGGTCTCGACCCGGTCGAGGCCCTGGTCAGCCACACCGCCACGGGCAAGGGCATGGCGATCGGCTGGCTCCTGGCCAGCCGTGGCTGGCGGCGCGCCGACTGGGAGGACGCGTCGGAGCGGCTGCGCGGGCGCGGGCTCCTCACGGCGGAGGGCGGGCTGACCGAGGAGGGCGCCGAGCTGCGCAAGGAGCTGGAGGAGGCCACGGACCGCATGGACCTGGGCCCGTACGAGCACCTGGGCGGACCGGGGGTGGCCCGGCTGACGGAACTGGGGCGGGGCTTCCTCGCGACGGCGGCCGCGGCGGGCGCCTTCCCGGCGAGCGCGACGGGCTGACCCGCGAAAACCGGAAGACCGCTCCCTGGGGTGGCCGGGCGACACGGTGGCCGGCCACCCGGCAGAATGCAGGGCGTGTGACTCCGGGCCCGTCCCAGCGGCGGCCCGGGGCCCGACCAGCACAGCCAGCAGGAGAAGGCGAGTCGGTAGAACCGTGACGACGTCCATCGAAGGCAGGATCGCCGAGGAGCTCGGCGTACGCGAGCGGCAGGTGAAGGCGGCCGTCGAGCTGCTCGACGGCGGGTCGACCGTGCCGTTCATCGCGCGCTACCGCAAGGAAGCGACCGAGATGCTCGACGACGCGCAGCTGCGCACGCTCGAGGAACGGCTGCGGTATCTGCGGGAGCTGGAGGAGCGCCGGAGGGCGGTCCTCGAATCCGTACGGGAGCAGGGCAAGCTCGACGAGGCGCTGGAGGCGCGGATCCGGGCGGCCGACACGAAGGCACGCCTGGAGGACATCTACCTCCCGTTCAAACCGAAGCGGCGGACGAAGGCGCAGATCGCCCGGGAGGCCGGCCTCGAACCGCTCGCCTCCGGCCTGCTCGACGACCCCTCGGTGGACCCGCTCGCCGCCGCGGCGGCCTTCGTCGACGCGGACAAGGGCGTCGCGGACGCGGCGGCTGCCCTGGAGGGCGCCCGCGCCATCCTCACCGAGCGCTTCTCGGAGGACCCCGACCTGATCGGCGAGCTGCGCGAGCGCATGTGGACGCGCGGGCGGCTGGTGGCCCGGGTGCGGGACGGCAAGGAGGAGGCGGGCGCCAAGTTCGCGGACTACTTCGACTTCGCCGAGCCGTTCACCGCGCTGCCCTCGCACCGGGTGCTGGCGATGCTCCGGGGCGAGAAGGAGGACGTGCTCGACCTGGTCCTGGAGCCGGAGGAACCGTCCCAGGAGCCCGGCCCGTCCAGTTACGAGAACATGGTCGCCCGGCGCTTCGGCGTCAACGACCGGGGGCGCCCCGGCGACAAGTGGCTGGCCGACACGGTGCGGTGGGCCTGGCGGACCCGGATCCTGGTGCACCTCGGCATCGACCTGCGGCTGCGGCTGCGTACGGCGGCGGAGGACGAGGCGGTACGCGTCTTCGCGTCGAACCTGCGCGACCTGCTGCTCGCCGCGCCGGCCGGGACTCGGGCCACACTGGGGCTCGACCCCGGTTTCCGTACCGGTGTGAAGGTCGCCGTCGTGGACGCGACCGGCAAGGTCGTCGCCACCGACGTCATCCACCCGCACGTGCCGGCCAACAAGTGGGACCAGTCGCTGGCCACGCTGGAGCGGCTGGCCCGGGAACACCACGTCGACCTGATCGCCATCGGCAACGGCACGGCGTCCCGCGAGACGGACAAGCTCGCCGCCGAGCTGTGCGCGAAGCACCCGGAGCTGAAGCTCACCAAGGTGATGGTCTCGGAGGCCGGCGCCTCCGTGTACTCGGCGTCGGCCTTCGCCTCGCAGGAACTCCCCGACATGGACGTGTCGTTGCGCGGCGCCGTCTCGATCGCGCGCCGGCTCCAGGACCCGCTGGCCGAGCTGGTGAAGATCGACCCGAAGTCGATCGGGGTCGGGCAGTACCAGCACGATCTGTCCGAGGTGAAGCTCTCGCGGTCGCTGGACGCGGTCGTCGAGGACTGCGTGAACGGCGTCGGCGTCGACGTCAACACCGCCTCCGCGCCGCTGCTCTCCCGGGTCTCCGGCATCGGCACGGGGCTCGCCGAGAACATCGTGGCGCACCGCGACGCCAACGGCCCGTTCCGCTCCCGCAAGAGCCTGAAGGACGTGGCCCGGCTGGGCCCGAAGGCGTACGAGCAGTGCGCGGGCTTCCTGCGCATCCGGGGCGACGACCCGCTCGACGCGTCCAGCGTGCACCCGGAGGCGTACCCGGTGGTGCGGGCGATGGTGAAGAAGACGGGCGGGGATGTCGCCGCGCTGATCGGCAACACGGATGTCCTGCGGTCGTTGCGGGCGGACGACTTCGTGTCCGAGAAGTTCGGGCTGCCGACGGTCACCGACATCCTGAGGGAGCTGGAGAAGCCGGGGCGCGACCCGCGACCCGCCTTCAGGACCGCCACCTTCAAGGAGGGCGTCGAGAAGATCGGCGACCTGGCGGCCGGAATGGTGCTGGAGGGCGTCGTGACGAACGTCGCCGCGTTCGGGGCGTTCGTGGACGTCGGTGTGCATCAGGACGGGCTCGTGCATGTGTCCGCGATGTCGCGGTCCTTCGTGAAGGACCCGCGGGATGTCGTGAAGCCGGGCGACGTGGTCCGGGTGAAGGTGATGGAGGTCGACATTCCGCGTAAGCGGATCTCGCTGTCGTTGCGGTTGGACGACGAGGTGGGGGGCGGTGCGGCTCCGGCCGGCGGCCGGGGCGGCGGTGCGGGTGCGCCCCGGGCGGGGGCTCGCGGTGCGGGTGGCGCCGAGCGTGGTGGACGGCCGCCCCGGCCCCGGCAGGGGGGTGGCGGCGGTGGCCGGCCGGCGCCCGCCGCGACTCCGGCGAACGGGGCCATGGCCGATGCGTTGCGGCGGGCGGGGTTGTTGAAGGGGGACGGGGGGCGGTAGTCCCCCGGGGCGGGGGCTGGGTGGTGCGTCCGCGGCGGGCCTTGTCCCCTCCCCGCCCCTTCCCGGAACCGGAGCGCCGCCCCGGCCCCGCGCCGCAGACGCCGACGGGGCCGGCCCTCCCCGGGCCGCCGCCCCGGGCCCCGCGCCTCAGAGGCCGGCGGGGCTGGAGGGGGTGGCGGGGCTGGAGGGGTCCGCAGGGGTGGGTCTCATGCGCCGGGGCCGAGTGCGAGGCCGTCCGCGACCACTCGGCCCTCGTGCAGCACCGTCCGGTCCCCGCTGCGGTCCATCACCGCTGAGCTCACCGTTTCGCCCTCCACCAGCAGCAGGTCCGCCCTCGCGCCCACCGTCACGCCGGGACGGTCCTTCGTGGACTTCAGGCGCGGCGGGCCGGCCTGGAGGATGGAGGCGCCGCCCATCGTCGCCACGGCCACGCAGTGTTCGATCAGGTCGTCCGCGCGGTAGCCGTTCGTGAAGGCCAGTTGCCAGGTGCGGTCCAGCATGTCGCCGTTGCCGTACGGGGACCAGAAGTCGCGCTGGCCGTCCTCGCCGAGGCCCACCCGGACGCCGGCGGCCGTCAGATCGGCCAGCGGGAGCGCGTGGTGACGGGCCGGGGCGATCGTGGCCATCGCGATGTCCAGCTCGGCGAACTCCTCGATCAGCCGGCGCGTCGTCGCCTCGCCGACCGAACCCAGGTCGTAGGCGTGCGAGATGGTCACCTGGCCGGCCATGTCCAGGGCGCGCACCCGCTCCAGGATCAGGTCGACGCTGAACACCCCGAGGGCGCCCGGCTCGTGGAGGTGGATGTCGACCGGGGCCCGGTGGCGCTCCGCGAGGCCGAAGACGATGTCCAGGTGGCGTACGGGGTCGCGGTCCAGGGTGCACGGGTCGATGCCGCCGACGACGGCGGCGCCCGAGGACAGGGCCCGCTCCATCAGCTCCGGCACCCCCTTCTCCCGGAGCAGGCCGGCCTGCGGGAACGCCATGATCTCGACCTCGCACCGCCCGGCGTGCGCCTCCTTGGCCGCGAGGACGCCCTCGAACCGCTCAAGGCCGCAGTCCGCGTCGATCTGCGCGTAGCTGCGGACGCGGGTGGTGCCGCGCTCGATCATGCGGGCCAGGGTGTACGTGGCCCGCTGGGAGACGTCCCACTCGTCCTCGCGCCAGTGCTCGCGGTCGTTCATCATCATGCCCCAGACCCCGGGGGCGCCCGTGTGGGGGCGGAAGGGCAGGCCCATGCGGGTGGAGTCCAGGTGGCAGTGGACGTCCGAGAAGGACGGCAGGGCGAGCCGTCCCCGGCCGGCCACGGTGTCGCCCGTGGCGGCGCGGGCCGGGTCGTGCGGGGCGATCGCGGTGATCACCCCGTCCTCGACGGTGAGGTCGCTGGGCTCCCCGCCCCACGGACGGACGTCTGTGATCAGCATGCGGCGCATCTCCTCGATGGGTGTGTGGTGTGGCTGTGCCCGGTGCGGTTACGCGGTCACTCGGCCGGGAGCACTCCGGTCAGAGCGGTCAGGGACGGGCCCCTCCCCCGTTCGATGTGCGCGTACGCGAGAGCCGCGGCCAGGTCCGGCTTGCCCGCGTGGATCGCGGCGCAGATGTCCTGGTGCTCCGTGCACTGGACGCGCGGGTCCCGCCCCCCGGTGAGGGTGAACAGCCACTGCACCAGGCCGAGCGAGGGCTGCAGCGCGTCCTGGAGCAGCCGGTTCCCGGTCATCGCCACGATCTCCGCGTGCAGGGCGGTGTTGGCCGCCGGGATCTCCTCGGCGGCGCCCCGGCGCGTGGCGTCCTCGGCCGCCGCCATCAGGGCCCGCAGCCGCTCCCCGTCGCCCCCGGCCGCGCACGCCTCGGCGGCCCTGCGGGCGGCGAACACCTCGAGGCTGAGACGGAGGTCGAAGAGTTCGGCGACGTCCCGCAGCGAGAGGTCCCGCACGGAGGCGCCCCGGCGCGGGGACATGACGACCAGGCCCTCGCCGGTCAGCCGGGTGAGCGCCTCGCGGACCGGGATGCGCGAGTAGCCCAGGCTCTCGGAGAGCTCGCGTTCGCGCAGCCGTGAGCCCGGCGGGTACGCACCGGACAGGATGCCCGCACGGATCGTCCGCTCGGCGTGGTCGGCGTGCGAGGCACCGGGGCCACTCGCTTCGGTCATGGTGCGCTCTCCTCGATCGGGCCGGAAGGCCGGGGGCCCGAACAAGGCGACCGTAGCACTTGGTATGCCAAGTGCTACGGCCACGCGCACCGTATGCCGTTTATATGCGAAAGATCCGTGGAGGAGAGTCGAAGCTCAGCTATTTGGCATACCAAAGCGGGGCGGTCCTCAGACCTCCGTCACCCGGCCCTCCGCCACCCCGATGCGGCGCGTCGTGCGGACCGCCTCCAGCATCCGGCGGTCGTGCGTCACCAGGAGCAGGGTGCCGGTGTAGGAGTCGAGCGCCGATTCCAGCTGTTCGATCGCCGGCAGGTCCAGGTGGTTCGTGGGCTCGTCCAGCACCAGGAGGTTGACGCCCCTGCCCTGGAGGAGGGCGAGCGCCGCCCGGGTGCGCTCCCCCGGCGAGAGGGTGGTCGCCGGGCGCATGACGTGCTCGGCGCGCAGCCCGAACTTGGCGAGCAGCGTGCGGACGTCGGCGGGCTCCGTATCGGGGACCGCCGCGCAGAACGCCTCCAGCAGCGTCTCCGAGCCGTGGAAGAGCTTGCGCGCCTGGTCCACCTCGCCGACGACCACGCCGGACCCCAGGGTCGCGTTCCCCGAGTCCAGCGGGAGGCGGCCGAGCAGCGCGGCCAGCAGGGTCGACTTGCCGGAGCCGTTGGCACCCGTGATGGCGACCCGGTCCGCCCAGTCGATCTGGAGCGAGGCCGGGCCGAACACGAAGTCGCCGCGCACGACGCGGGCCTCGCGCAGGGTGGCGACGACCGAGCCGGAGCGGGGCGCGGAGGCGATCTCCATGCGCAGCTCCCACTCCTTGCGCGGCTCGTCCACCACGTCGAGCCGTTCGATCATGCGCTGCGTCTGACGGGCCTTCGCGGCCTGCTTCTCGCTGGACTCGCTGCGGAACTTGCGGCCGATCTTGTCGGAGTCGGTGGCCTTGCGGCGGGCGTTCTTGACGCCCTTGTCCATCCAGGAGCGCTGCATCAGGGCGCGGCTCTCCAGCGCCGAGCGCTTGTCGGCGTACTCCTCGAACTCCTCGCGGGCGTGGCGCCGGGCGCGTTCGCGCTCCTCCAGGTAGGCCGCGTAGCCACCGCCGTACAGGTTGATCTGCTGCTGGGCCAGGTCGAGTTCGAGGACCTTGGTGACCGTGCGCATCAGGAATTCACGGTCGTGGCTGATGAGGACGGTGCCGGAGCGCAGCCCGGAGACGTACTTCTCCAGGCGTTCCAGGCCGTCCAGGTCGAGGTCGTTGGTGGGTTCGTCGAGCAGGAAGACGTCGTAGCGCGACAGCAGGAGGGAGGCGAGTCCGGCGCGGGCCGCCTGGCCGCCGGAGAGGGCGGTCATCGGCAGGTCGAGGCCGACGGTCAGGCCGAGTTCGGCGGCGGTCTCCTCGGCCCGCTCGTCCAGGTCCGCGCCGCCGAGGGCGAGCCAGCGCTCCAGGGACTCGGAGTACGCGTCGTCCGCGCCGGGCGCGCCGTCGACCAGGGCCTGGGTGGCGGCGTCCATGGCGGTCTGGGCCTCGGCGACGCCCGTGCGGCGGGCCAGGAACTCCCGTACGGTCTCGCCGGGGCGCCGCTCGGGCTCCTGGGGCAGGTGGCCGACGGTGGCGGTGGGCGGGGAGAGCCGGAGCTCGCCCTCCTCCGGCTGGTCGAGCCCGGCGAGCAGCCGGAGCAGCGACGATTTTCCGGCGCCGTTGACTCCGACGAGACCGATCACGTCCCCGGGGGCGACCACGAGGTCGAGCCCGGCGAAGAGCGTGCGGTCGCCGTGTCCGGCGGCGAGGTCCTTGGCGACGAGAGTGGCAGTCATCAGGATGCAGATCCTAATCGGCGCGGCGGGGGGCCCGAGGACGGGCCGGGGGCGGCCCGCGGGTGTGTGGGGCGGGGCCCGGAGGACGGGCCGGGGGCGGCCGTCGGCGGGGGGGGGGCGGCAGCCCCTTAGGGTCCCGGTCAGGTACGCGGACCGGGCGGCGAGAGGCGGGGCAGTGGTGTCGGACGTGATCGTGGTGGGCGGCGGGGTCAGCGGGCTGACCACGGCGATGGTGCTGGCCGAGCGGGGCCGCCGGGTGCGGGTGTGGTCCCGGGAACCGGCCGGCGACACCACGTCGGCCGTGGCCGGGGCCCTGTGGTGGCCCTACCGGATCGAGCCGCTGGACCGCGTCGGCGACTGGTCGCTGGCCGCGCTGCGCTGGTACGAGGAGCTGGCCGCCCGTCCGGGCGGGACCGGCGTACGGCTGGTCGACGGCCTCCATCGCGGCGAGCGCCTCTCGGGCCTGGGGCCGTGGGCCGGGGAGCTGAAGGACGCCGTGGAGACCGCCGAGGGGCTGCGGTGCCGGCTGCCGCTGATCGACATGCCGGTGCACCTGGGATGGCTGGAGGGGCGGGTGCGGGCGGCGGGCGGCACGGTCGAGCGGCGCGCGGTCACCTCGTTCGAGGAGGCCTCCGCGGAGGCGGGGACGGTGGTCAACTGTGCCGGGCTCGGTGCCCGGGAGCTGGTGCCGGACGCCGGGATGCGGCCGGTGCGCGGGCAGCTGGTGCTGGTGGAGAACCCGGGGATACGGGAGTGGTTCACCGAGGCCGGTCCGGCGTCGAGCGAGACCACGTACTTCTTCCCGCAGCCCGGCCGGCTGGTGCTCGGCGGCACGGCGGCGGCCGACGACTGGAGCACGGTTCCCGATCCCCGTACGGCCGAGGAGATAGTGGCCCGGTGCGCCCGGGTGCGGCCGGAGATCGGCGGCGCCCGGATCATCGGCCACCGGGTGGGCCTGCGGCCGGCCCGGGACGCCGGGGTACGGATCGAGGCCGAGCCGCTGGCCGGGGGCGGGCGGCTGGTGCACAACTACGGCCACGGCGGCGCGGGGGTGACGGTGGCCCTGGGCTGCGCGCTGGAGGCGGCGCGGCTGGTGGGGTGAGGCCGGGCGGCCGGTGCGGGGGCGGTCGTGGCCGCACCCGGCCGGGGCCGGCGGCCGTGCGCCGCCCGCCCCGGCGGGCCCCTCACGCCGGACCGGCGCCGCCCGGCCGGTCGTGGCGTTCCGTCGTGATCTGGCTGCCGCCCGGGCCGATGCGGATCTCGAAGTCGCCGTCGTACTTGGCGTGGCCCTCGATGACCGCGGACTCGACGGCCTCCACGCCGAACTCGCGCCGCACGATCAGCGGGTCCTCGCGCAGGTCGCGCATCAGGGCCACGCACATGCCGATCATGACAAGGGTGAAGGGCGCGGCCACCAGGATGGTCAGGTTCTGGAGACCCGCCAGGGCGTCGCCCTTGCCGTTGCCGATGAGCAGCATGATGGCCGCGACCGCGCCGGTGACCACACCCCAGAAGACGACGACCCAGGTGGCGGGTTCGAGGACGCCCTTCTGGGACAGCGTGCCCATCACGATGGACGCGGCGTCGGCGCCCGAGACGAAGAAGATGCCGACGAGCACCATCACCAGCACACTCATCAGCGTGGCGACGGGGAACTGCTGCAGTACGCCGAAGAGCTGCGCCTCCTGGCTGTCGGCGCCGGCGAGCTCGCCGCCCTCCTGGAGCTTGATGGCGGTGCCGCCGAAGACGGCGAACCAGATCAGGCTCACGGTGCTGGGCACCAGGATGACGCCGCCGATGAACTGACGGATGGTCCGGCCCTTGCTGATGCGCGCGATGAACATCCCGACGAAGGGCGTCCAGGAGATCCACCAGGCCCAGTAGAAGACGGTCCAGCTGCCGAGCCAGTCCGCGACCTCGCCCTCACCCGTGGCCTCGGTGCGGCCGGCCAGTTGCGGCAGGTCGCCGAAGTAGGCGGCGATCGAGGTGGGCAGCAGGTCGAGCACGATGATCGTGGGGCCCGCGATGAACACGAACACGGCCAGGATCAGGGCGAGCACCATGTTGATGTTCGACAGCCACTGGATGCCCTTCTCCACACCGGAGACCGCCGAGGCGATGAACGCGACGGTCAGCACGCCGATGATCAGGACGAGCAGGCCGGTGCCGGTCTTCTCCTTCCAGTCCAGCTCGTGGAAGCCGCTGCCGATCTGGAGGGCGCCGAGGCCCAGCGAGGCGGCCGAGCCGAAGAGGGTCGCGAAGATGGCCAGGATGTCGATGAACCGGCCGAGGCCGCCGTGGGCGCGGCGGGTGCCGATGAGCGGCTCGAAGACGGCGCTGATGGTCTGCCGCCGGCGGCGCCGGAAGGTGCTGTACGCGATGCCCAGGCCGACCACCGCGTAGATCGCCCACGGGTGCAGCGTCCAGTGGAACAGGGTGGTGGCCATCGCCGTCTGCATCGCCTCCGCGGCGTCGGCGGGGCGGGTGCCGGGCGGTGGGTCGGTGAAGTGGGCCAGCGGCTCACTGACCCCGTAGAACATCAGACCGATGCCCATGCCGGCGCTGAACATCATCGCGACCCAGGAGACGGTACGGAACTCGGGCTCCTCGTCCTCCTGGCCGAGGGTGATGTTTCCGTACCGGCTGATGGCGAGCCACAGGGCGAAGACCACGAACCCGGACGCGGCCAGGATGAAGGCCCAGCCGCCGTCGTGGATGAGACCGTCGAGGGCCTTGTCGGAGACCTTCTCCAGCGAGTCGGTGGCGGTGGCCCCCCAGACGACGAAGGCGAGGGTGAGGCCGGCCGTGACGCCGAACACCACCCGGTCGGTGACGGGGCGCCGGTTCTGGGCCGGGTCCTCGGGAAGGTCCGCCGTCACCGACAGGTCCCCTCTGCCGCCCGTTCTCTGCTCGTCCTGCGACACGAATGGCACCTTTCACGGAGACTGACAATTCGCTCTCCGTAGGCAGTACCACACCGAACATGCATCTTTCGTCATCAACAAGCGGTATCGGGTTGACCGTTTGCGAGGTGGCACGCGGCCCGTCCGCCCAGGAGGAGCGGAATCGGCTTCCGGCCGGCTGCCGCAGGAGTGCGTACACCCCGTCGCCGTCGGGCCGCGAGGTGACGTGGCGCGGTTCGAGTTCGTTCCGGACGCCGGCGAACCGCTCCGCCGTGAGGCGGTGACCGCAGGACGGGCCGGGGAGGGTTTCGCCCGGCCCCGGGGCCCCCTCGGCAGCGCCCCCGAGGCGGATGGGGTCAGGGCCGGCCGATTCGGCCGCCCGGAACGGACCCGTGCACGTGCGGTCCGCCGGAAACGGGCGGGCGGTCCCGGCCCGTTAGGCTGGCGGGGTTGTTCGCGCCGATCGGCCGGCCCGGCCGTTTCCGGCCCCCGCCGCGCCCCAGAGGAGCGTCCCTTGCCCGGTCCGTCCCCCGATGCCCCGCTTCACGCGCGCCCCACGCTGGAAGCGGTGGCGGCCCGCGCCGGAGTCTCCCGGGCGACGGCCTCCCGGGTGGTGAACGGCGGCGCGGGCGTCCGGCAGCCGCTCGTGGACCAGGTGCGCGAGGCGGTCGAGGAACTGGGCTACATCCCGAACCATGCCGCCCGGACCCTGGTGACCCGGCGCAACGGGGCGGTGGCCGTGATCATCGACGAGCCCGAGGCACGGATCTTCTCCGACCCGTTCTTCTCCCAGCACATCCGGGGCATCAGCAGGGAACTCAACGCGCACGACGCGCAGTTGGTGCTGCTGCTGGTGGAGGGCCGTGGGGACTTCGAGCGGGTCAGCCGCTATCTGGCCGGGGGCCATGTGGACGGGGTGCTGGCCTTCTCGCTGCACACGGACGACGAACTGCCCGCGGCCATAAGGCGTTTCCGCGTCCCGGCCGTCTACGGCGGCCGGCCCGGGCGGCCGGGCGCGCCGTCCGACGCGGTGCCCTTCGTGGACTGCGACAACCGGGGCGGCGCCCGGGAGGCCGTACGGCATCTGGCCGGACTCGGCCGCCGGCACATCGCGCACATCGCGGGCCCGCGCGACCAGACCTCGGCGCTCGACCGCATCGACGGCTACACCGACGTCCTGCCCGACGCCGACCCCGCCCTGCTCGCGGACGGCGACTTCACGGTGGACGGGGGCGCCCGCGCGATGGCGGAGTTGCTGGAGCGGCGGCCGGACGTGGACGCGGTGTTCGCGGCGAACGACCTGATGGCCTCGGGGGCGCTGCGGGTGCTGCGCGAGCGGGGGCGACGGGTGCCGCAGGACGTGGCGCTGGTCGGGTTCGACGACATGGATTCGGTCGCCGAGGCGACGGACCCGCCGCTGACGACGATACGTCAGGATGTGGTGGGAATGGGCCGGTTGATGGTCAGGCTGCTGATGGAACGGCTGGAGGACGGCGGGGCGGGGCCGGAGTCGGTGATCACGCCGACGCGGCTGGTCCGCCGCGCCTCGGCCTGATCCCCCGGCCGCCGTTCATACCGCGGCCGCTCTCCCGCGCCTGCGGGCCGCCCGGTGCGCCGCCCGGGCCCGGCGCGCCCGGGGGAGGTAGCGCAGGCGCTCCGGCAAGGCCGGGACCACCACCCGCACCACCGCGCAGAACCGTCGCAGGGCGCGTTCCTGCGCGTCCGTCCACTCCAGCCCGATGGCCTCGCGGGCGTCGGGCGGCATCAGCCCGACGGTCAGGAAGGCGCGGAACCGGGCGAGCGGCGGGAGCAGCACCGGCCACAGGGCCCTGAGCAGCAGCCGCAGCGGCCACGGTCCCCGGTCCGGCGGCGGGACGGCGGTGTCGGTGGCGACGAGTTCCGCGACGACGGGGGTCTTCTCGATCTCGTCGGCCAGCACGGCACGGTAGTAGGGCCAGAACTCCTCGATGGTCTGCGGCATGTCCCGGTCGTGGATGCCGAGCACCCGGCCCACCTGGAGCCATTCCGCGTACAGCGCGCGTTCCTGCTCGTGGCTGAGCGGGCGCAGCAGATAGCGGGCGCCGTGCCGGTAGACGGGGTAGCCGGTGGCGTGCACCCAGGCGTAGTTCGCCGGTGTCAGGGCGTGGTAGGGGCGTCCCCGGGTGTCGGTGCCCTGGATGGCGCGGTGCAGCCGGCGGAGCCTGCGTCCCTCCTCCGCGGCTTCCTCACCCCCGTAGACCCAGAGCTGGAGCGAGCCGAGGGAGCGCTCGCCCCGCCCCCAGGGGTCGGTCCGGAACACGGAGTGCTCGTCCACACCGGCGCCGACGGCGGGGTGGGCGACCTGGAGGGTGAGGGCGGCGGGCAGCATCAGCAGCGCCCGGATGTCGCCGGACAGGCTCCACAGCACGCCGCCGGGCGGCGGTGGTGGTGCGGGATCGTTCCTGCTGGTCATGCGGTGCTCCCGGCGGTTCGGTGGGCGCCGGCCGAAGCACCGGGGCCCACGTGATCCAGTATGCGGACCGTGCGCGGGCGGACGAGGCGGCGGCCGTCCGGCCGGGCCCCTGGTGCGGCTGGGACACGGTCAGGCGGCGTCGAAGCGGTCCAGCAGCTCGCGGGCCTCCACGGTGCGGCGGTGGGCGGGGCCGAAGGAGGCCAGGCAGGCGTCGTGGGCGGCGTCGGCCCGGGTCCGGGCCTCCGTGACGCGGCCCAGCCCCAGCAGGGCGGTGGCGGCGACCAGGTCCACGGCGCCCGCCTCCGGACCGCGCTGCCCCTCGGGGAGGGCGCGGTGCAGTTCGCCGGCGGTCGCGGCCTCGGCGAGCGCTTCCTCGTAGCGTGCCTGGCCGTTCAGGCTGCGGGCCAGGCCGATCTGCAGCACCAGGCGGATGCGGTGGGGTTCGCGCAGCTCCGCCAGCGCGTCGCGGGCCAGCGTCTCGGCCTTCGCGTGGTGCCCCTGTGCGTTGAGGGCGAAGACGACGCCGTTGGTGGCGGCCGCCGCCACGCGCCGGATCTCCGGATGCGTGCCGCCGGCCGCTTCCCGGACAACGGCCTCGCTCTCCGCCTCGCACTCGGCGTGCCGGTCCAGCGAGGCCAGCTGCTGGGCGCGGTCGGACCGGAGTTTCAGCGTCTGCCAGTGACCGGTCCCGAAGAGCTTGCGGGAGACCGACAATGCCTCGTCGTACGCGGTCAGGGCCTCGGCGTGGCGGCCCTGGGCGCCGGTCGAGACGGCGGCCACGGTCAGCGCCACCAGCAGCTCTCCCCTGTCACGCGGCCGCGACCGGGCCACGGCGCGCGCCGCCTTCTCCGCCTCGGCGTAGCGCTCGGCCTTATACAGCTCGACGGCCCGGGTGGCGGGGGACGGCTTCGTACGTCTGACGCGCGACCGGAAGAGTCTCATGCCCGGAGCATAGGGAGGGCCCGCCCGGCCCGGGCGGTCGGGGTGCCCGGCGCTCAGTCGAAGTCGTACACCGTCACGGGCACGCCACGGCTCGCCAACCGGCCCTCTACGAGCGGCTCGACCCGGGACCACTCGCCGCCCGCGAGCCCGCAGCCGATCCGGGGCATGTGCACCGAGGCGCCGAGCTCCAGCGCCCGGTCGGCCACGGCGGTGAGCCCCGTGCCGATGGCCTCGTAGCGCACCGGAACACCCTTGCTCCCCCGGCGCGTCCCCCGCTGGCCCACCAGGTTCGCCACCCAGAGGGACGGGGCGACCTGGACGAACCGCACGGCGCCGAGGCCGAAGTCGTTGTGCGCGCGCTCGCGGTGCCAACTGCGGTACGCGGCCTCGGGTTCGGGCCAGCGGCGCGAGAGGGCCAGGACGAAGCCCTTGCCCCAGCCGCCGAGATCGTTGCAGACGTGCACGATCACCTTGACACCCTTGCCCCGCGGCGAGATCGCGTCCCCCGTACGTACGTGATCCCGGACATGCGGTCAGGGTGGAGCTCGGCACTGACATCGATGCTGATACTCAGGTTCAACGGTCCGGCGCCACTTTCACATCAGTGGTGAGACAGCAATACTGTTGCGCCGAGCGGGGCGTGCCCAGGCGTGGCCGTTCGCAGCACCGGACACGAGGAGCGGGAATGGCGACCGAGGCCGAGGAGCCGAAGCTCACCGTCGACGAGCTGGCGGCTCGCGCCGGGGTGACCGTGCGCACGGTGCGGTTCTACAGCACCCGGGGGCTGTTGCCGCCCCCGGTGATCGGGCCGCGCCGGGTCGGGCACTACGGGCACGACCACCTCTCGCGGCTGGCGCTGATCGAGGAGCTGCAGCACCAGGGCATGACGCTCGCGGCGATCGAACGGTACCTGGAGCAGCTGCCGCCCGATGTGAGCGCCCACGATCTGGCCATCCACCGGGCCCTGGTCGCCTCCTGGGCGCCGGACTCGCCGGAGAACGCCTCGCGGGCGGAGCTGGAACGGCGGGCCGGGCGGCCGCTCGGCGAGCAGGACCTCGACCGGCTGGCCGCGATGGGGGTGCTGGAGCGGTCCGCGCCGGACGACGGGGTCTTCAGGCTGGATCCGGGGCTGCTGCGGCTGGGCGTGGAGCTGCTCGACGTACCGATCGCGCACGAGACGATCCTCGCAGCCCGTACGGTCCTGATGGAGCACACCCGTTCGGCCGCGCAGGAGCTGACCCGGCTCTTCCGGGACGAGGTGTGGAGCCCGTACCGGGAGCGGGAGGCGGACCCCGAGCACGTCAAGGCGATGAAGTCGCTGTCCGCGCACATGCAGCCGCTGGTGCTCCAGGCCCTGGTGACCGCGTTCCAGCGCTCGCTGAAGGAGGAGCTGCGGGCGGCCTTCACAGCCGAGTGAGTGCCGTACCGCGCGGGGAAGGCGGTACGGCACTGCGCGCGTCGGCTCAGTCGTGGAAGGTCTCGCCCTTCTCCGCCTTGTCCACCAGCAGCGCGGGCGGCAGGAAGCGGTCGCCGTAGCGCTCGGCGAGTTCCCGGGCGCGGGCCACGAAGCCGGGCAGGCCGCCCTCGTAGCCGTTGATGTACTGGAGCACGCCGCCGGTCCACGGCGGGAAGCCGATGCCCATGAGGGAGCCGATGTTGGCGTCGGCGACGGTGATCAGGACGTTCTCCTCCAGGCAGCGGACGCTGTCCAGCGCCTCGGAGAAGAGCATGCGCTCCTGCATGTCGGTGAACGGGATCTCGGTGTCCGGCTTCGCGAAGTGCTCGCGCAGGCCCGGCCACAGGCGCGTGCGCCTGCCCGTCTCGTCGTACTCGTAGAAGCCCGCGCCGCCGCTGCGCCCGGGGCGGCCGAACTCGTCGACCATCCGGTCGATCACCTCGTCCGCCGGGTGGCCGGGCCAGGTGCCGCCCGCCTCCTCGACGGCCTTGCGGGTCTCGTCGCGGATCCTGCGCGGGAGGGTGAGGGTCAGCTCGTCCATCAGGGAGAGCACCTTGGCCGGGTACCCGGCCTGGGCTGCGGCCTGCTCGACGGAGGCGGGCTCGACGCCCTCGCCGACCATGGCGACGCCCTCGTTGATGAACCGGCCGATGACGCGCGAGGTGAAGAAGCCGCGCGAGTCGTTGACGACGATCGGGGTCTTCCTGATCCGGCGGACCAGGTCGAACGCGCGGGCCAGCGCCTCGTCGCCGGTCTTCTCGCCCTTGATGATCTCGACCAGCGGCATCTTGTCGACCGGCGAGAAGAAGTGCAGCCCGATGAAGTCGACGGGGCGCGAGACACCTTCGGCGAGAACCGTGATGGGGAGGGTGGAGGTGTTGGAGCAGAGCAGCGCGTCGGGTTCGATGACGTCCTGGATCTCCTGGAACACCTTGTGCTTGAGGGCGGTGTCCTCGAAGACGGCCTCGATCACCGCGTCGCAGCCCGCGAGGTCGGCCGCCTCGGCTGTCGGGGTGATGCGGGCCAGCAGTTCGCCGCGCTCGGCCTCGGTCGTACGGCCCCGGGACAGCGCCTTGTCGAGCAGCTTCTCGCTGTACGCCTTGCCCTTGGCGGCAGCCTCGGCGGAGACGTCCTTGAGGACGACCTCGATGCCGGCCCTGGCGCAGGAGTACGCGATGCCGGCGCCCATCATGCCGGCGCCGAGGACGGCGACCTTGCGGACCCGGCGTTCCTCGATGCCCTTGGGGCGGCTGGCACCGGAGTTGACGGCCTGGAGGTCGAAGAAGAACGCCTGGATCATGTTCTTGGCGACCTGGCCGGTGACCAGCTCGGTGAAGTACCGGGCCTCGATGGTCAGGGCGGTCTCGAAGTCGACCTGCGCCCCCTCGACGGCGGCGGCCAGGATGTTGCGCGGCGCGGGCATGGGGGCGCCGGCGATCTGCTTCCTGAGGTTCGACGGGAAGGCCGGCAGGTTCGCGGCGAACTTCGGGTTCGCCGGGGTGCCGCCGGGGATCCTGTAGCCCTTGACGTCCCAGGGCTGCTGGGACTCGGGGTGGGCGTCGATGAAGGCGCGGGCCTTGTCGAGCATCTCCTCGGGCGTGGCGGCGACCTCGTGGACGAGGCCGTTCTCCAGTGCGCGCCGGGGCGTGTACTGGGTGCCCTGGAGGAGGACCTTGAGCAGCGCGTCGGCGATGCCCATGAGGCGTACGGTGCGGGTGACGCCGCCGGCGGCGGGCAGCAGGCCGAGGGTGACCTCGGGCAGGCCGATGCGGGAGCCGGGGGCGTCGAGGGCGATGCGGTGGTGGGCGGCCAGGGCGATCTCGTAACCGCCGCCGAGGGCAGCGCCGTTGACGGCGGCGACGACGGGCTTGCCGAGGGTCTCGATGCGGCGCAGCGACCTCTTGATCGCGGTGCCGGCGTCGAACGCGGCCTGCGCGTCCTCGGGACCGATTCCGATCATGTCCTTGAGGTCGCCGCCCGCGAAGAAGGTCTTCTTGGCGGAGGTGTAGATGATGCCCCGGAGGGAGTCCTTCTCGGCCTCGGCGCGGTCGGCGACGGCCGCGAGGGAGTCCTTGAACGCCTGGTTCATCGTGTTGGCGGACTGGTCGGGGTCGTCCAGTACGAGGGTGACGACGCCGGTCTCGTCCTGTTCCCAGCGGATGGTCGTGCTCTCGGTCATGGGTGTGTCTTCTCCGTAGGCAGGGGGCGGTCAGAGACGCTCGATGACGGTGGCGATGCCCATGCCGCCGCCCACGCACAGGGTGGCGAGGCCGTAGCGCCCGTCCCGGCGCTCCAGTTCGTCGACGAGGGTGCCGAGGATCATCGCGCCGGTGGCGCCCAGCGGGTGGCCGAGGGCGATGGCGCCGCCGTTGACGTTGACCTTGTCGAGGGAGAGCCCCATGTCCCGGACGAAGCGCAGGACGACCCCGGCGAACGCCTCGTTGATCTCGACCAGGTCGATGTCGTCGATGGTCAGCCCGGCCTTGGCGAGCGCCTTGCGGGTGGCGGGCGCGGGGCCGGTGAGCATGATGGTGGGCTCGGAGCCGGAGACGGCGGCGGAGACGATACGGGCGCGCGGGGTGAGCCCGTATCGCTCACCGATCCCCTGGTTGCCGATGGCGACGAGGGCGGCGCCGTCGACGATGCCGGAGGAGTTGCCCGCGTGGTGGACGTGGTCGATCTTCTCGACCCAGTGGTACTTCTGCAGCGCCACCGCGTCGAAGCCGCCCATCTCGCCGATCGTCGCGAAGGAGGGCTTGAGCGCGGCGAGGGAGTCGGCGGTGGTGCCGGGGCGCATGTGCTCGTCATGGTCGAGGACGACGAGTCCGTTGCGGTCCTTGACGGGGACGACGGACCGCGCGAAGCGGTTCTCCTTCCACGCCTCGGCGGCCCGCTCCTGCGACAGCGCGGCGTATTCGTCGACGTCGCGGCGCGAGAAGCCCTCGATGGTGGCGATGAGGTCGGCGCCGACGCCCTGCGGGGCGAAGCCGGTCTCGTAGTTGGTCATCGGGTCCATCGCCCAGGCGCCGCCGTCCGAGCCCATCGGCACCCGGGACATCGACTCGACGCCGCCCGCGAGGATCAGGTCCTCCCAGCCCGAACGCACCTTGGCGGCAGCCAGGTTGACGGCTTCCAGACCCGAGGCGCAGAAGCGGTTCTCCTGGACGCCGGCGACGGTGTCCGGCAGGCCGGCCGCGATGGCGGCGATCCGGGCGATGTCGGAGCCCTGGTCGCCCAGCGGGCTGACCACGCCGAGGACGATGTCGTCGATCGCGGCCGGGTCCAGGCCGGGGAAGCGGTCGCGGAGCTCGTGGATCAGGCCGACGACGAGGTCGATGGGCTTGGTGCCGTGCAGGGCGCCGTTGGCCTTGCCGCGCCCGCGCGGGGTGCGGATCGCGTCGTAGACGAATGCTTCGGTACTCAAGACAGCTGCCTTTCGGGGGTGGTGGCGCGGGCGTGGTCCGGGGAGGCGGGGTCAGGAGAGCAGCGAGCGGCCGATGATCTCCTTCATGATCTCGGTCGTGCCGCCGTAGATGGTCTGGACGCGGCCGTCGGTGAACGCCCGGGCCACCGGGTACTCCGCCATGTATCCGTAGCCGCCGTGGAGTTGCAGGCAGCGGTCGGCGACGCGCTTCTGCAGCTCGGTCGCCCACCACTTGGCCATCGAGGCGTGCACGGCGTCGAGCGTGCCGTCGGAGTGATCGACGATGCACCGGTCGAGAAAGGCCCGGGTGACGGCGCACTCGGTGGCCATCTCCGCGATCTCGAAGCGGATGTGCTGGAGCTTGGACAGCGGCCGGCCGAACGCCTCGCGCTCCTTGACGTACGCGGTGGTGATCTCCAGGAGGTGTTCGGCGGCGGCGATCCCGGCGACTGCTATGCCCATGCGTTCCTGGGCGAGGTTGGTCATCAGGTGGACGAAGGCGCCGTCGCGCTCGCCGAGCAGGTTCTCCTTGGGTACGCGCACGTCGTGGAAGAACAGTTCGGCGGTGTCCTGGGACTTCTGGCCGATCTTGTCGAGGTTGCGGCCCCGCTCGAAGCCCTCCGCGCCGCGCTCCACGACGATCAGCGAGAGGCCCTTGGCACCGCCCTGCGGGGTGGTCCTCGCGACGACGACCACCAGGTCGGCGAGGATGCCGTTGGAGATGAACGTCTTGGAGCCGTTGAGCAGCCAGTGGTCGCCCCCGTCCTCGGCGGTGGTGCGGATGCCCTGGAGGTCGGAGCCCGCGCCGGGTTCGGTCATGGCGATGGCGGTGATGGTCTCGCCACTGCAGAAGCCGGGCAGCCAGCGCCGCTTCTGCTCCTCGGTGGCCAGGCCGGTGAGGTAGGGGCCGATGATGTCGTTGTGCAGCCCGAGCGCGAGACCGGGCGTGCCGGCCCGGGTGAACTCCTCGGCCAGGACGGCGCTGTAGCGGAAGTCGGTGGTGCCGCCGCCCCCGTACTCCTCGGGCACGGCGAGACCGAGGAGGCCCTGCCGGCCGGCGGCGCGCCATGCCTCGCGGGAGACGATGCCGTCCTTCTCCCACTGCTCGTAGTGCGGAAGGACCTCCTTGGCGAGGAAGGCGCGCACGGTCTCGCGGAACGCGTGGTGCTCTTCGGTGAAGATCTGCCGCTGCATCAGGAGCTGGTGTCCTTCCGGGTGTTCCGCAGACGGGGCACGTCCCAGTCGGCGGCGACGGCTTCGGTGTCCGCGCCCGGCAGGGCCGGACCGGTGCGCACCGACGCGGGCGTGGCCGAGAAGCGGGGTGCGGGAGCGGGCTGGGTGAGCCCGCCGTGCTCGACGAAGGTGGCGCGGGCGGCGAGATGGGGGTGGTGGGGTGCCTCGCGGAGCGAGAGGACGGGTGCCACACAGGCGTCGGACCCGTCGAAGAGCTCGGTCCACTCGGCGCGGGTGCGGGTGCGGAACCGCTCGGCGACGGCGGTGCGCAGCTCGTCCCAGCGGGTGAGGTCGTTCCGGTCCGGGGCGGTGTCCGCGATACCGAGGAGTCCTACGAACTCGTCGTAGAACCGCTGTTCCAGCGGGCCGACGGCCATGTACTCGCCGTCGGCGGTCTCGTACGAGCCGTAGAACGGGCAGCCGCCGTCCAGGAGGTTGGCGCCGCGCCGGTCCTGCCAGCCGCCGGCCGCGAGCATGCCGTGGATCATCGTGGCGAGGTGGGCGGCGCCGTCGACGATCGCCGCGTCGACGACCTGCCCGGTGCCGCCGGGCGTACGGGCGTGCCGGAGGGCGGCGAGAACGCCGACGACGAGGTAGAGCGAGCCGCCCGCGTAGTCGCCGACCAGGTTGGCGGGGACGGTGGGTGGCTCACCGGGCCTGCCGATCATGGAGAGGGTGCCGGTGAGCGCGATGTACGCGATGTCGTGTCCGGCGCGTTCGGCCAGCGGCCCTTCCTGGCCCCAGCCGGTCATCCGCCCGTAGACGAGCTTCGGGTTGCGGGCGAGGCAGGCGTCGGGGCCCACGCCGAGGCGTTCGGCGACGCCCGGGCGGTAGCCCTCGACGAGGACGTCGGCGCGCTCGACGAGGTCCAGGACGGCGGCCGGGCCGTCGGGGTCCTTGAGGTCGACGAGCACGGAGCGTTTGTTGCGGTTGGTGAGGTCGTGGGCCGGGTCGATGCCGATTCCGGCGCCGCCGGGGCGGTCGACGCGCACCACGTCGGCGCCCAGGTCGGCCAGGAGCATCGCGGCGAACGGGCCGGGGCCGATGCCGGCGAGCTCCACCACCCGCAGCCCGTCGAGCGGGCCGCGCGGCCCCTTCCCTGGTGTCGCCATCGAGCCCCCAGCGGTATGACACAACCGATGTAACATCGATGATGCTAAGAACGCGCCGCGCTCCGCACAACCCCTGGGGGAGAGCAAGCGCTTAGTTCTTTTCGCGGATACTCATGGATACTCCCCCATGTCCCTCTCCCGCCCGCGCAGCGCCACGGCGACCGCGCTAACCTCTGCTCGCTCCGTCCGGCGCCGTCCTCCGTGGAGGCTTTCGTGAACAGGCAGAACGGGCCCGCGCGCCCCTATGACGTCATCCTTTTCGGCGCCACCGGCTTCGTGGGCGCGCTCACCGCCGCCTATCTGGCCCGGCACGCCCCCGATGGCTGTCGCTGGGCCGTCGCCGGACGCGACCGCGCCAAGCTGGAGACGCTGCGCACCTGGCTGACCGCCCTCGATCCGCGCTGCGCGGACCTCCCGCTGCTGGAGGCGGACGCGGGCGACGCCGGCTCGCTGCGCGCGCTGGCCGAGTCCGCCCGCGTGGTGGCCACGACCGTCGGCCCCTACGTCCTGTACGGCGAGAAGCTGGTCGCCGCCTGCGCCGAGGCGGGGACGGACTACGCGGACCTCACGGGCGAGCCGGAGTTCGTGGACCGGATGTTCGTGGAGCACGACGCCCGGGCCCGCGAGACCGGCGCCCGGCTCGTGCACGCCTGCGGTTTCGACTCCGTGCCGCACGATCTCGGCGCCTACTTCACGGTGCGCCGGCTTCCGGAGAACGTGCCCCTGCGCATCGACGGCTTCGTCCGCAGCAACGCCGCCTTCTCCGGCGGTACGTTCGCCTCGGCGCTCACCGCGATGGGCCGGGGTCCGCAGATGCTGCGCGCCGCGAAGGAGCGCCGGCTGCACGAACCCCGGCCGGCCGGCCGCCATGTCCACGCCCCGCTCGGCCGCCCGCGCTTCAGCCCGGAGACCGGTACCTGGGCGCTCCCGCTGCCCACGCTCGACGCGGCGGTCATCGCCCGCTCGGCGCGTGCGCTGCCCCGTTACGGCCCCGACTTCCGCTACCGCCACTACGCCTCGGTCAGGCACCTGCCCGTCGCGCTCGGCGGTACGGCGGCACTCGGAGCGCTGCTCGGTGCCGCGCAGCTGCCGGCCGCCCGGAACTGGCTGATGGGGCGTTACGAACCCGGCTCGGGCCCGGCCGCGGTGCGCCGGGCCCGCAGCTGGTTCACCGTGCGGTTCGTCGGTGAGGGCGGCGGGCGGCGGGTGTTCACGGAGGTGTCGGGCGGCGATCCGGGCTACGACGAGACGGCGAAGATGCTCGCGGAGTCGGCGCTGTGCCTGGCGTTCGACGAGCTGCCGGCCACCTCGGGACAGGTCACGACGGCCGCCGCGATGGGCGACGCGCTGCTGGAGCGGCTGGTCGCGGCCGGGTTGCGCTTCCGGGTGGCGGCGGTGCGCTGATGCCCCGGCAGCCCCGGGCGGCCAGAAGATCCAGGAGGCCAGGGTGTGGAGCATCGCCCCGGCCCAGAAGAAGCCGACCGCACCCCCGGTCAGCATGCCCAGCGCCACACGGCGCTGAGCCGGGCGACGGGAAGCGTTTCCAGCGTTTGATTCTTCACGCTCCGACGTGTCGAGCCACGTCGTACGGAGGAGCAGCACCACGCGGCGGGGGCCGCGACCTCCTGGCCGCGGCCCCCGCGTGCTTACCCACTGCCCGTGCTACAGGCTCCGCGCCCTGATGTTGCGGAACTCGGCCAGGTCGTTGTCGCTGTGGTTCTGCAGCCCGATGTACCCGCTGAGGAACTGGCGCAGGTCCGTGGACGGGTCACCCGCCCGGGACGACTCCTTGCCGGGTGTGTTGTCGAACTCGTTGATCACCACGCCGTTACGGATGATCGTGTAGTGCTGTCCGACCGCACGGACCTCGTAGTCGTTCCACTGGCCCTTCGGGGTCACCCCCGCCTTGTCGAGACCCACCGGCTTGAAGTTGTACACCGAGCCGGTCTTCTGGGCCTCGCCACCTGCTCCGTCGTAGATCTGAATCTCCTGTCCGCAGTAGACGGCGAGCCACTCCTGGGCGTTGCGGGCCGAACCGAGCGTCCCGCAACTGCCGGCCGGACGGTCGGCCAGGGGCGTCCGCGGGTCCGGGAACCTGATGAAGACGCCCGTGTTCGCATGGGCGGTGCCCGGCGCCACGTCCCGGAACTGGAGTCTGAGCGAGAAGTCCCCGAGCTCCTTCCTGGCGTACCACAGCATCCCCATGCCGCCGGAGGTGCGCAGGGTTCCGTCGGGCTGGAGCGAGAACTTCCCCGGCCCCGCCTGCCGCCAGTCAGCCAGGCTTGCCGCCGTCCCGTCGAAGAGCGGGCGGTATCCGGCGACCTTGCCGATCCGGCTCCGAGCGGCGGCCTTGCCGATCGCCGACGCCTCCTTGTTGGCCAGGACGTCCTCCTTGCGGAGGTCGTTGACCACACCGTTGACGTGGCTGACGAACTCGCCGTGGTTCGGCCAGGACGCCTCGTCGTCGATGAGGTCATTGACGGTGCAGCCGCCACCGGCCTTGTGGTTGGCCACCTCCGTATCGGTGTCGAGCAGCCACACGGTCTTCCGCGCGTCCGGAGCGGAGCAGCCGGCCTTCGCGTCGATCGTCGCGGTGGCCTTCTCACCGTCGGCGTAGGTGACCGTCAGCTTCGCGTGGTACGTGCCGTAGTCGGCGTAGGTGTGCGTCGGGGCGGCCTCGTGCGAGGGCGCGCTGCCGTCGCCGAAGTCCCACTCCCACGCCACGCCGCCGACCCTGGTGCCGGAGAACGCCACCGTCTTCGGCTTGCTCTGCGTCACCACGCGCGCCCCGGCGGCCTGCGGGTTCGGGGTGGCGGGGCCACCGTGGTAACTGATGCGGATGAGCTTCTGGTTGGGGTGCAGGCTGAAGAAGCCGCCCGCGTAGTCGAGCATGTACAGGGCGCCGTCGGGACCGAACTTGGCGTCCATCCAGCTCTGCATCTGGGTGGCGCCGCCGCCGGGCGCGATGATGCTGCGCAGGTCCTCACCGAAGGCGGGTGCACCCGCGTCCTTGACCTTGGCCGGGTCCACCGTCACCGCGACGCGGTTGTTGGCGTTGGACTCGTCGCCGATGAACCACTTGTCCTCCCAGTACGCCGGCCAGGCGTCGCCGCTCTCCGTGTTCACCTGGGAGCGGTGGTAGGTCGGACCGGACATGACGGCCTGGCCGCCGCCCTTGAAGTACGGCTCCGTGTAGGTGGCCTCGCTCTCGACGTACGACGGCAGGCCGCTGCCGTCGGAGCGCTCGGGGTAGACCGGGCCGCCGCCCTGGGGCGAGAACCAGATCATGTTGTCACGGGCGGCCGGGATGTCCGTCAGACCGGTGTTGCGCGGCGACTCGTTCTTGAGGTGGTCGCAGTCGTACCAGCCGGTGAGCTTCTTGGCGTCGGTGTTGCTGCGGTCGCGATAGGGCTGCTTGTTGCCCATGCAGTACGGCCAGCCCTGGTTGCCCGCGGAGGTGATGACCGTGGCCGTCTCGTACTTGGCCGGGCCCAGCTCGGGATCGGGTGCGCCGGCGTCCGGGCCGACCCAGCCGGCGGTGAGCCAGTTGTGCACCGGGTCGATGGACAGCCGGGCGATGTTGCGGACGCCCATCACATAGATCTCGGGACGGGTCTTGTCCGTTCCCGGCGGGAAGAGGTTGCCCTTGGGAATGGTGTATGTGCCGTCCGGCTCGGGGTGGATCCGGAGGATTTTCCCGTTCAGGTCGTTCGTGTTGCCGGCTGTGCGGCGAGCGTCCTGGAAGGAGACGCCCTTGTAGTCCTCGGTCCAGTTGTTCCCGGAGTAACCTCCGGAGCCGCCCGAGGAGTTGTTGTCGCCGGAGCCGATGTAGAGATTGCCGTCCTTGTCGAAGGCCATCCCGCCGCCGGCGTGGCAGCAGCTGTGGATCTGGGTGTCCCAGTGCAGCAGGTCCTTGCGGGTGCCCTGGTCGATGGAGTCGGACCCGAAGTCGTAGGTGAGCCGGGAGACCGTCCGCTGACCGATCCGCTTGTCGCGGTCGATCGAGTCGTGCGGCATCCAGAAGATGTACATCCACCCGTTCTTCTCGAACTTCGGGTCGAGGGTGATGCCGATGAGGCCTTCCTCGTTCTTGACCAGTTCGTCGCCGCTGCCCCGGTTGCCCATCACGTCGAGCGTGGTGAGCAGTTTGACCTTCTTGGTCTTGGGGTCCCACTGGTGAATCGTGCCGCAGCCGAGGCCGACTTTGGGGTCGTTCCAGTCGACGATCGCTCCGGTGGGGCAGGCGGCCTTGCCGATGTAGAAGGCCTTGCCGTCGGGGGCCATGGTCAGACCGTGCGGCTCACCGATCTGGTCCAGCTGCCCGGCCTTGTTCTGGGCGGTCAGCCGCTCGGTGGTGTAGTTGGACGCGATCGTGGCCTGACAGTCGCCGCGCACCATGCCGGTGGTCCACTCGATGGCGCCGAGCAGATGGCTCTGGAACTTCGAGTCGCTGGTGTAGCTCTCCTCGGTGCGCCCCATGCCGGTGTAGAAGGACCTGCCGCCCTCGTAGTCGCGGCACCACGAGATCGGGTGGAAGGGGCCGTTGGCGCTGAGGCCCGGCTTGTACCTGCTCTCCTCCACCTGGGCGATGGTGTGGACCTTGCCGATGGGGTTGGGGTCCCAGTTGATCCACTGGTCGGAGCGGGTCCAGTTGAGGGGAAGCCCCTTGTTGGCAGGGTGTTGCCGGTCCGTCACATCGACGACGGCCTGCTGGACCTTGGAGTCCTGGGGCGGTGTCGGGTTGGCGCTGAAGAGCCGCAGCTCGGCCAGCTGGATCAGCGGTTCACCGCTGTTCGCGGTGATCTCCAGCCGGTAGTTCCGGTAGGCGTCCTTGTTGGTGAACTGGAACTGCCTGGTCTGGCCGCGCGAGGTGAACGTCTCGCCGCTCCGGGTGTCCAGTGTCTTCCAGGTCTTGCCGTCGTCCGATCCCTGAAGCTTCCAGTCCTTGGGGTCACGTCCCGTGTAGTCATTGCCCGAGGTCAGGGCATAGTTGACGATCGCGACGGGCTTGTCCAGCTTCGCGGTGACCCAGCCGGTGGGATCGAAGGTCAGCCACTTGGTGTCGTTCTTGCCGTCGAACAGCTTGTCCTTCGACTCGTTCGGCGAATTGTCCCCGCTGACCGCGCTCTCGACGACCTTCTCGGCGTCGGGCAGCCCCAGTGCCGGCCGGGTGCCGATCAGTCCCGTGAACCAGGAGGAGTCGGACTGGGCCCGTGCGGCGTCGTGCACGCCGACGAAGCCGCCGCCGCCGCTGATGTACGCCTTGAACGCGGCCTCCTGCTCCGCACTGAGCGTCACACCGTCGGCCGACAGGAACACCACGCCCCGGTAGTCGGCGAGGTCGGCGGCGTTGAACACGCTCGCGTCCTCGGACTCGACGACCTTGAATCCATTCTCGGAACCGAGCTTCTCGATCGCGGCCGCGGCCTTCTTCACCGGGTCGTCCTGCTTGGCGGCAGGTCCGTGGAAGACCAGCACGTTCACCGTGGAATCGGCCGCGGCGGCCTGCTCCCCGGCGCTGTCGGCCGGCTTGGCCTGTGCCTGTACGGCGGGCAGCGTGGACAGCCCGACGCTCAGCGCTGCGCTGGACAGCATGACGACCGCCCGGCGCCAGGGGCGTACGCGCCGCCTCGGCCGTCCGCCCGGCGCGGGCGGGGCTCCGCTACTCCTCGACCATGTGAACGGGTCTCTCTTGCCCATGCTTACTCCTTGACTCGATCAGGAAGAGCGATCAGGGGATGGGTACATGTCCTGTTCTCGGACTGCCGCCGGGCCCCGGGCCGGCGGGGGGCCGGGCGGGACGGCGTTCGGCAGGCGTTCACGATGCCCGGGAGGGCGAGTGCCGGAGGGGGCCGGGCATGCCTCTGGTCCTGGCGGGCAGGGGACCGCCGACGGCCGGTCCGTACACGCCCGTCAGGCAGGCCTTACGGGCGTGGCTTCTGAAGCGGCCGGGGCCGGGCCCGCCGCTGTATCGGGGGTGGCTAGTGCCGCGGCACTAGTGGTGGGCCATCCCTTCCATTCCCTCCATCCCTTCCATCCCGCCGCCGGGGACGTGGCCGTTGGCATCGGCCACTTGGAAGATCCCGACCATGCCCATGTCCGCGTGGCTCTGGACATGGCAGTGGTACATCCAGTTGCCCGCGCCGACCCGGGCGCCCGCCACCACCTGGAAGCCGAAGGAGTCCCCCGGCCCGACGGTCTTGGTGTCGATGACGCGGGTCTCGTCCTTGGGGCCCTGCATGATGCCGGTGCGGTTGTCGACCCAGCGGTGTCCGTGCACGTGGAACGTGTGGAAGAACTCCCCGTGCGTGATGACGATGAACTCCACCCGCTCGCCGACGACGGCCTTGAGCGTCGGAACGTCGTGATGGGCCCTGTTGTTGATCGTCATGTCGTTGAACACCACGGTGAACTTCTTGTCGGGCAGCACATCGCCCTTGCGGCGTACGACGACGGCCCCGTACAGCCCCCTCTTGAGACCTCCCGTGCCGTGCTCGGTACCCACCTGGTGATCGTGGTAGTGCCAGTAGCCGGCGCTGCCCGTCTCCCACGTGCCATCGTGATTCGGCCCCGGGGCGTGGGTGCGCCAGACGTACGTCCGGCGGCCACCCGGTTCGACAACGCTGTCATTCATCTTGGTTCCGTCGCTCGCCACGTCGTAGTCCACACCGTGCACATGAAGACTCGCGGCGACGTCCAGATTGTTGACGACCTCGATGTTCATCGTGTCGCCCTCGGTCATCTCGATGAGCGGACCGGGAATCGACGCCTTGCCCGGCTCAAGGCCGTAGCCCATCTCCCCGTTCGGCAGCTTCTCCATGTACAAGGTCAGCTGACGGACGGTGCCCTTGTCGTTCCCCTGCCCGTTGCCCTCGCGGAGCTTGTCCTGCGATACGGCTGCGGTAGCGCCCAGCACCGTGGGCACGACCGCCGCGGCTGCCGCCCCGGTGGCGAACGCCCGCCGGGAGAAGTGGCGTCTCATGCCTGTGTCTGAGTCGAACATCGCTCTCCAATCCTCGAAACGCGAAGGTGCATGCGGTCGTTTCGTGGTTCTGGTCCAAGCCGCCGACAACGGCAGCTGGTCCGTCGCGGCGGTACGCGTGGTGCGCCTGGCCCGCGGTGCCGCCGGGGCGGGACGGTCGCCGGACCGGACTTCGGGCGGCGGCGGTCGGACAGGGCCAGGACCTGACGTGAGCTCTGACTCGGCTCGATGGGCCGGCTGCGGCCGGGACCGGACCGACTGGGTGGAGATAGTCACCTCGGAACGCTGGACACCGTAGCGGCCGGGCATCCAGTTTTTCCAGACACAGGTCAAAGTTGGTCGGATTCTCGTCAAAGGTCTTGGCGAATAGTCAAAAGGCTCGCTAACTTGCCGACGTTGCCACGTTGAAAAGGCTGCGCCCACCCTCCCGCTCGGGCCGGGCCGGGCCGGTCATGTGAGCAGCCACTCGTACCTCGGAACGCGCTCATCCCGGCGACGAAACGTCCAGCAGGCGGGACCGTGAGTCCTATGCGGTGCCGCACAAGCGATTTCCCGAAAGGTGCAGCAGTGTCCAGAAGCCTGCTCCATGACCAGACGGATCCGCCCCCCTCGAGATCTGCGCTACGCGACCGGCTCGGTGAGCATCCGATGCTGATGGCAGTGATGGCCGTGGTCTTCACCGCGTTCGCCCTGGCCGTTCCGGCCGCGTACGCGGCCGTGAACCGCTCGGCTGAACCGGCGGCGGCGAACCAGGTGCTCACCTGGACGGCCGGCGACGACTACACCAAGTACACGTCGGCTCCCGCCACGGCGGTGGCGGGCAGGACGACCATCGTGTTCGAGAGCAGCGCGGCGACGGGCAACACGACGGGGCTGACGCACACGCTGACGTTCGACTCGGCGAACGGCGACTACAACAACGATGTCAGCCTGAACATCCTGGCGAGCCCCTTCGACGCGGAGGGCGGCAGGCACTCGGCGGAAGTCACGCTCACGCCCGGCGTCTACCGGTACTTCTGCGCCATGCCGGGCCACCAGATGATGGTGGGCGAGCTGGTCGTCACGGCTGCCCCCGGTGAGGACACCACCGCGCCCGAGGCGTCCGCGTCCGTCACCGGCACCAAGAACAGCACCGGCGAGTACGTCTCCACCGCAACCGTCACCCTGACCGCCTCCGACACCGAATCAGGCATCGACACCATCGAATACGCCCTCGACGGCACCACATACAAGCCATACACCGCCCCCATCGCCGTCAGCGCCGCAGGACAACACACCCTCACCTACCGGGCCACCGACAAAGCCGGAAACACCTCCACCGCCAAGTCCGTCACCTTCACCGTCGCCGCACCCCAACCCCCGAAGGACACCACCCCACCCGACACCTCCGCCAACGTCACCGGCACCAAGAACAGCGCCGGCGAGTACGTCTCCACCGCAACCGTCACCCTGACCGCCTCCGACACCGAATCAGGCATCGACACCATCGAATACGCCCTCGACGGCACCACATACAAGCCATACA
>NZ_JBEYCF010000046.1:0-13735 GCF_040632605.1 Streptomyces sp. NPDC019224 | reverse complement strand
CGGCCCTCGACGGCACCACATACAAGCCATACACCGCCCCCATCACCGTCAGCGCCACAGGACAACACACCCTCACCTACCGGGCCACCGACAAAGCGGGCAACACCTCCACCGCCAAGTCGGTCACCTTCACCGTCGTGGCGGCTCCGACCGAGGACCGGACCACGCCGGAGGTCTCGGCGTCCGTGTCCGGGACGAAGGACGACGCGGGTGCGTATGTCGGCAGCGCGACGGTGACGGTGACCGCGTCCGACACGGAGTCGGGTGTGGCCGGTATCGAGTATTCGCTCGACGGCGGACCCTACCTCCGGTACTCCGGCCCGGTGGCGATCACCAAGTCCGGAAGCCACACCGTGCTCTACCGGGCCAGCGACAAGGCCGGCAACACGTCCACGCCACAGTCGCTGACCCTCACGGTCGTCGACGGCAAGCCACCGGCCGACTGCGCCGAGACGGACGACCGGTCCACCGTGTTCACCGGCCTCGTCGACACCGGTGTCCCGAACCGTGTCACGACCAACGGTTGCACGATCAACGAACTGATCGAGGACCATCGGGCCTGGAAGAGCCACGGCACATTCGTCTCCCACGTCGGGGACATCGTCAACGCACTGCGGAAGGAAGGAGTCGTCGACCAGCGCGAGGCCGCAGCGATCAAGAAGGCCGCCGCCCAGTCCGACGTCGGGATGCGGGACCGAGGTCCTGACGGCCGCTGAGCCGTGATCTGGCAGGACTACGCGAGCAGCGCGCCGGGCCCGGCGGGGTGGAGTCCGAAACACTCCCCCCGCCGGGCCCGGCCGCCTGTGTGGGGAACATGCGGCACCGAAACGGCGGAACTCTCGCGTCCCGAGCTCGCGTTCGAGATCGAGCGGCTGATGCAGTCCGGGCTGATCGTCCCGGACGGCCTCGCCGCCTCCCGCGGCGGCCGCCGCTCGTACAGCGTCCGGGTCGCCCCGTCGTTCCGTTTCCTCGGGGTGGACGTCGGCGCCACCTCCGCGGACGTCGCGGTCAGCCCGCGGCGTTGGAGCTCCTCGGCCACCTGGCCGCACCGCTGAGCCTGCGTGACGGCCCGGTCGAGGTCTTCGAGCAGGTGCCGGCGCTGGTCGGCCGGCTGATCAGCGACCACGTCTTCTCGTCGGCCTGACGCTCCGCCCCGCCCCTCCACAGCACTCCGCCGTCCTCGACGATGGTGCCGGAGCCGGTTCAGGCCGTCGCCTCACGGAGCGCCCGCCTGCACAGGGAGTCGGCCCTGCGGGTCGTCTCCGGCTGCCGGAAGTCCCGGGCGAGCGCGAGGGTGTGCGCGACGGCGTTGTCCAGGCCGGTGCGGTGGCCGACGGAGACGTAGACCGGTTTGGTGCCGTCCCGGGTGCGCAGCGCACGGCCGACCTCCTCCTGCCCGTCCAGCAGCGGCGACTGGTCCCCGCGCCGGGGGCCGGGCTGCTCGAAGGTGAAGGTGAACGGGCTCTTGGCGACGCCGATGACCGGGAGCCCGGTGAGGACGCCGAGGTGGCTGGCGAGGCCGAAGCGGCGGGGGTGGGCCCTGCCGTACCCGTCGCAGACGACGAGACCGGGGTCGGCCGTCAGGTTCTCCAGGGCGGCCAGCAGGGTCGGGATCTCGCGGAAGGCGAGCAGCCCCGGGACGTACGGGAAGCTGACCCGGCCGACGGCGGTCGCCTCCTCCACCACCTCCAGCGTCGCGGCGTCGAGCACGACGGCCGCCGCGGCCACGATGTCGCGTTCGTCGTCGTAGGCGACGTCGACCCCGGTCACCCGGCCGCGCCCCGGCGGCGGCCCCGGCTCGTCGAGGATCACCCGGGCCCGCAGGTCGTCCTGGACGGCACGGGCCTCGGCCGCGTCGGAGGGAATCCGGAAAGCGGAGGGAATCCGAAAAGCTGTCATGGTGCGACCAACCCTAAGGGCTGTCCTGCCCGGTAGCCTGAGGTCATGTTCGTACTCGAGCTGTCCTACACCGCCCCGCTGGACCGTGTCGACGCGGTGATGAAGGAACACATCGCCTGGCTCGACGAGCAGTACGCGGCAGGGGTGTTCATCGCCTCCGGGCGCAAGAACCCCCGCGAGGGCGGGGTGATCCTCGCGGTCGGGGACGAGCGGGCGGCGATCGAGCGGCTGGCGGCGACCGACCCCTTCGTCGTCGAGGGCGTCTGCGCGTACCGGATCACGGAGTTCATCGCCACCAGGACGTCGGACGCGCTCGCCCCGTACCGTCAGCAGCCCTGAGAAATCCTCGCCCCGGAAGACTCCCGGCCGGGGTGCGGCGGCCGGATCGGGGCAGGTGAACAGGCAGTGGTGTGCGGTGACGCAGCTCACGCCGCTCCCCGGTGCACGCTTCGGCGGCTTCGGTCGTCTCTACGGCTGCCGGGAACCGTTCGTCCGGTCGCGAGAGGGAGCAGGTTCGTGTCCACGGTCATCGAACAGTCCGTACAGGCCCGCATGGTTGCGTCCGCGCCGCAGATGGAGACGCTGCCCGCTGTCCTGAGCTACGACCGGGCGGACCCCTTCACCGTACGCATGGCGTTCCCCGCGCCGGCGACGCTGGAGGGAACCGAGGTGTCCTGGCAGTTCTCCCGGGAGCTGCTCGCCGCCGGGATGGAGGTCCCGTCCGGGCTCGGCGACGTACGGGTCAGGCCGTTCGGCTACGACCGCACGGTGCTGGAGTTCCACGCCGCCGAGGGGGTCGCCATGGTGCACGTCCGCACGGCGGATCTGAGCCGCTTCCTGCGGCGGACGGAGGGCCTGGTCCCTTGCGGCCACGAGTACCGGTTCCTGGACCTGGACCGGAATCTGACCGATCTGTTCGGGCCCCGCTGACCGGCGGCCCCACGTTCTTCCGCGCGGGCCGTCAATCCGATTGCCCCTCCCCCCGGCGCCGCGTAACGTCTCCGGTGTCCTTGTTGTCGCCGAACGGAGCAGGACGTTGCGGATCTGAGGTCGTGAGACACCGTGTCGCGTGCCGTGCCCGGTCTTCGCCGTGCCCGCGCGCCCGAGTGTGACCTCAGCTCCTTGAGCCGTCCTCCGTGACCAGGGCCTTCCTTCCGTCATCCCGGAATTCTCGTGGAACGCCAGTGGCCGGTGTCTCACCCCGTTGCCCTGCCCTTCCTCGCAACCGGGAGATTCCCCATGACCGCACCCACCGCCCGCATCACCTGCTCGTCCCTCTCCTTTGCCTGGCCCGACGGCAGCCGCACCCTGGACGCACTCGATCTCTCCGTGGGCGCCGGCCGCACGGGACTCATCGGCCTCAACGGGGCCGGGAAATCGACCCTGCTCCGGCTGCTCGCCGGGGAACTCCAGCCCTCCGAGGGCCGCATCGACGTGGCCGGCGAAGTGGGATACCTGCCACAGGACCTGGTCCTGGACACGGGGTTGCGCGTCGACGCCGTGCTCGGCATCGACACCGTCCGCGAGGCGCTGCACGCCATCGAGGCCGGTGACGTCGGCGAGGAGCGGTTCGCCGCCGTGGGCGACGACTGGGACGTCGAGGAGCGGGCCCGCGCCGCGCTCGACGAAGTGGGACTCGGCCACATCGGGCTCGACCGCACGATCGGCGAAATGTCGGGCGGTGAGTGCGTGATGCTGCGGCTGGCCGCTCTGCTGCTGGCCCGGCCCGAAGTGCTGCTGCTCGACGAGCCGACGAACAACCTGGACCTGTACGCCAGGCGGCGGCTCTACGCGGCGGTCGACGCGTGGCACGGTGTGCTCGTCGTCGTCAGCCACGACCGCGAACTCCTGGAACGCGTCGACCGGATCGCCGATCTGCGCGACTCCACCGTCACCTTCTACGGCGGCAACCTCTCGGCGTACGAGGCGGCGCTCGCCGTCGAACAGGAGGCGGCCGAGCGCATGGTGCGGGTCGCCGAAGCCGACGTGCAGCGCCAGAAGCGTGAACTGGCCGAGGCCCAGGTGAAGTCGGCCCGGCGCAAACGGTACGGCCAGAAGCTGTTCGAGCAGGGGAGCGTACCGAAGATCGTCGCGAGCGCCCGCAAACGCTCCGCCCAGGAGTCGGCGGGCAAGCAGCGCCTGATGCACACGAGCCGGCTGGCCGACGCGAAGGAGCGCCTGGACGACGCCGTCGACGCGGTGCGCGACGACGACGAGATCCGGGTCGAACTGCCGCGCACCAAGGTCCATCCGGGCCGGGGCGTGCTCGTCCTGCGCGATCTGGAACTCGCGTACGGGGCGCGGGTGCGGGGGCGGTACGAGGTGCGCGGTCCCGAGCGCATCGCGCTGGTGGGACGCAACGGAGCGGGCAAGACCACGCTGCTGCGCACGCTCGCCGGTGAGCTGGCACCCGTGTCCGGCGAGGCGGTGACCGAGGTCCCACTGCGCTTCCTGCCGCAGCGGCTCGATGTGCTCGACGACGGGCTGAGCGTGGCGGAGAACGTGGCGCGGTTCGCGCCGGACGCCACGAACAACCACATCAGGGCGAAGCTGGCGCACTTCCTGTTCAAGGGGGCGCGGGCGGACCGGGCCGCGGGGACCCTGTCGGGCGGGGAACGGTTCCGGGCCGCGCTGGCCGCGCTGCTGCTGGCCGAGCCGGCGCCCCAGCTGCTGATGCTGGACGAGCCGACGAACAACCTGGACATGGCCAGTGCGCGCCGGCTGACCGCGGCGCTCGACGCGTACGAGGGGGCGCTCGTCGTGGCCGGCCACGACGTGCCGTTCCTGGAGTCCCTGGGGATCACGCGCTGGCTGCTGCTCGACGGCGAACTGCGCGACACGACGGCCGAGGAGGTGCGTGCCGGGCTGTGACCCAGGGGGTGCGCGGCGCGGTCCGCCGCGCACCCACCCGTGGGACAGTGACGCAGAGTGAGCGACTTTCACTCATGGGGGCTTGGCTGCGGCCTTACCGCCGCTTTAACCTACGGTCTCGTAACCTACGAATCCGTAGGTAATAATCCTCCCGTCCCCAGGAGCCCTCGTGACGATCACTTCTCCCCATCTCGGCAGTTCCCAGGCGTGGACCGATGCCCACCTCCTGTACGCGCTCGAAGAGGTGGTCGAGAAGGAGCTCAACCGGCACCTCAAGGTCGCCAAGGACTGGATGCCGCACGAGTACGTCCCCTTCTCCGACGGGCGCAACTTCCCCGGTGTCTTCGAGGACGGCGAGGCCTGGCAGGCCGACCAGTCGAAGGTCACCGACATCGGCCGGATCGCTCTCGTGGTCAACCTCCTCACCGAGGACAACCTCCCCAGCTACCACCACGAGATCGCCACGCTCTTCGGCCGCGACGGCGCCTGGGGCACCTGGGTGCACCGCTGGACGGCCGAGGAGGGCCGGCACGGCATCGTGATGCGCGACTACCTGCTCACCTCGCGCGCCGTCGACCCGGACAAGCTGGAGCAGTTCCGGATGGCGCACATGGCGGAGGGCTTCGAGTCGGACAACCGGCACTCGATGCTGCACTCCGTGGCCTATGTGGCCTTCCAGGAGCTGGCGACCCGCGTCTCGCACCGCAACACCGGGCACCAGTCGGGCGACCCGGTCTGCGACCGCATGCTGGCGCGCATCGCGACCGACGAGAACCTGCACATGGTGTTCTACCGCAACCTCCTGGGCGCGGCCTTCGAGCTGGCCCCGGACCTGACGATGCAGTCCGTGCGCGACGTCGTCGTCAACTTCCGGATGCCCGGCCACGGCATGCCCGGCTTCGAGCGGGCCGCCGCGCAGATGGCGATCGGCGGCATCTACAACATGCGCATCCACCACGACGACGTCATCCAGCCGGTGCTGCGCTATCTGAAGGTGCTCGAGATCGACGGCCTCGGCCCGGAGGGCCTGCAGGCGCAGGAGGAGCTCGGCCTCTACATGCACGGGCTGGACACCGAGGCCGCGAAGTTCGACGAGAAGCTGGCGGCGCGCAAGGCGCGGATGACGGCCCGCGCCCAGGGCTGACCGCGCGGAGCCGCCGACGGCTCCGGGAGGCCGCTCACTCCCGGACCGTCACCTCCGCCTCCGCGCGTCCCCGCCCCCCAGGAAAGCCTGCGCGGCTTCCCCCGAAGCGGACGGAACGCGTGCGCGGGCGGCGAATTCACGCATGAGCCGGGGGCACGGAAGGGGATCGGGGGCCTCAGCAGGGCATGGGGCACCGGCCGGTTCCGCCGTGCGGGGGTAAGCCCTCCCCGGACGGGCGGGGACCGTACGCTGTGCCGGTGAAACCTGTGACCCGCTTTGCTCTCATCGCCGCACCGATCGCGATAGCCGTCTCCCTCCTCCTCAACAGCGGCGGCGACGACACCGGGCTGCCCACCGACTCCCCCAAGGCCGAGGCGGCGGCCACCGGGCCGGTGAACCCGGACCCGTTCGCGGCCGCGGACGACGAGGAGCGCCGGGAGATGAACGAGCGGGTCGGCCGGGCACCGGCCGGGCTCGCCGATCCGAAGATGCGCGAGATCGCGTGGCGGCTGCTGTCCAGTGCCGAGGGTTCCACCCTGGACTGGCGCACCCAGTACGGGACGATCGAGGACAGCGGCGACGGCACCGGCTACGCGGCCGGCCTCGTCGGGTTCTGCTCCGGTACGCACGACATGCTCGCGTTCGTCGAGGCGTTCACGAAGGACCATCCGGACAACCCGCTGGCTCCGTTCCTCCCGGCCCTGCGCAAGGTCGACGGGACCGGGTCGCACGAGGGGCTGGACCCGGGGTTCACGGCCGCGTGGAAGAAGGCGGCCGACGACCCGGCGTTCCGCAGGGCGCAGGAAGAGGTCCGCGACAAGCAGTACTTCGAGCCGGCGGTGCGGCTGGCGAAGCTCGACGGGCTCGGCACGCTGGGCCAGTTCATCTACTTCGACACCATGGTGCTCCAGGGGCCGGGGCACGAGGCGGACTCGTTCTACGGCATCCGCCGGGCGGCGCTGGCCGAGGCGGACACGGTCGCGGAGGGCGGTGACGAGTCGGCGTACCTGGACATCTTCCTGGACACCGCGCGGGCCGTGATGAAGTCGAAGAAGAACCAGCAGCACGACACCTCGCGCATCGACACCGCCCAGCGTGTGTTCCTGGAGGACGGCAATCTGGAGCTGGAGCCGCCGCTGACCTGGAAGATGTACGGGGAGACGTTCCGTATCCCGTCGTGATCCCGGTCCGGCGGCGGCTCCGCGCGCGGCCCGGGGCTACCCCCGGGCGTCCTGCCTGATCAGCTCGGCCGCCTTCTCGGCGATGGCGACCGTGGGCGCATGGGTGTGCCCGCGGGTGATGCGCGGCATGACCGAGGCGTCGACGACCCGCAGGCCCCGGACGCCGCGCACCCTGAGCCGGGGGTCGGTGACCGATCCGGCGTCCTCGCCCATCCGGCAGGTGCCGACGGGGTGGTAGATGGTCTCCGCACCGGCCCGGATCGCCTCGGCCAGCCGGTCGTCGTCGACCGGTCCGGGGTAGTGGCCCATGGGCGTCGAGGTGTGCGGGGCGAGGGCCGGGTGGGCGAAGAGCCGTTCGGCGTGGCGGACGCCGTCCGTCATGGACCGCAGATCGGCCTCGGCGGCGAGATAGCCCGGGTCGATCCGGAGGGCCGAGCCGGGGTCCGGGTGGTCCGGGTCCAGGGTGATGCGCCCGGTGCTCTCCGGCTGGAGGAGGACCACGCCGATGGTGACGCCGTGTTCGGTGGGCGGGGTCAGCCCGTGGTCGATGAACGGCGCCGGGGCGAAGATGAGTTCGAGATCCGGGGCGGCCGGCCCGGACGAGCTGCGGACGAAGGCGACGGCCTCGGCCAGGTTGGAGCTGAGGGGCCCGCGCCCGGCCAGCAGGTACCGGGCGATGTTCGCCGGGGTGTCGGCGCCGGTCATGGTCACCGGGCGCGGGCAGCGGAAGGTGACGGTGAAGAGGAGGTGGTCCTGGAGGTTGCGGCCGACGTCCGGGGACTCGGCCCGCACCTCGACGCCCGCCCGGCGCAGTTCTCCGGGGTCGCCGATGCCCGAGCGCAGCAGCAGGTGCGGGGAGCCGATGGCGCCGGCGCTGAGGATCACCTCGCGGCGGGCGGTGAGCGTGCCGGAACCCTCGGCCAGCACTCCGGTGGCGCGGTCCCCGTCGAAGGCGAGACCCCGGACGCGGGTGTGCGGGATGATGTCCAGATTGGCGCGCCGGGCGGCCGGTTTGAGGTAGCCGTCGGCCGCGCTCCAGCGCCGTCCGCGCCGCTGGTTGAGGGGTGTGATGGCGACCCCGCTGTGGTCGGGGGCGTTCAACTCGTCGAGGAACGGCAGGCCGTCCTCGCGGCAGGCGGTGACGAAGTCGGCGGTCAGCGGGGACGGGCTGCGGGGCGGTGCGATGTGGAGCGGGCCCTCGGTGCCGTACACCGTGCCGGACCGGGTGGGGCCGGTCCACCGCTCGGCGCGCCGGAAGTAGGGCACGATCGCGTCGTGGCCCCATTCCGGCCCGGCGGCGCCGGCCCATGCGTCGTAGTCGTCGCGGTGTCCGCGCACCCACATCATGGCGTTGATCGAGGACGAGCCGCCGAGCGTGTGCCCGCGCGGCCAGAAGAGTTCACGGCCGCCGAGCGCCGGCTGCTTCACCGTGCTGAAGTTCCAGTCGAACGGGGTCTTGAACAGCTTCGGGAACGCGGCCGGGATGCGGATCTCCTGCTTGCGGTCGGGCCCGCCCGACTCGACGAGGGCCACTCGGACGGTGGGGTCCTCGGACAGCCGCGCGGCCAGCACGCAGCCGGCCGACCCCGCCCCGACGACGATGTAGTCGTACTCGCTCAACTCGGCTTCTCCTCCTGGTCGACGCGGGTTCCGCAGCGGTCACGGGTCCCGCGGCCCGAATAACGGAAGGCCGAAGTGTCGCACGGGCGGGGCGGTTTCAGCCCCGCTCGCGGCCGACTCTGCGCAGATGCTCGCGCTCCTTCTCGGACAGGCCGCCCCATACGCCGAAGCGCTCGTCGTTGTCGAGGGCGTACTCCAGGCACGCCTGCCGTCCCTCGCAGGCGTTGCAGAGCTGCTTGGCCTCACGGGTGGAACTGCCCGGGGCCGGGAAGAAGAAGTCGGGGCCCGCCTGCGCGCACAGTGCTGTCTCCTGCCAGGAGAAGGCGGGGTCGGTCGCGGTGTTGATCAGCATGGTCGCCACAGTGCCCTGCCGCGATAAACGACTGATCAACGCCGCGTCAATGGTGCCTTCCCGCGGCCCGTGGCCGGCCCTCCGGGAGCTATTTCCCGTCACGTCCGGGCACGGTGCCGTCCCGGTCGGCGACGAGGAGCCTCCCGCCCATGCCCCGGTCCGCGTGGCTCTGCACATGGCAGTGGTACATCCAGGCGCCGGCGCCCACGTGTTCGCCGGCGATCACCTGGAAGCCGAAGGAGTCCGCCGGTCCGACGATCTTCGTGTCGACGATCCGGCTCGGGTCGTCGGGTCCGGTGAGCATGCCCGTACGGTTGTCCGCCCAGCGGTGACCGTGGACGTGGAACGTGTGGTAGAAGTCGCCGTGCGTGATCATGACGACTTCGAGCCGTTCCCCGAGCGTGGCCTCGAAGTCGGGGCTCTCACCGGCCGGGGTGTTGTTGATCGAGATGCCGTTGAAGACGATCGTGATCGTCCTGTCCGGCAGGATGTCGCCCCGGCGCCGCACGACCAGCGGCCCGTAGAGCCCCTCGCGGATGCCGCCGGTGCCGTGGTCGGAGCCCACGGCGTGGTCGTGGTAGTGCCAGTAGCCCGCGCTGCCCGGCCGCCAGGTGCCGTCGCGGCGCGGGCCCGGGGTGTGGGTGCGCCAGGTGTACGTGCGGGTGCCGCCGGGCTCGACGGTGCTGCTGTTCATCCGGGTGCCGTCGCTGGCGATGTCGTAGTCGACGCCGTGCGCGTGCAGGCCGGCCGGCACGTCCAGGGTGTTGACGAACTCGATGTGCAGGGTGTCACCCTCGTCGAGCTCGATGAGCGGGCCCGGCACGGTCGCCTTGCCCTTCTCCAGCCCGTAGCCCATCCGGCCGTCCGACAGCCGTTCCACGTACATGCGGAGGTGCCGGACCGCTCCCCCGGCGGGCGCCCTGCGCAGGGTGGACGGCGTGGCGGCGGCCTCGGTGACGGGGAGGGACAGCGATGTCACCCCCGCCGCCGCGGCGACCCCGCCGCCCACCAGCATCCGTCGGCTGAAGCTTCTGCGGTCCATGTCGAACTCCCCACTGCTGACGGGTGCTGCCGAGGATGTGGTGACGGGCCGTGACGAGCCCGGGAATTTCACTTACCCACAGTAAGGAAAAAGTCCGCCCGGGAGCTGCCAGGACCGTGGGCGAGTCGCGAAATGCCGTGCGGTGGGACGGGGACCGGGGACTGGTCCGCTCATGCCCCGCCGTCCGTGTCACGGCGAGCGCGGCTCGGCTGCACGCGCTTCGGCTCGCCGGGCATCTTCGGGTAGTCGGGCGGGTAGGGCAGATCGCCCGGGTCGCCGTCGCGCGCCTGGCGGTCGGCGAGTTCGAGCAGCGAGTCCAGCCGGAACGCCTCCTGGTCCATGTCGGCGTGGACGTCGCCGTGTTCCGCGTAGCGCCGGGGCATGGTCCGGATGTCGAAGTCGCGGGGTTCGGCGTCGTCCAGCTCCTCCCAGCGCAGCGGGGCGGAGACCGGGGCGTGCGGGAAGGGCCGTACGGAGTAGGCGGAGGCCATGGTGCGGTCGCGGGCGGCCTGGTTGTAGTCGACGAAGATCCGCTCGCCGCGCTCCTCCTTCCACCAGGCGGTGGTCACCCGGTCCGGCATCCGGCTCTCCAGTTCGCGCCCCACCGCGATGACCGCGCGCCGGACCTCGGTGAACGTCCAGCGCGGCTCGACGGGTACGAAGACGTGGATGCCGCGCCCGCCGGAGGTCTTGGGCCAGCCGCGCAGCCCGTGCTCGTCGAGGACGCCGCGCAGCTCGTGGGCGGCCCGGACCGCGTCGGCGTACCCGGTGCCGGGCTGGGGGTCCAGGTCGATGCGCAGTTCGTCGGGATGGTCGGTGTCCCCGCCCCGCACGGGCCACGGGTGGAAGGTGAGGGTGCCGAGGTTGGCGGCCCAGAGGACGGCGGCCACCTCGGTGGGGCACATCTCCCGGGCGGACCGCCCGCTCGGGAAGGTGATCCCGGCGGTGGGAATCCAGTCGGGGAGGTTCCCGGGGGCGCGCTTCTGGTAGAAGAAATCGCCCTCGACGCCCTCCACGAACCGCTGGAGGGTGGTGGGCCGGTTGCGCAGGGCGCGCAGGATGCCGGGCCCCACGGCGAGGAAGTACTCGGCCACGTCCCTCTTCGTGCAGCCCTTCTCCGGGAAGTAGATCTTGTCCGGGCTGGACAGCCGGATCACCCGTCCGGCCGCGTCCAGCTCCACCGCTGCGCCCGCTGCTGCCATGTCGGCCACCGTAGGCCGGGCACACCTGTGCCGCACATCGGGAGACTCCGGTCTCCGTACGGTTCACAATCGGTCCATGGACCTGCCGGTGATGCCGCCCGTGAAGCCGATGCTCGCCAAGTCCGTGAAGCGGATTCCGCCGGGCATGAGTTACGAGGCGAAGTGGGACGGCTTCCGGGCGATCGTGCACCGGGACGGTGACGAGGTGGTGATCGGCAGCCGGACCGGCAAGCCGCTCACCCGGTACTTCCCCGAGCTGGTCACCGCCGTCCGGGAGAACCTGCCGGAGCGCTGTGTGGTGGACGGCGAGATCGTGGTCGCGCACGAGGGCCGGCTGGACTTCGACCGGCTCGGCGAGCGCATCCACCCCGCCGACTCCCGGGTGAGGCTGCTCGCCGAGCAGACCCCCGCCGCGCTGGTCGCCTTCGATCTCCTGGCGCTGGGAGACGAATCGCTCCTGGACACCCCGCAGGCAAACCGGCGCACAGTACTTGAGGCAGCGCTCACCGGCGCGTCGGCACCGGTGTACCTGGCCCCGTCGACGACCGACCCCGCCCGCGCCCAGGAGTGGTTCGAGCAGTACGAGGGGGCGGGGCTCGACGGTGTCGTGGCGAAGCCGCTCGATGCCCCGTACCGGCCGGACACCCGGACCATGTACAAGATCAAGCACGAGCGGACCGCCGACTGCGTGGTGGCCGGCTACCGCTTCCACAAGAGCGGTCCGGTCGTCGGCTCGCTGCTGCTCGGCCTGTACGACGACAGCGGCGCGCTCCAGCACGTCGGGGTGTGCGCGGCCTTCCCGATGAAGCGCCGCGCCGAACTCGTCACCGAGCTGGAACCCCTGCTGACCGCCGTCGACGACCACCCGTGGCGCGCCTGGGCCGAGGCCGGGGCGCACGAGAGCGCCAGACTGCCCGGCGCCCCGAGCCGCTGGGCCGGGGGGAAGGACATGTCCTGGGTGCCGCTGCGGCCGGAACGGGTCTGCGAGGTGGCGTACGAGCACATGGAGGGCGACCGGTTCCGGCACATCGCCCAGTGGCGCCGGTGGCGTCCGGACCGTACGCCGGACAGCTGCACGTACGCACAGCTGCAGGAGGTCGTGCGCTACGACCTCGCGGAGGTGCTGGCGGGCGGCGGCTGAGGGCCGCGGCCCGGCTCAGTCCGCCGTGGGCGGCAGGGTGGGGGTGGTGCAGGGGTCGTCGGTCTCCGTGGGGTCGGCGGAGGGCGAACCGGTGGTGTCCGCCGGGTCCGGCGTCGGGGTGGCCGTCGTGCAGCCCGGATCGGGTTTCGTCGTGGTCGGGTCCGGGTCGGGGGTGGTGCTCGGGTCCGGGGTGGTGGAGCCGGTGTCCGTGGGGTCCGGCGAGGGCCCGGTGGTCTCCGTGGGGTCCGGGGAGCCGGACTCGCCGGGTGTGGGGTCCGTGCCCGGGTCGGGGTCATGGGTGCCCGGTGGGGTCGGGCGGGTGCTGGTGCCGGGCTGCGGGCCGACCTCGATGCCGCCGCCGTCCTTGCCGCCGGACCCGCCCACGGGGTGCTCGGGCTTGTTCGGGCTGCCCGCGCCGGGGCTCTTGGGGACCGGCCCCGTGCCGTCGGCCACCGGGTGGATGCCCTTGCGGTAGAACTCCAGCCAGGACAGCACCGTGCGCAGATAGCTCTCCGAGTGGTTGTAGCTCAGGACCGCCCGGTTCAGGTCGGAGGGGATCGACAGATCGCGCGTCCCGGCGCACAGGTAGGCGCCTGCGGCGAGCGCCGCGTCGTACACGTTATTCGGGTCGCGGCGCCCGTCGCCGCTGCCGTCACGGCCCCAGTGCGCCCACGTCGACGGGATGAACTGCATCGGGCCCACCGCCCGGTCGTACGTCGCGTCCCCGTCGAACGCGCCGCCGTCGGTGTCCGCGATGTGGGCGAACCCGGCGCCGTTGAGGACCGGGCCGAGGATCGGCGAGAGGGTCGTGCCCTTCTTGTCGACCCGGCCGCCGGCCGCGTGCCCGGACTCGACCTTGCCGATCGCCGCCAGCAACTGCCAGGGCAGCCGGCAGCCGGGATCGCCGCGCCCCATCGTGGTCTCGGCCCTGCGGTAGGCGGCGAGCACCGTGGCCGGGATGCCCGCCTCGGCCCACGACCGCTTGGCGGCGGTGCTCTGCTTCTCACCCTTCCCGGGGGGCTTCGGGCTTTTCAGCGGCGGGAGTTCGGTGTGGTACGAGTCGTCGTTGGGGGCCTCGGACCAGACGACATCGTCCGCCTTCTGACGGTGCTTCGGGGTCCCCTCGTGCGCGGCGATCTGGGGTGCCTGGGACGCCGTGAGCGCGGCCATCGCGGCGACGGCGGCCGCGGTGCCGCCGAGGGCCTGTCCGGCGGATCTTCGCGGCCGCGTGGTAGAGCGGACGGGACTCCTCCGCGACCCATTCCGGCTCCCCGCCCATCTCG
>NZ_JBEYCF010000045.1:0-65371 GCF_040632605.1 Streptomyces sp. NPDC019224 | reverse complement strand
CGGGCTTCGAACGCGCACAGTCGGCGCTTCAGCACAGCAGCAGGCGTGGGCACGAGGGCACCTCCGGACTCGAGAGCGAAGACCTCGACACCCTGCACCCCGAACCGTGGTGATCACAAACAGCAAAACTGCAGGTCAAACACCTGATTGGTTGGACAACAGCTAGTAAGCGACGTTCTCGCCGAGCGGGTTCGTACGGGCTATTACCTGCCCTACTGGATCACGTGTGTAGGCATAGGTGCGGCCGTCGAAGTCTGTTTCCGATATGAGCTCACCGGCGGAGTCATAGGTGTACGCCCAGGTCAGCCCCTGAGGATTGGTGACCTGGGTGACACGGAGTTCACTGTCGTGCTGGAAGGCGTAGCGCGCTCCGTCAGGATCTGTGCGGGTGGTGAGCAGGTCGAAGTCGGTGTATTCGAAGTGGGTGGACCGCCCCATAGGATCGGTGTAACTGGTGCAGTTGCCCTCGCCGTCATATGTCCACGATTCCGTTGCGCCGTCGGGGTGCGTACGGCTGGCAAGCTCACCGTCAGACGTCCACTGGCACACGGTCTCGGACCCCAGCGGGTCCGTGATGTGGACCAGGCGGCCGAAGACGTCGAATTGGAAGTGTGTGGTGGCGCCGAGCGAGTCGGTGACACGGACCGGAAGCCCTGCGGGGTCATGGAGCACTTCGGTCGTAGCTCCGTCCGCCTCGGTGAGAGAGACGAGCCGACCGTAGGTGTCGTATGAGTAGGAAGTGGTGCGGCCGGTTGGGTCGGTCAGTGCTGTGCGGTTGCCACGTTCATCGAATTCCTGATGCCATCGACTGCCGTCCGCATGGGTGAGCGTGGTGATGAGGCCCGATGCGTCCCGCTGAGCCCGCAGCTCGGTGCCGTCCGGCCGCCTGACACCGACGGGTCTGCCGGCCTCGTCGTAGGAGAACGTCGTGGTGTGTCCCAGTGCGTCGGTGTGGGTCAGCCGGTGCCCACGGGCGTCGAAGGTGTCGCGGGTGGTGTTGCCCAATGGGTCGGTGGTGGCCAGGACTCGGCACCTGCCGTCGACGAGATGATGGGTGGAGCGGCCGTCGGCGGTGGTGAGGGTGGTGGTCCGGTTGCCCGTGGACGGGTCGGGTTCGGTGTACGCCAGGGTGAGCTGGAAGTGGCCCGCCTCACCGCCCTCCGCGACGACGCGGTCCCGGTCGTCGTAGGCGTAGCTGTATCGGCTGTTGTTGGAATCGATCCAGGCCGTGACCCTGCGGCGTTCGTCGTAGGCGAAGGTGAGGGCGGCGCCGGATGGTTTGGTGACGTTGGTGAGGTTGCCGTCGGCGTAACCGTAGGTGCGCAGGGAGATGGGCGCATCCGGATCGGCGGGCGTGAGTCCGTTCTCGTCCGTCGTGGGGGTGAGCAGCGCCAGGCTTGTGACGAGTCCGTCTGCCAGTGCCAACTCCAGGTGGTAGCCGCCGGAGTGGACCAGTGCCAGGGGCGTGCCGTCGTCGGTGCGGTCGAAAGTGATGGTGTTGCCGTTGCGGTCGCTGATCTCGCCGAGCCAGGCGGCGCCGTCTTCGCCGGGGTCGGTTCCGGGCGGGGCGTCGAAGTGGCGGGTGAGGCCGGTTTCGGGGTCGGTGATCGTGTAGTCGCCGGATGCGTCGCGTTCCAGGGTGCTGCGTGAGGTGCCGGATTCCGGGCGGGTGGGAAGGCCGGGTGCGGGGTGGGGGTAGGGGATGAGGCGGCCGTCGTCGGTGATGTGGATGACGCCGTTGGCGTCGATTTCCAGGTGTTCGTCGATGGTGGAGGACCAGGAGGGGCCGAAGAAGCGGCCTGCGGTGTAGCCGGATTCGACGCGGCGGGTGAAGGCGAGCGGTAGGACGCCGGGCAGGACCACGTCGGTCTGGGGCAGGAACATGCGGCCGGAGGCGAGGTCGACCGGGTCGGTGCCCTTGGTGGTGCGTTCCTCGGGGGTGCGGTTGTGGGTGCCTTCGGGGGCGTCGTCGATGAGGCGGCGGGCTTTGTTCGCGTCCTGTGCGAGGTCGGCGAGTTCCTTCGCGGTGCGGGCTCCCTTGACCGCGGCTCCGCCGCCGCCGGTCGCGGCTGTGAGGACGAGGTCGGGGACGAGGCGGCCGAGTCCTTCGGCGGGGTCCTTCATGAACTCGGTGACCATCTGCTTGCCGGCGCCCCAGGGGTCGTTGGCGACCTGGACGAGTCCGGCGGCGGTGTTGTTCAGCGCGAGTCCGTACTCGGCGGGGTGTGTGACGTTGTACGGGTCCATCGGGTTGACAGTGCGTACGAAGTTGAGGAGCCCGGCCGTGCCCTTGGCGACCCCGCCGACGAAGTGCGTGTTCATGATCTGGGTCTCGGCGAGCCCGTCCATGGCCTGCTCGGCGTAGCTCGGCTTCTTCGGCGCGGCGTCGCGCGCGGCGGCCACGGCGGTGCGGGCGGTCTCGGCTGCGGTGTTGCGTTGCGTACGGGCTTCCGTGAGGAGTCGCTGGGCTTCCTCCATACGGGCCTTGCCGGGGTCGGTGAACTCACCGGGCCTCGGCGGCAGGGTGGCGGGGTCGCGTTTGTCGGAGGGCAGGGCGTTGTACGTGTCGACGGCCTTGTTGAACGTGTCGCACTTCTTCTTGTGGGCGTCCATCGCCTCCTCGGAGGCCTTGGTACCCGCGTTCCACTTGTCGATCGCCAACTGGGCCTGACCCTGAGCCCATTCGACTGTCCCGGCGAACGACTCCAACGCGTCCGCGGCCTTCTCGAAGGCGTCGGAGGCCTTGAACCACTTCGGTGGCTCGACGGAGACCGAGTCGCGGAACGCGTCCGCTGTCTTGCCCTTGAGTTCGGAGGCGTCCAGTCCCTTGAGCCCGCCGCCGACGTTGTCGAGAGCACCTTGCAGGTTCTTCAGGTGTGTGGCGGTCGAGCGGATCTCGGACGGGCTGCCGTAGATCAGCTTCTTCTTGTCCTCGGTCTGGCCGAGGTCCATCTCCTCGACTTCGGCGCCATCCGGTTCGCGACCGAGCGTGACTGCTCACGCACCCAGTCCGCGCCGGAGTCCCAGCCCACGTCCTCCAGCCGGTCGGCCGTCCAGTCCCCGGCGTCCTCGACCCGGTCACCGACCCACTTCGTGCCGTCCTCGACGGCGTCCTCGATGACGTCCGGTGTCAGATCGCTGACAAGATCCCCGAGTCCCATGGGTCAGTTCCCCCCGTTGTCCTGCTGCCGTTGGCGGGCCCGCTCCTCCGGGGAGGGCCCGAACACTTCGTCGACGTCCCGGTCGAAGGTCTCCTGGTCGCGGCCGAGCAGGTTGTTCATCATGTCGCTGTGCAGGCCCCCGGTGCCCTCGGTCATCAGCGACCGTCCGGTGTCCTTCCAGGTCTGCTTCGCCTCGTCGCCGGCCCGCTCGAACGACTCCACGCTGTAGTCCGGGCTCAGGTAGTCCGGGGTGAGGACAGCACCCCACCCCTGACTGACGATGTCGTCCTCGGACGCGTTCGGATTACCCACACCCGCGTTGACCACGATCTTCAACGTGCCCTCGATGTACCGCTCCTCCTCCCACAGCACCCCTGCGGACAGGCCAAGCTTCGCCGCGATGGCGTTGGCGTCCTGGACCAGCGCCCGGACTCCCCACTCCCATCGCTCGCAGAAGTCCTCGAAGGTCACCGACAGCCCGTAATGGCCGGCCTCCATGCCGGTCATTGCCAGGCCCGACACTCCCTTGCCCAGCGCCGCCCCGGTGCCCGAACCGATCTCCCCCAGCTCGTCCACCGTCGCCCGCAGCCCACTGGTGATCTTCTGGACACTCCCCGGATCAACGTGCAGATCCCCCGCGCCACCGCCGCTCACAGCCCACGCCCCCCGTCGCTGCCTCGTGGGTGCACCGCGTTCTCACCGTCTACGGCTACCGCGTCCGGCACGATCCCCGTCACCGGCGGGAAGAACATGGCCCCCTCAGGATCAGCGATGTTCACCGCGACGCCCGCCGGCACCCCCATCGCCGGTACAACCTCGTCCAGCAGCCGTCCTCCCCGCAGCTCCGCGAACTCCCACGCCCGCCCAGCGGCCCCGGCGTCATGAGCAGAGACCCGCTCCTGCGCGAACCGCGCAAACGCCACCTCGTCCGTGAACCCGCACACCCAGCACACCCCGCCGAACTCCGCGGTCCACAACCCTCCACCTGCCAACGGCACCAGCACCAAAGCCCGCCGGAACTCCCCCAGCAGCGCCTGCGGATCACCCACCCCGGCCCGCTGATCGGCTATACGATCCGCCAGCGCTGTCCCCCCAGCCATGGCCCCCCTTCGCATTCGCTATCGCCCTCGAACACCGTAGAGCACCACACCCGTCCACTATCAGCGGTTCCAGGACCGTGGCTGCTTTCGATCGGTGAGATGTGCGGGGCGGCAGGGGGCGCAGCGGCTACGGAGGAGGTTCGGCAGCTCCCTGGCGGTCGCTGAAATGCTCTCCGGCTTCGGATCGAGCAAACAAGAAAAGGCCCCGGTCATTGACCAGGGCCTTCATGAAAGAGCGGGTGACGAGAATCGAACTCGCGCTCTGAGCTTGGGAAGCTCATGTTCTACCATTAAACTACACCCGCGAAAATGTCGAACGCTGTCTCCAGCGACGCATCCTCGGACACTGTACCCCATCGCGATCCCATCCCGGAGCCGTCGTCGAGGCGGCCGCGGGGAAGGTGGCCCGGGAGGGTGATGTGGGTGTCGGGGGCGGGAGTTGGGGCGTAGCGTGGGTGGTCGGAGTGCCGTGTGGAGTGGCGTCCTGTTCATCCCCTAATGTGGCGGTCTCGTCCACGGCTTGATGGGGAAGGGACTTGATGGACTCCATGGAGCGCACCGTCGTCCGCTGTGCCGAAGGGCACGTTTTCGCGACCACCACGTTTCCGATGCAGCAGCTCGGGGCAGAGCGGATCGGGCCCGGGCGGCTCATCCGGTGTCCTCGTTGCGCTCGGTTGCGGCATGCCGTGCCCGTGGTGTTCGAGCAGCGGTAAGGGGCGGGCGACAGGCGCGCGGGCGGCCCGATGGGGGCGGGCCCGCGCGTTCTGCGTATCCTCGGTGGGTGCTTCTCTCAGACAAGGACATCCGCGCCGAGATCGACGCCGGACGCGTACGCATTGATCCATTCGACGCGTCGATGGTGCAGCCCTCGAGCATCGACGTGCGGCTCGACCGCTATTTCCGGGTGTTCGAGAACCACCGCTATCCGCACATCGACCCGGCCGTCGAGCAGGCGGATCTGACCCGCACCGTCGAACCGGACGGGGACGAGGCGTTCATCCTGCACCCCGGGGAGTTCGTGCTGGCGTCGACGTACGAGGTCATCTCGCTGCCCGACGATCTCGCGTCGCGGCTGGAGGGGAAGAGTTCGCTCGGCCGGCTCGGGCTCGTCACGCATTCCACGGCCGGGTTCATCGACCCCGGTTTCTCCGGGCATGTCACCCTGGAGCTGTCGAATCTGGCGACGCTGCCGATAAAGCTGTGGCCGGGAATGAAGATCGGCCAGCTGTGCATGTTCCGGCTGAGTTCTCCGTCCGAGTTCCCTTACGGCTCCGAGCGGTACGGGTCGCGTTATCAGGGGCAGCGAGGGCCGACCGCGTCGCGCTCCTTCATGAATTTCCACCGGACGCAGGTGTGAGGGCCCGATGGCTGACGAGGCGCGGGAGAACCTGACGTACGAGGGCTTCGGGCATGCCGTGCGGGAGCTGGCGCAGGCCGTGGCCGAGGACGGGTACGAGCCGGACGTGGTGCTGAGCATCGCGCGCGGCGGCGTGTTCGTCGCGGGCGGTCTGGCGTACGCGCTGGACTGCAAGAACATCCACCTGGTGAACGTGGAGTTCTACACGGGCGTGGGCGCCACCCTGGAGATGCCCGTCATGCTGGCGCCCGTGCCCGATGTCGTCGACTTCTCCGACAAGAAGGTGCTGATCGCCGACGACGTCGCCGATACCGGGAAGACGCTGAAGCTGGTGCGCGATTTCTGTATCGATCACGTCTCCGAGGTGCGTTCCGCGGTCATCTACGAGAAGCCCCACTCGCTCGTGAAATGCGAATACGTGTGGAAGAAGACCGACCGCTGGATCAACTTCCCCTGGAGTGTGGAGAAGCCCGTCGTGCGGCGCAGTGGGCAGGTTCTCGACTCCTGAGCACGCGAAAGGGCCCCGGTCACCGGGGCCCTTTTTCCGTACGCGCCGCACAGTGGTCAGATCGTGCCCAGCTTCAGGATCGACACCAGCGCCAGCAGCTGGATCGCCGAAGCGCCCAGCGCCTTCGGCCACGGCAGGTCGTGCGACTTGCTCACCATCGAGGTGAGCAGCGCCGCCGCGGCCAGCCAGGTGACCCAGCCGAGGATGACGACCAGCGAGTTCTCGCCGCCCAGGAACATCGCGAAGACCAGGCGCGGCATGTCCGTGATCGACATGATCAGCATGGACAGGCCCACCGTCGGCTGCCACGCGCCGTCGCCGCCGAGCTGGCGGGCCAGCGTGTGGGTGACCGCCCCCAGCACCAGGCCGCCGAGCACGAAGCAGACGCCCGTGAGGATGACGTAGGGGACGGCGCTGGAGACCGGGGCGTGGATCGCGTCGTCGCGGGCCTGGTCGAAGCCGAAGAGGGCCAGCAGGCCGTAGAGGAACGTCACGACCAGGGCCGGGCCCCAGACCGGGTAGTCCCGCATCTGCCAGAACGTCGGGCCGGGGCGCGTCACGATGCCGCTCAGCAGCTGCTTCCAGTGCAGGCGCGGTCCTATGGGCGCGGCGGGCGCGTGGCCTGCGCGGTAGGCGTTGCCGTCGCTGTACGGCTCCTCGTCGATGCGGAACGCCTGCGTGTGGCCGGGGTTGTTCGCGTACGGATCGCCGGGGGCGGGGCCCTGCGGGTACGCGTACGGGTCGGCGAAGTACTCCGGCTCGTCGGGGCCGCCGCCGGTGTAGCCGCCCCCGTGGTTCCCGCCGGCGCGGTACGCACCGCCGTCGGGGTAGCCCGGAGCGGCGTGGTGCGGGGCGCCCTGCCCTCCCGTCGGCGGCCATTGCTGCCGGCCGTACGGCGGCGGTGCCTGAGTGCCGTACGGCTGCTGCCGCGGTTGCTGTTGCCCTTGCTGCGGGGTGCGGTTGTCCCGGCCGCGTCCGATCCTGAATCCAGCCACGTCATCGAACGTACCTGGTCCGCCGGTTACGGGGGCCCGGGGCCGGGGAAGTACCGGCCTTTGACGCTCACCTGTGACATCCCCTAAGGGGACCCCGGGGGGGTTTCCCCCGGCATCCGCGGGGGAACGCGGAAGCGGCCGGTCCTGCCCCCGAGGCAGGTCCGGCCGCTTCTCCGCGCCGTGACGCCGGTCCGGCTACTTCGCCGGTTCCGGTTCCGGTTCGTCCGCCGGCTCCGGGTCGCCCGCGGGGTCGGCCGGGGTCTTCACGGAGTCGAGCAGCAGCTGGGACACGTCCACCACCTGGACGGACTCCTTGGCCTTGCCGTCGTTCTTCTTGCCGTTGACCGAGTCGGTCAGCATGACCAGGCAGAACGGGCAGGCCGTGGAGACGATGTCCGGGTCGAGGGAGAGGGCCTCGTCGACGCGCTCGTTGTTGATGCGCTTGCCGATCCGCTCCTCCATCCACATCCGGGCACCACCGGCGCCGCAGCAGAAGCCGCGCTCCTTGTGGCGGTGCATCTCCTCGTTCCGCAGGCCCGGGACCTTCGCGATGATCTCGCGCGGGGGCGTGTAGATCTTGTTGTGGCGGCCCAGGTAGCAGGGGTCGTGGTACGTGATCAGGCCCTCGACCGGGGTCACCGGGATCAGCCTGCCCTCGTCGACGAGGTGCTGGAGCAGCTGCGTGTGGTGGATGACCTCGTACTCGCCGCCGAGCTGCGGGTACTCGTTCGCGATCGTGTTGAAGCAGTGCGGGCAGGTCGCGACGATCTTCTTCGCGGACTTGGCCTTCCTGGTCGAGTCGTCCTCGTCGTCCTCGCCGAAGGCCATGTTCAGCATCGCCACGTTCTCCTGGCCGAGCTGCTGGAACAGCGGCTCGTTGCCCAGGCGGCGGGCCGAGTCGCCCGTGCACTTCTCGTCGCCGCCCATGATCGCGAACTTGACGCCCGCGATGTGCAGCAGTTCCGCGAAGGCCTTGGTGGTCTTCTTGGCGCGGTCCTCCAGGGCGCCGGCGCAGCCGACCCAGTAGAGGTAGTCGACCTCGGTGAGGTCCTCGACGTCCTTGCCGACGATCGGGACCTCGAAGTCGACCTCCTTGGTCCACTCGACGCGCTGCTTCTTGGCGAGCCCCCAGGGGTTGCCCTTCTTCTCCAGGTTCTTGAGCATGGTCCCCGCCTCGGACGGGAACGCGGACTCGATCATCACCTGGTAGCGGCGCATGTCGACGATGTGGTCGATGTGCTCGATGTCGACCGGGCACTGCTCCACGCAGGCACCGCAGGTGGTGCAGGACCAGAGGACGTCGGGGTCGATGACGCCGTTCTCCTCGACCGTGCCGATCAGCGGGCGCTCGGCCTCCGCGAGAGCGGCCGCGGGAACGTCCTTCAGCTGCTCCTCGCTCGCCTTCTCCTCGCCCTCCATGTCCTTGCCGCCGCCGGCCAGCAGATACGGGGCCTTGGCGTGCGCGTGGTCGCGCAGGGACATGATCAGGAGCTTCGGGGAGAGCGGCTTGCCCGTGTTCCAGGCGGGGCACTGCGACTGGCAGCGGCCGCACTCGGTGCAGGTGGAGAAGTCGAGGATGCCCTTCCAGGAGAACTGCTCGACCTGGGAGACACCGAAGACGGCGTCGTCGGCCGGGTCCTCCCAGTCGATCTCCTCGCCGCCCGTGGTCATCGGCTGCAGCGCGCCCAGCGCGACCGCGCCGTCGGCGTTCCGCTTGAACCAGATGTTCGGGAAGGCCAGGAAGCGGTGCCAGGCGACGCCCATGTTGGTGTTGAGCGAGACCGTGATCATCCAGATCAGCGAGACGCCGATCTTGACCATCGCGGTGAAGTAGATGAGGTTCTGCAGCGTGCCGAGCGCCAGTCCCTTGAAGGCGAGGACCAGCGGGTACGAGACGAAGTACGCGGCCTCGTAGCCGTCGACGTGGTGGATCGCGCCCTCAAGGCCGCGCAGGGTCAGGATCGCCAGGCCGATGACGAGGATGACGTACTCGACGAAGTACGCCTGCCAGGCCTTCGAGCCCGCGAAGCGGGACTTGCGGCCCGCCCGGGACGGGAGGTTCAGCAGCCGGATGGCGATCAGCACGAGGATGCCGACCGTCGTCATCAGGCCGATGAACTCGATGTACAGCTCGAACGGCAGCCATTCACCGATGACCGGCAGGACCCAGTCGGCCTTGAAGAGCTGCCCGTACGCCTGGAGCAGCGTCGGCGGCAGGGTCAGGAAGCCGATGGCGACGAACCAGTGCGCGAAGCCGACGATCCCCCACCGGTTCATCCGGGTGTGGCCGAGGAATTCCCTGACCAGGGTGATCGTGCGCTGCTTCGGATTGTCGGTGCGACCGCCGGCCGGGACCGGCTGTCCGAGCGTGACGAACCGGTAGATCTGCGCGACGGCTCGGGCGATGAGCGCAACGCCGACCACGGTCAGCACCAGCGACACGATGATCGCGGCGAGTTGCATTGGGGGCTCCTCGGGCCTGCGAGGGTGGGATCGATCCAGCGTCTACTGGCGAGTACAGCGTCTTCCAGTGAGCGCCGGGACTACGAGTATCGCTACTACTAAGCAGTAACTTAATCAGTCTGTGCTGACCCTATCCACTTATTCCGCCGTCCTGTAGCCGGGCAGGCGGTGATCTGTGTCGCTCGGGTGTGCCTTGTCACGCCACGGCAGGGCGTGGGCCGCCTCGCGCAGGGGTACGCGTACCGCCTCGGCGAGGATCGCCAGGTCCAGCCCCAGCCCCTGGTGTTCGGCGTAGTGCTGGTCCAGGAGCTCCGCCTCGTCCCACGGCATCGCCGAGCGGTGCCGTACCTGGGCCAGGCCGGTCAGGCCGGGCTTCAGCTCCAGCCGCCAGTGTCGCGCGCCGCCGGTTCCGTTCCGTGCGTCGCCCGGGGCGAGCGGCGCCGGCCCCACGAGGGAGAGCTCGCCCCGCACCACGTGGTGCAGCCGCGAGAGCACGTCCAGCTTCAGCCACCGGGTGCGCAGGGAGCGCAGGACGAAGGGGGTGCCGTGCAGCCCGGTGCGGGGGGAGTGGCTCGTCACGCGCCGGCCCCGTACGGCGAGCGCCAGGGCGGCGGCCGCCAGCAAGGGGGAGGCCAGGAGCAGCAGGGCCGAACCCAGGGCCAGGTCGAGGGTGCGTTTGGCGGTCGGGCGGGGAAGGGGGGTGGGGGCCGCGGCCCGCGGGGAGGCGCGTGCGGTCGCCGGGCGGGAGGTCCGTGGCGGGCGCCAGGGGCGCGGCCGGGGTCCTCTTCCCCACTGTCCCTGTGTACGCATCGTTCGCACCTGCCTGGAATCGGCGGATCGGATGTCGGTTTTGCGCTGCTCCCAGCATTTTGTGACAGAACGATCCCATGTGGCCATGATGGGGGAGGGCTGCGCGGCGCAGGAGGCGCCTGGTGTCGCCGGTGGCGCGAGGTGGGTGCACGTAAGTTGAGTCATGGGGACTCAGGTCTGTTGACTCCGTGACGGGAGTCGTGCATCCTTGAGCCAGATCCACTCAAGTAGTCAGTTGGAGGAATCGAAATGGCACGTGCGGTCGGCATCGACCTGGGCACGACTAACTCCGTCGTCAGCGTTCTCGAAGGCGGCGAGCCCACCGTCATCACCAACGCAGAGGGCGCCAGGACCACGCCGTCCGTCGTCGCCTTCGCGAAGAACGGCGAGGTTCTGGTCGGCGAGGTCGCCAAGCGCCAGGCGGTGACCAACGTCGACAGGACCATCCGCTCCGTCAAGCGCCACATGGGCACTGACTGGAAGATCGACCTGGACGGCAAGAGCTTCAACCCGCAGCAGATGAGCGCCTTCATCCTGCAGAAGCTGAAGCGCGACGCCGAGTCGTACCTGGGCGAGAAGGTCACCGACGCGGTCATCACCGTCCCGGCGTACTTCAACGACTCCGAGCGTCAGGCGACCAAGGAGGCCGGCGAGATCGCGGGCCTGAACGTCCTGCGCATCGTCAACGAGCCGACCGCCGCCGCGCTGGCGTACGGGCTCGACAAGGACGACCAGACGATCCTCGTCTTCGACCTCGGTGGCGGCACCTTCGACGTGTCCCTCCTGGAGATCGGCGACGGCGTCGTCGAGGTGAAGGCAACCAACGGTGACAACCACCTCGGTGGTGACGACTGGGACCAGCGCGTCGTCGACTACCTGGTGAAGCAGTTCGCCAACGGGCACGGCGTGGACCTGTCCAAGGACAAGATGGCTCTCCAGCGTCTTCGCGAGGCCGCGGAGAAGGCGAAGATCGAGCTGTCGTCCTCGACGGAGACCTCGATCAACCTGCCGTACATCACGGCGTCGGCCGAGGGCCCGCTGCACCTGGACGAGAAGCTCACGCGCTCGCAGTTCCAGCAGCTCACCGCGGACCTCCTGGACCGCTGCAAGACCCCGTTCCACAACGTCATCAAGGACGCGGGCATCCAGCTCTCCGAGATCGACCACGTCGTTCTCGTCGGTGGCTCCACCCGCATGCCGGCCGTCGCCGAGCTCGTCAAGGAGCTGACCGGCGGCCAGGAGGCCAACAAGGGTGTGAACCCGGACGAGGTCGTCGCCATCGGCGCCTCGCTCCAGGCCGGTGTCCTCAAGGGTGAGGTCAAGGACGTCCTGCTCCTCGACGTCACCCCGCTGTCCCTCGGCATCGAGACCAAGGGCGGCATCATGACCAAGCTCATCGAGCGCAACACCACGATCCCGACCAAGCGCTCCGAGATCTTCACGACGGCCGAGGACAACCAGCCGTCCGTGCAGATCCAGGTCTACCAGGGCGAGCGCGAGATCGCGGCGTACAACAAGAAGCTCGGGATGTTCGAGCTGACCGGTCTGCCGCCGGCCCCGCGCGGTGTCCCGCAGATCGAGGTCGCGTTCGACATCGACGCCAACGGCATCATGCATGTCGCCGCGAAGGACCTCGGCACCGGCAAGGAGCAGAAGATGACCGTCACCGGCGGCTCCTCGCTGCCGAAGGACGAGGTCAACCGGATGCGCGAGGAGGCCGAGAAGTACGCGGAGGAGGACCACGCCCGCCGCGAGGCCGCCGAGTCGCGCAACCAGGGCGAGCAGCTCGTCTACCAGACGGAGAAGTTCCTCAAGGACAACGAGGACAAGGTCCCCGGCGACGTGAAGACGGAGGTGGAGACCGCGCTCACCGAGCTGAAGGAGAAGCTCAAGGGCGAGGACACCGCCGAGATCCGCACGGCCACCGAGAAGGTCGCGGCCGTCTCCCAGAAGCTGGGCCAGGCGATGTACGCCAACGCCCAGGCCGAGGGCGGCGCGCAGGGTGCCGCGCAGCCGGGTGCCGAGCAGGCCCAGGGCGACGCGCAGGACGACGTCGTGGACGCCGAGATCGTCGACGACGAGAAGGACTCCAAGGGCGGTGCGGCGTGACCGAGGAGACTCCGGGCTTCGAGGAGAAGCCCGACGTCCCCTCCGGCGCCACCTCTGACGACGCCGAGTCGAAGGCCGACGCCCCCTCCGAGGAGGAGGCGTCGGCCCCGGCCGGGGACGCGAACGAGACCACGGCCCTGACCGCTCAGCTGGACCAGGCCCGCAGCGCGCTCGACGAGCGCACCGGGGACCTCCAGCGGCTCCAGGCCGAGTACCAGAACTACCGCCGCCGCGTGGAGCGGGACCGGGTCACGGTCAAGGAGATCGCCGTCGCGAACCTCCTGTCCGAGCTCCTGCCCGTGCTCGACGACGTCGGCCGGGCCCGGGAGCACGGCGAGCTCGTGGGCGGGTTCAAGTCGGTGGCCGAATCGCTGGAGACGGTCGTCGCGAAGCTGGGCCTCCAGCAGTTCGGCAAGGAGGGCGAGCCCTTCGACCCGACGGTCCACGAGGCCCTGATGCACAGCTACGCGCCGGACGTCACGGAGACCACCTGCGTGGCGATCCTGCAGCCCGGGTACCGGATCGGCGAGCGCACCATCCGTCCCGCGCGGGTCGCGGTCGCCGAGCCCCAGCCGGGGGCGGCCCCCGCGGCCGCGAAGGAAGAGAAGACAGACGACGAGGAGAGCGGTGGCGGCGAGGAGGTCTGACATTCCGTCCGATCACCTGGCAGCACACCGCCCGGCCACCAGGACCCCCCGTCCGGGCCGTGCCAGGGCCTGCGGGCCCGGCACCGCCCGGACGGGGGGCTCCCGGCCGGTCGTCCGGAAGGAGGGACGTCGATGAGTACGAAGGACTTCGTCGAGAAGGACTACTACAAGGTTCTCGGCGTCCCCAAGGACGCCACCGACGCCGAGATCAAGAAGGCGTACCGGAAGCTCGCCCGCGAGTTCCACCCGGACGCCAACAAGGGCGACGACAAGGCGGAGGAGCGCTTCAAGGAGATCTCCGAGGCGAATGACGTCCTCGGCGACGCCAAGAGGCGCAAGGAGTACGACGAGGCGCGCGCCCTCTTCGGCAACGGCGGCTTCCGCGCCGGTCCCGGCGGCGCCCAGGGCAACTTCAACTTCGATCTGGGGGACCTCTTCGGAGGCGCCCCGGGCGGGGGCCAGGGCGCCGGCGGCTTCGGCGGCGGCCTCGGCGACGTGTTCGGCGGCCTCTTCAACCGCGGCGGCGGCAGCACGAGGGTGCAGCCGCGGCGCGGCCAGGACATCGAGTCCGAGGTGACCCTCAGCTTCACCGAGGCGGTCGACGGGGCCACGGTCCCGCTCAGGATGTCCAGCCAGGCCCCCTGCAAGGCGTGCTCCGGCACCGGCGACAGGAACGGCACCCCCAGGGTCTGCCCGACCTGTGTCGGCACCGGACAGGTCTCGCGCGGCAGCGGCGGCGGTTTCTCGCTCACCGACCCGTGCGTGGACTGCAAGGGCCGCGGCCTCATCGCCCAGGATCCCTGCGACGTCTGCAAGGGCAGCGGCCGGGCCCGCTCCTCGCGGACCATGCAGGTGCGGATTCCGGCAGGCGTCTCGGACGGGCAGCGCATCCGGCTGCGCGGCAAGGGCGCGCCGGGCGAGCGCGGCGGACCGGCCGGCGACCTGTACGTCGTGGTCCACGTCGACACCCACCCGGTCTTCGGCCGCAAGGGCGACAACCTCACCGTCACGGTGCCCGTCACCTTCACGGAGGCGGCGCTCGGCGGCGAGGTGAAGGTGCCGACGCTCGGCGGGCCGTCCGTGACGCTGAAGCTTCCGGCCGGTACACCGAACGGGCGTACGATGCGGGCCCGCGGCAAGGGCGCCGTCCGCAAGGACGGCACCCGGGGCGACCTCCTGGTCACCGTCGAGGTGGCCGTGCCCACCGACCTCGGTGCCGAGGCCAGGGACGCGCTGGAGGCCTACCGCGAGGCGACCGCGGACCAGGACCCGCGGGCGGAGCTGTTCCAGGCGGCGAAGGGAGCTTGAGGTGGACGGCCGACGGCGCAATCCGTACGAACTGACCGACGAGTCCCCGGTGTACGTGATCTCGGTCGCGGCCCAGCTCTCGGGCCTGCACCCGCAGACACTGCGCCAGTACGACCGCCTCGGGCTGGTCTCCCCCGACCGCACGGCCGGGCGCGGCAGGCGCTACTCGGCCCGCGACATCGAGCTGCTGCGTACGGTGCAGCAGCTGTCGCAGGACGAGGGCATCAACCTCGCCGGCATCAAGCGCATCATCGAGCTGGAGAACCAGGTCGCGGCGCTCCAGCAGCGCGTCGCCGAACTCTCGGCGGCCGTGGACGGGGCCGCGGCGGCGATGCGGCAGCGCGAGGCCCAGGTCCACGCCTCGTACCGGCGCGACCTGGTCCCGTACCAGGACGTGCAGCAGACGAGCGCCCTGGTGGTCTGGCGCCCCAAGCGCCCGAAGGACTGAGCGCCCCGCACTCCTCGCTCACGCGGCCCGTCGCCCCGGTGTTGTCTCCGGGGTGGCGGGCCGCGTCGCCGTGTGCCGCGGTACGGGGCTTCCGGGCCGAAGCGGTCAGGAGTCCTGATCGAGGATTCCTGACCGGGCGATCAGATAGCCGAGCTGGGCGCGGCTGTTGCTGCCGAGGACGACGGACAGCTTGGCCACATGGGCGCGGCAGGTGCGGACGTTCATGCCCAGGCGGCGGGCTATGGCCTCGTCCACGTGTCCCTCTACGAGGAGTTGTGCGATGGAGCGCTGCACCCCGCTGATGCCTTTGGGGGCCGGGGTGTACGGAAGCTCGCCCAGGAGGGGGGACGCGCGGCTCCAGAGCTGTTCGAAGACCTTGATCAGGTACTCGACCAGTCCGGGGTGGCGCAACTCCAGGGCGACCTGGTCGTCGCTTCTCGCGGGAATGAAGGCTACTGTCCGGTCGAAGACGATCAGCCGGGCGATGAGTTCTTCGAGGGTGCGGATCTCCACCTTGCCGTCGGCCAGTCGTTCGGCGTAGGCGAGCGTCCCCTGGCTGTGCCGGACGGTGTGCTGGTAGAGGGTGCGCATGCTCACTCCCCGGTGAACCACCAGCAGAGCGCGCTCCAGACCTTCCCGGAGGCGGTCTTCACCGCGATCGCCTCCTGGCTGGACGGTGAGGACCTCCGTGCGGCACTCCGCGGTGGCCAGGTCGAGGGCGGCGTTGATCCGGTGCTTCCCCTCCAGCACGGTGATGGCGTGGGTGGTGGGGGGGACCTGGGCGCTGATGTCCATGAAAGGCTCGAACGACTCGGTCAGTTCGAGGGAGCGGCGCCGGCGTTCCTGGATCTCGCGTTCGATGGGATGAAGACGCTGGGCGAGCGCTGTGGACGGCGGAAGCGGCCGGAGCCAGTCCGGGTCGTCGGGGTCAGGCTGGAGGAGGGCGAAGTCCATCAGGCAGGGGGCGGAAATCGCTTCCGCCCGGGAGATGCGCCCCGAGCGCAACGCGCTGGCGTAAAGACGCCCTCCGTCGGCGCAGAGATCGGTGATCCCGTGGTGATGTGTCCCCTTTGAGTCACTTGTGGCCATATCTGCACCCCCCAGGTTCCTGAACATGCAGGAACATGATGCATCGACTCGGTGGTGTTCGTGTGCCCAGGTGAGACATCGTCTTAGGTGCGGGGGAGAAGAATCCACAAGTGAGGACGAAGCTGACTATGTATAAGCGAATGCTTCGCTCGGCGCTTGCCGCCTCGTTCGTCGCTGGCCTGGGCTACGGCGTTCTGGGTGGCGTCGGCGAGATCAGTACGGGTGCCGAGAAGACCACCGGCCCCAGTGAGATCAGCTGGAGCGTCGAGGCTGTTGACTCATCCGGTGAGATCAGCTGGCTCTCCCCGATAACGGTCGCACCGAATGAGATCAGCTGGAACGCGGCGCTGAGCCAGGCGGGCGCCTGACATGACCACCCCGCCGGACGACCGGACCTTCCGGCGTGAGATGGCGACTGCCTACCGGTCAGGGTGGCATTTCATCGATCTCGTCACGGCGCTGCCCCACCGTGGTGACTCGTTGATGGTCACTCTGTTCGGCGACCCGGTCGTCGTCGCCCGCGAGGACGACGGCGAGGTCCGCGCCTACCGCTGCCTGCGCAAGCCGCGGGGCGCGCCGCAGCCGGTGCGCTGTGCCATCCGGTACGACATGATCTTTGTGAATCTCGCGCAGCGCGACCATCAGCTGTTCGAACCAGAAGCCATTTCCGCCACCCCCCGCAGTGCCTGAGCGATCCCCCGTCGTTCCACGTCGCTCAGTCACTTCCCCCACACAACGGCACCACCGTGACCTGAACACGGTGGTGCCGTTGTGCTGTGTCCGGGCACCCGCGCTCAGCCGCGTCCGAGCGCCCGGTCCAGGGTGATCTCGATGACGACCCGGTCGGGGTTGGGGGAGGGCACCCGGTCGTAGCGCTCGGTGTGGCGGCGTACGGCCTCCGCGACCCTCTCCGGGTCCGTGCTGATCCGGGCCACGCCCTCCAGGGTCGCCCAGCGGCGGCGGTGCACCTGGCACGCCGCGACGCGGGCGCCGTCCGGACCCGCGGCCAGGATGTTGGCGACCTTGCGGCTGTGCTTGTTGGTGATCACCCGGGCGAGGCCGGCCTCGGGGTCGTACGTCACGCAGACCGGCACCACGTGCGGGGTGCCGTCCGGGCGGACCGTGGTGAGCGTGCATACGTGGTTCTCGCGCCAGAACGCGAGGTACTCGGGGCCGGGCTGGTGTACGTCGACTGCCATGGCCCCAGCGTAGGCGGGGCGCGGTGGCGGGTGCCCGCGGCGGCCGGTTCACTCGGAGGAGGGGGCGTGGCCGCGTTCGCCTTGGGTGGAAAGCGCTCAACTCCGGCCGCGATCGACCTTGAGTGGAATAGACTCAACTTTGTGCACGTTGACCGTGTCAGTAGTGAGGACGGACTCGTCATCGCAAGGAGGAGACAGCGCACGTGGACGCCGAGCTGACCAACAGGAGCCGGGACGCCATCAACGCGGCCACCAGCAGGGCCGTGAAGGACGGGCACCCGGATCTGACCCCGGGGCACCTGCTGCTCGCGCTGCTCTCGGGTGAGGACAACGAGAACCTCGTCGATCTGCTGGCCGCCGTCGAGGCCGACCAGATCGCCGTACGCACCGAGACCGAACGCCTCCTGGCCGCGCAGCCCAGCGTGACCGGGGCGACCGTCGCACCGCCCCAGCCCAACCGCGAGCTGCTCGCCGTCATCGCGGACGCCGCCCAGCGCGCCAAGGAGCTCGGCGACGACTACGTCTCCACCGAGCACCTGCTGATCGGGATCGCCGCGAAGGGCGGCCGCGCCGGTGAGATCCTCGACGGACAGGGGGCCGGCGCGAAGAGGCTGCTGGACGCGTTCGAGAAGAGCAGGGGAGGGCGCCGGGTGACCACTCCCGACCCGGAGGGCCAGTACAAGGCCCTGGAGAAATTCGGTACCGACTTCACCGCCGCCGCGCGCGAGGGCAGGCTCGACCCGGTCATCGGGCGCGACCAGGAGATCCGCCGCGTCGTCCAGGTGCTCTCGCGGCGCACCAAGAACAACCCGGTGCTCATCGGTGAGCCCGGCGTCGGCAAGACCGCCGTCGTCGAGGGGCTCGCCCAGCGCATCGTCAAGGGCGACGTTCCCGAGTCCCTGAAGGACAAGCGGCTCGTCTCGCTCGACCTGGGCGCCATGGTCGCGGGCGCGAAGTACCGCGGCGAGTTCGAGGAGCGCCTGAAGACCGTCCTCTCCGAGATCAAGGAGAGCGACGGCCGGATCATCACGTTCATCGACGAGCTGCACACCGTCGTGGGCGCGGGCGCCGGCGGCGACTCCGCGATGGACGCGGGCAACATGCTCAAGCCGATGCTGGCCCGCGGCGAGCTGCGGATGGTCGGCGCGACCACGCTCGACGAGTACCGCGAGCGGATCGAGAAGGACCCCGCCCTGGAGCGCCGCTTCCAGCAGGTCCTGGTGGCGGAGCCGTCCGTCGAGGACACCATCGCGATCCTGCGCGGCCTCAAGGGCCGTTACGAGGCCCACCACAAGGTGCAGATCGCGGACGCGGCCCTGGTCGCCGCCGCGACCCTGTCCGACCGGTACATCACCTCCCGCTTCCTCCCCGACAAGGCCATCGACCTCGTCGACGAGGCGGCCTCCCGGCTCCGCATGGAGATCGACTCCTCGCCCGTCGAGATCGACGAACTCCAGCGTTCCGTCGACCGGTTGCACATGGAGGAGCTGGCCCTCAGGAACGAGGCCGACGCCGCCTCCAAGCAGCGCCTGGAGAAGCTGCGCCGCGACCTCGCCGACAAGGAGGAGGAGCTGCGCGGCCTCAACGCCCGCTGGGAGAAGGAGAAGCAGGGCCTCAACCGCGTCGGTGAGCTCAAGGAACGCCTCGACGACCTGCGCGGCCAGGCCGAACGCGCCCAGCGCGACGGCGACTTCGACACCGCGTCCAAGCTGCTGTACGGGGAGATCCCCGCCCTGGAACGCGAACTGGCCGAGGCCGACGAGGCCGAGCAGGAGGCCGCCCGCGAGCCCAAGGAGACCCTGGTCAAGGAAGAGGTCGGGCCGGACGACATCGCCGACGTCGTCGGCGCCTGGACCGGCATCCCGGCCGGCCGCCTCCTGGAGGGCGAGACGCAGAAGCTGCTGCGCATGGAGTCGGAACTCGGCAAGCGCCTGATCGGGCAGACCGAGGCCGTGCAGGCCGTCTCGGACGCGGTACGCCGCAGCCGCGCCGGCATCGCCGACCCCGACCGCCCCACCGGCTCGTTCCTGTTCCTCGGCCCGACCGGGGTCGGCAAGACCGAGCTGGCGAAGGCCCTCGCGGACTTCCTCTTCGACGACGAGCGGGCCATGGTCCGCATCGACATGAGCGAGTACAGCGAGAAGCACAGCGTCGCCCGCCTCGTCGGCGCCCCGCCCGGATACGTCGGTTACGAGGAGGGCGGCCAGCTCACGGAGGCGGTCCGCCGCCGCCCGTACACCGTCGTCCTGCTGGACGAGGTCGAGAAGGCCCACCCCGAGGTCTTCGACATCCTGCTCCAGGTGCTCGACGACGGCCGGCTCACCGACGGACAGGGCCGGACGGTGGACTTCCGGAACACCATCCTGATCCTGACGTCCAACCTCGGCAGTCAGTTCCTGACCGATCCCCTCACCAAACCGGAGGAGAAGAAGCGGCAGGTCCTGGAGGTCGTACGGGCCTCCTTCAAGCCGGAATTCCTCAACCGGCTCGACGACCTGGTGGTCTTCTCCGCCCTGTCCGGCGACGAGCTGGCGCACATCGCGGGCCTCCAGATCGGCCGGCTCGCCAAGCGCCTGGCCGACCGCAGGCTCACCCTGGACGTCACCCCGGAGGCGCTGGCCTGGCTGGCCGAGGAGGGCAACGACCCGGCGTACGGAGCCCGGCCGCTGCGCCGCCTCATCCAGACGGCGATCGGCGACCGGCTCGCGAAGGAGATCCTGGCGGGCGAGATCAAGGACGGCGACACGGTCCGCGTCGACCGGGCCGGTGACGGCCTGCTCGTCGGTCCGGCGGTCTGAGAAAGCGCGCCAGGGGCCGCCGGCCGGAATGTGACACCCGCGGGTCCGGGTGTCACATTCCCCTGCGCGAGGGGCAGATCCGCCGCCGGTTCGCGGACGCGGAGAATACGGTGATTCCGGAAGAACGGAGAGACGTCTCCCACCCGGTGCGACCCGTTCCCCAACATCGGTATCGCGCCAAATATTCTGCCCGGCCCTCCGTGCGTGGACTCCTTCCCGGAAGCTGCCGCGACCCCCGTACGCCGCTTCTGGCAAGGGAGTTCGGGGCATGAAGGTATGCCGTCCGGTCCGGGCCGGGAGCATAAACAGGACACCGCGCTTCACCTGCGGCCACCTGCCCGCGGCTGTGGTTAGAGGTCGAAACGGGCGGCCGGTAGCGTGCCCGCATGAACGAGCGGATAGGCGATGAGATAAGCAACGGGCCCCAGAAGCCCAGATCCGACAATCTCTTTCACCTTGGCGAATTCCGTACCCTTTGGGCTGCTTATGCTCAGTCGATCCTGGGCGACCAGCTGGCCCGTGTGGCGCTGTCGTTGCTTGTTTTCGAACGTACGGACTCCCCGGGATGGACCGCGGCGACCTACGCCCTGACCACCCTGCCGACCCTGTTGTCCGGGGTACTGCTCTCCGGTCTGGCCGACCGGTTCCCCCGGCGCACCGTCATGGTCGGCTGCGACCTGACCCGGATGGTGCTGGTCGGGCTGATGGCTCTGCCGGGGATGCCGCTGCCGCTGCTCGCCGGACTGCTGGTGCTGGCGCAGCTGGCGGAGGCGCCCTTCGGCGCCGCCCAGGGCGCACTGCTGCCCACCGTGCTCGGCGTCGAGCGCTACGAGCGGGGCCAGCGGATCATGCAGATCACCCATCAGGTGGGCCAGCTGGCCGGTTTCGCCGGGGGCGGGCTGCTGGCCGCGTGGCTGGGCAGCCACCGCTCGCTGGCGGTGAACGCGCTGACCTTCCTGCTCTCGGCGGCCCTCATCCGGTTCGGGGTGAAGGCCCGCCCGGTGACGAGCGCCGAGGCCCGTACGGCGAAGCTCGGCGCCCAGGTCGGCGGTGCCGCCGCGCTGATCTGGTCGGACCGCCGGCTCCGCTCGCTGCTCGCACTGGGCTGGCTCGCGGGCTTCGTCGTCCTGCCGGAGGGGCTGGCCGCCCCGTTCGCGGACGAGGCCGGGGGCGGGGCCTACGCGGTGGGGCTGCTGCTCGCCTCGCATCCGGCGGGCATGGTGCTGGGGGCGGCCCTGCTGGGACGGGCCGGGGTCGGGGACGAGACCCGGCGCCGGCTGCTCGGCCCGCTGGCAGTCGCCGCGAATCTGCCGCTTGTCGTCTACTTGTTCGATCCCAGTCCGGAAGCGGCGATGCTCCTGCTGTTCCTCGCGGGGGTGTGCTCGGCGTACCAGATCACCGCCGGAGCCACCTTCGTCCTGCTGACCCCGGCCGACCGGCGGGGGCAGGCACTGGGGCTCGCCCGGTCGGGGGTGACCGCCATGCAGGGCATCGGTGTGGCGGCCGGGGGCGCGGTGACCGAGCTGACCGGCTCCTCGGCGAACACCATCGGGGCCTCCGGGCTCCTCGGGGTGGTCTGCGCCGTCCTGGCCGCCACCGCCTGGGCCCGGGCCCGGGGCACCGGGGCCGAGATGGTTCCCGGAAAGGCGTAGCCCCGGCCGGTCTACGCCACGGCCGCCAAACGCGGTTAGGGTCATCGGCAGGAAACCACGCGCGATCCACAGGAGTACCCAGCGATGTCTATCGACCCGTCCTCGATTCCCCACTTCGGGGCTCAGCCCGAACCGCAGGCGGCAGGACCGGAGGGCCCCGTCGTCCCTGACCAGGACCTCGTCAAGCAGCTGCTGGACCAGATGGAGCTGAAGTACGTCGTCGACGACGAGGGCGACCTCGCCGCGCCGTGGGAGGAATTCCGCACGTACTTCATGTTCCGCGGCGAGGGCGAGCAGCAGGTCTTCTCGGTCCGTACGTTCTACGACCGCCCGCACGCCGCGGACCAGCGCCCGGTCCTGCTCGACGCGATCGACGACTGGAACCGCCGCACCCTGTGGCCCAAGGTCTACACGCACACCCACGAGCCCGAGGAGGGCTCCGAGGACACCGAGACCTCGGTCCGGCTGATCGGTGAGGCGCAGATGCTCATCGGCACCGGCGTCTCGCTGGAGCACTTCGTCTCCTCGACGGTCAGCTGGGTGCGCGCGTCCATCGAGTTCGACAAGTGGCTGCTGGAGCGCCTGGGCCTGGCCCCGGAGAAGCCCGCGGACGGCGCGGAGGACACGGAGCAGGCCGCTCCGGACGCCTGAGCGCCCGTTCACCTGACGAAGCCCGGTGCGGGCGACCCCCGCCGCCGGGCTTCGTCATGCCGGGGCGTCGCGGAAGCCGGTCTCGTCCTGGACGCGGCGGGCCCGGGTGGCCGCCCGCCCTCACCCCGACAGCCCGGCCGCGACGACCACGGGGGCCGGGCCGACGGGGACGGTCCACGGCTGCGGGACCGACGGCAACCGGGTGACCGGCAAGGTCCACGACACCGCGTGCGAGTCCTTCCGAACCATCGCCGACAGCGAGAAGGCCCCTGGCGCGGGGGCGGGCCTCCTCGCCGGCGGGTCGGCACGGCGCTACAGCTCTTTGAGCCGGGTGACGGCCTCCTGGAGCACGTCGGTCCGCTTGCAGAAGGTGAAACGGACGAAGGGCGCGCCCTGGTCCCGGTAGTCGTAGAAGACGGCGTTGGGGACGGCCACCACCCCGCACCGCTCCGGCAGCGCCCGGCAGAACGCGATGCCGTCGCCGGTCGCGTCGAGCGGGCGGATGTCGGTGGTGACGAAGTACGTGCCGGCCGGCCGGTACACCGCGAATCCGGCCTCCGTGAGCCCCGCGCACAGCAGGTCCCGCTTGGCGCGCAGGTCCGCGCGCAGTTCCTCGTAGAAGCTGTCGGGCAGCCGCAGCGCCTCGGCGACGGCGTACTGGAGGGGGCCGCCGGAGACGTACGTCAGATACTGCTTCGCCGAGCGCACCGCCGTCACCAGCTCGGCGGTCCCGGTGACCCAGCCGATTTTCCAACCGGTGTACGAAAATGTTTTGCCGGCCGACGAGATGGTCACCGTGCGCTCGCGCATACCCGGGAAGCCTGCCAGCGGCAGGTGTTCGCCCTCGAAGACCAGGTGCTCGTAGACCTCGTCCGTGACGACGAGCAGGTCGTGCTCGCACGCCAGCTCGGCGATCGCGCCCAGTTCCGCGCGGCTCAGGACGGTGCCGGTGGGGTTGTGCGGGGTGTTGATCAGCAGCAGCCGGGTGCGCCGCGTGACCGCCGCACGCAGTTCGTCGAGATCCAGCCGATAGGCGCCGGCGGAGGTGTCGGGACGCAGGGTGACGGGAACGCGCGTGGCGCCCGCCATGGCGATGCAGGCGGCGTACGAGTCGTAGTACGGCTCCAGCGCGACGACCTCGTCGCCGGGCTCCAGGAGCGCCAGGAGGGAGGCGGCGATGGCCTCGGTGGCACCCGCGGTGACCAGGACCTCGGTGTCGGGGTCGTACGCCAGGCCGTAGCGCCGCTGCTGGTGACCGGTGATCGCAGTGCGCAGTTCGGGGACGCCGGGCCCGGGCGGATACTGGTTTCCGTGCCCGGCGCGCAGGGCACGGACCGCGGCCTCGCGGACCTCCTCGGGGCCGTCGGTGTCCGGGAAGCCCTGGCCGAGGTTGATGGCGCCGGTGCGGACGGCCAGCGCGGACATCTCCGCGAAGATCGTCGTGCCGAACTCGGCGAGGCGGCGGTTGAGCAGCGGTCGTCCCTGTGTCATGGCTGCCATCCTGCGCGCAAGCTCTGGAGTTGCTCAAGTCTGCTTTGGCCGTACGGGGACGGGGGCATCTCCCCTGCACGCCGCAACGGGCGAGGAGCGGGGGGTCTCGCTTCGGGGGACGGAAGGACGTGAGGTTATGGGTGGGGTGCGGGTCTGGGTGATTCTGGCCGTGCTGGTCGTGGTCCTCGTCGTGATACTGGCGAGGGTCGGCGGGCTCGCGTCGTCGCGCAGCAGGGGGCGCAGCACGGCGGGCGGCTCGGCGGCCGGGGGCAGCTGGTGGGCCGGCGGTGGCGGCGGCGACGGGGGATCGTCCTGCGGCAGCGGCGGGGACTCGGGCGGCGGAGGCGGGCACTCGGGCGGCCACTCCTGCGGCGGGGGTTCCTCCTGTGGCGGGGGTTCCTCCTGCGGAGGCGGAGGCGGATGCGGCGGAGGCAGCTGACACGGGGCAGTTGGTCCGCGAGGGCATGTCACGGGAGCCGCCCCGAGGCCCGGCGGGACACTGGTGCAAGCGCCAAGTCCCGCCGGGCACCTTTTTGTTGAGCCCTGCGGTGGGTCTTCGGTGAACAGGTGAACGGGAGGCCCCCGAGGGGATGGAAACCCCGGCAAGTTGGGCAAAAACGCTGTGGGTGCGGCGTAGTTCGTGATTCCCTCGATGGAGAGAACATTCAGCCCTCGGACCCCAGTTGGACCTGATCGGGCGCTTCCCTCCCCCCACGCGTACGACGCGGGGGCGTCCCCTGTCCACGTGTCCACACGTGTTTGCGGAGCCGACCCATGCTGACGACCCTTCATACGGCCTATTCCGACACCCGTGCCGCCGATCTGGCCTGGGCGCTGGGGCGCGAACCGCTCCCGGCGCTGGCCGTCCTCGACCTCGAGCTCGCCGGCGCCACCATGCAGCTGCGGCTGCTCGGCGCCTCCCACCAGGTCCTTCTGGAGGAGGAGCGCGGCAGTTGTTCCGAGACCGTCGCCTGCATGCCCGGCAGCAGCACCCCGCTGCCCCTGGGCGTCGCCAAGCGGATCGGTGACTGGGAGTACGAGTTCGCGGCGCGCGTCGAGACGCTGGGCGCGGGCTCCTTCGCCGGCCGGGCCCAGGAGTTGCTGGCGCTCGTCGCCGACCACCCGCACGGCCTGGCCGGGACCTTCCCGGGCAGCCCGCACGCCTTCACGGCCATGCTCGCCCAGCGGACCGAGGACCAGGTGCGGTGGCGGACCTGGCACGCGTACCCCCAGGAGGGGCAGCTGGTGGTGACGCGGACCCGGGTGGGTGTGCGCATGCCGGCAGTGGCGCTGTGACGGAAACCGACTGCGCCTCGGGTGCGCCAGTTGCACCCGTGTGGGTGACAAGTGGCGAGCGATCGGTGACGTAGCGTTCGCGGCATGATCGACCAGCAGGTGTCGCTGCGAGGGGGCGCGGCGCGGCTTCCCGTCCGGCCGAGGACCGGCCGGTATCTCGTGCTGGCCGCCGTCTTCGTATGTGCCGCCTGCGGGCTGGTGTATGAGCTCGAACTGGTCGCCCTGGCCTCCTACTTGATCGGCGACTCGGTCACCCAGGCGTCCGTCGTGCTCTCCGTGATGGTGTTCGCGATGGGGATCGGCTCGCTCCTCGCGAAGCGTTTGCGCAGTCGGGCGGCGGTGGGCTTCGGGCTGATCGAGGCGGCGCTCGCCCTGGTCGGGGGCTTCTCCGCGCTGGTGCTCTACGCGTCGTTCGCCTGGTTCGGCGAGTCGAGGTACGCGCTGGTCGGGTTCTCGCTGACGATCGGCGTCCTGATCGGCGCGGAGATCCCCCTGCTCATGACGCTGATCCAGCGGGTGGACCGGCAGGACCCGGGCGGGGCCGTCGCCGATCTGTTCGCGGCGGACTACGTGGGGGCGCTCGTCGGCGGCCTCGCGTTTCCGTTCCTGCTGCTGCCGATGCTCGGCCAGCTCACCGGCGCGCTGCTGACCGGCGCGGTCAACGCCGCGGCGGGCGGGGTCCTGGTGCTGTGGGTGTTCCGGCGGGACGTCACGCCCCGGGCACGGTGGCTGCTGGTCGCCGCCAACGTCTCGGTGATCGCCGTCCTGGCGACGGCCGCGCTGCTGGCCGACGACTTCGAGCGGGCGGCGCGACGCGCGGTGTACGGGGACCAGGTGCGGGTCGCCGTGCAGACCGATGTGCAGGAAGTCGTGCTGACCGGGGCCGGACGCAGCTCCCTGGACCTCTATCTGGACGGGCGGCTGCGGGTCAGCGCGCACGACGAGTACCGCTACCACGAGGCGCTGGTGCACCCGGCGATGAACGGGCCGCACGCCCGGGTGCTGATCCTGGGCGGCGGTGACGGGCTCGCGGCGCGGGAGGTGCTGCGCTATCCGGACGTGCGGAGCGTGACCCTGGTGGAGCTGGACCCCACCGTCACCCGACTGGCCCGGACGGACCACGCGCTCTCCGCGCTGAACGCGCACGCGCTGGACGACCCCCGCGTGACGGCCGTGACCGGTGACGCGTTCACCTGGTTACGGACCGCTCGCGGCCGCTACGACGTGGTGGTCTCCGACCTGCCCGACCCAGGGATCTCGGCGAGCACGAAGCTCTACTCGGCGGAGTTCTACGGCCTGGTCGCCGAGGCCCTCGCACCGGACGGCCGGGTGGTGGTGCACGCGGGACCGCCTCTCGGCCGGCCCCGCACGTACTGGACGGTCGAGGCGTCCATGCGGGCGGCCGGACTGCCCTCGCGCCCCTATCGGATCAGCGGGCACCCTTCGGGTTCCGTGGTGGGTCCCGACCGGGCCGGGGGCGGCGCGGACGGGGACCGCGGCTGGGGATTCCTGCTGGCGGGTGCGGCCATGAGGCCCACGCTCGGCCTGGCACCGGATGCGCCCGCGCTGCGCTCGCTGAACGTGCCGGGGCTGCTGGACGCGGGGCGGCGGGCGGAGGCCGGGCGGCTGTCGGGCCTTGAGCCCTCGACGCTGGTGCACCCCCGGTACTGGGAGGAGCGGTGAGGCGGTGCGGCGGACGGTCCCGGGGCTGCTGCCGGGTACGGAAGCGCTGACGGGACGGCCGGGGCTGAGTAGGCTCGTTCACCATGGAGCATGAGGTGTTCGTACCGGTTCCGGTCCCGGCCCTGCGGCGGACGCTGGGCGACCCCGTCCGGGTCGCCCGCTGCGTACCGGGGTTCCAGCAGGACGCCGACACGTCGGCGGGTCCCCTGACGGGCCGGCTCAGAATCCGGGCCGGCGGCCACACCATCACCTACCGGGGCGCGCTGCGCCTCACCCCGTTGCCGGGTGACCCGGACGTGGACTCCGTGTACGCCGTCCTGGTGGAGGGCGAGGGAGCGGAGGCCCGGGGCGGCGGCTCGGCGAAGCTGTCGCTGAACCTCCGGCTGACGGAGGGCGACGAGGGCACGTCGATCGCCTTCGAGGGCACGGTGAACGGCGACGGGCGCCTGCGGGACCTCGAACCGGCGGCGGCGCTGTCGACGGCCCACCGCCTGCTGGACCGGTTCGCACAGCAGCTCGTGACGGAGTCCCTGGCCGCCCAGGGGGAGGGCGCGGCCGACGAGGCATGGGGCGGCGGGGTGGCGCCGGGGGGTGGTGCTTCGGGCGCGGCCGGTGCGGCCGGGGCTTCCGGGGCTTCCGGTGGCGAGGCTTCTCGTGATGAGCCGGGCGGCGGGGCTTCCCGCGGGGAGCCGGGTGCCGCCGAGGTCTCCGCCGATGAGCTGGCGGTCGGGGAAGCCGTGGAGCAGGCGCTCGAAGAGGCCGCCGAGGAGGCGGACCAGACCGGCCCCGAGCCCGCGGCCGGCTCCCCGCTCAGCGGCTCCGGCCCGCTCAGCGGCGCCGACGAGACGCCGCCCACGCACGAGGCCGCCCCCGACGAGGCGCCGGGCGCCGAGCAGCCGGGGGAGCCGGGGGAGCCGGGGCAGCCGGGCGGGGAGCAGTCGTCGGACGGGGATTCCCTGTTCGACGCGCCCGTCCCGCCGTCCTCGCTGGACCCGGTCGCCGGGATCGAGTTCACCGTCCCGGACGGACCGCCGGCCGAGGCCGCGCACGCCCGGCGCACCATGATCGGGCGCAGCGCGGAGGAGGTCGACCACGCCCCGCCGCGCGGCCGGTACGCCCCCGTGCCCTCGCCCGATTCGGGTGGTGCGGGCGCCACGCTGCGCTGGGTCGCCCCGGCGGCCGCGCTCGCCCTCGCCTCGGCGGTGGTCGTCAGCCGGGCATTGCGGCGCCGACGGTAGCGGCGCCAGTAGGGTCGTCCCGTGAGCAGTAGCGAGAAGGACGTCCGGCTCTCCGTCGGCGACACAGAGATGACCGTGAACCCCGTCAACGGCTGCCGTATCAGCAGCCTGCGGATCGGTGGTACCGAACTGTTGCGGCAGGGGGAGCGGTACGGCTGCTTCCCGATGGTGCCGTGGTGCGGGCGGACCGAGAAGGGGCAGTTCCGCGACGGCGGCGTCCTCCACCAGCTGCCGCTGACCGCTCCGCCGCACGCCATCCACGGCACCGGCCGCGACACGGCGTGGCACACCGCTCTGGAGAGCGGGACGCAGGCGTCGTTCTACTACGACCTGGCCGATCCCTGGCCGTACTCGGGCCGGGTCACCCAGACCTTCGAACTGGCGGAGGACTCCCTCACGTTGGCCTTCGGCATCGAGACGTACGGGGACTCCTTCCCGGCGCAGGCGGGCTGGCACCCGTGGTTCCGCCGCAGCCTGGACGGCGGCGAGGAGGTCCGTATCGACTTCGACGCCGCCTGGCAGGAGGAGCGCGGTGAGAACCACTTGCCGACCGGCCGCCGGATCCCTCCCCTGGCCGGTCCGTGGGACGACTGCTTCGGGATGCCGGACGGCGTCGATGTCACCCTCACCTGGCCGCAGCAGCTGGAGCTGACGGTGAAGAGCCGGTCCGAGTGGGTCGTGATCTACGACGAGCAGGACGAGGCGGTCTGCGTGGAGCCGCAGTCGGGCCCGCCGAACGGGCTGAACACCCAGCCGCGCTACGTCACCCCGATCGAGCCGCTGGAGATCGCCACCACATGGAGCTGGCGCCGGCTCTGAGCGCGGAGCCCCGGCCGACGGGCGAGCGCCGGATCCGGCGCGAGCGTCCCTGGGAAACGCGCGCCTTATCCTCGTAGCCATGACTGACGTACGTGCTGAGCTGCTCCAGCAGATCAAGGACAAGGCCGTGGTTCACGGCAAGGTGACGCTCTCCTCCGGCCTGGAGGCCGACTGGTACATCGATCTGCGCCGCATCACGCTGGACGGCAAGGCCGCTCCGATGGTCGGGCAGGTCATGCTCGACGCGACGGCGGAGCTGGACTACGACTGCGTGGGCGGTCTGACGCTGGGTGCCGACCCGGTCGCCACGTCGATGCTGCACGCCTCCGCCGCCCGCGGTCAGGAGCTGGACGCCTTCGTCGTCCGCAAGGCGCAGAAGGCCCACGGGATGCAGCGGCGGATCGAGGGCGCGGACGTCAAGGGCCGTCGCTGCCTCGTCGTCGAGGACACCTCGACGACCGGCGGCTCACCGCTGACCGCCGTCGAGGCCGTGCGCGAGGCCGGCGGCGAGGTGGTCGCCGTGGCCGTGATCGTGGAGCGCGGTGCCGCTCCGGCCATCGCCGAAGCGGGTCTCCCGTACGTCCACGTCTACACGGTTCCGGACCTCGACCTGGCGTGACCTGCGGGTTTCTCCGAAGGCGGTCGGTTTCACGTGAAACCGACCGCCTTTGCCGTACTCCCTGCGGACGGGAACCGCTCATCCTGGGGGCACCGCCGGGTGGAGCCGGAACCAGAGTCTGGGAAGATGGGGGCGACGATGACGTCGCCCCCAGGTCAGGGAACCAGCAACGCACACCCGCACATCCCAAGGAGCGGACAGATGCCCATCGCAACCCCCGAGGTCTACGCCGAGATGCTCGACCGGGCGAAGGCAGGCAAGTTCGCCTACCCGGCCATCAACGTGACGTCGACGCAGACCCTGCACGCTGCGCTGCGCGGCTTCGCGGAGGCCGAGAGCGACGGCATCGTGCAGATCTCGACCGGCGGCGCGGAGTTCCTGGGCGGCCAGTACAACAAGGACATGGTCACGGGCGCCGTCGCCCTCGCCGAGTTCGCGCACATCGTCGCCGCCAAGTACGACATCACGGTCGCGCTGCACACCGACCACTGCCCCAAGGACAAGCTGGACACGTACGTCCGTCCGCTGATCGACGTCTCCGCGGAGCGCGTCGCCAAGGGTCTGAACCCGCTGTTCCAGTCCCACATGTGGGACGGCTCGGCCGAGACGCTGGCCGACAACCTGGCCCTCGGCCAGGAGCTGCTGGCCAAGGCCGCCGCCGCCAAGATCATCCTTGAGGTCGAGATCACCCCGACCGGTGGCGAGGAGGACGGCGTCACGCACGAGATCAACGACGAGCTCTACACGACCGTCGACGACGCGCTGCGCACCGCCGAGGCGCTCGGTCTGGGCGAGAAGGGCCGCTACCTGCTGGCCGCGTCCTTCGGCAACGTGCACGGCGTCTACAAGCCGGGCAACGTCGTCCTGCGCCCCGAGCTCCTCAAGGACCTCCAGGAGGGCGTCGGCGCCAAGTACGGCAAGACCTCCCCGTTCGACTTCGTCTTCCACGGCGGCTCCGGCTCCACCGCCGAGGAGATCGCCACCGCGCTGGAGAACGGCGTCGTGAAGATGAACCTCGACACCGACACCCAGTACGCCTTCACCCGCCCGATCGTGGACCACGTGTTCCGTAACTACGACGGCGTGCTGAAGGTCGACGGCGAGGTCGGCAACAAGAAGGTCTACGACCCGCGCAGCTGGGGCAAGTCCGCCGAGGGCGGCATGGCCAAGCGCGTCACGGAGGCCTGCGCCAGCCTGCGTTCCACCGGCACCAAGCTGAAGTAATCCCGTACGGATGTGCGGTGTGGGCCCGGCACCCCTCGGGGAGCCGGGCCCACGGCATGTCCCGACCCGGCACGCACGATCTGAGGAAACAGCTGTGAGCACGTCCTACGACTTCGACACCGTGATTGACCGCCGCGGAACGTGGTGTGTCCAGTGGGACGGGGTCGCGGACCGTTTCGGGGTGGACGGGCTGCTGCCGTTCACCATCTCCGACATGGACTTCGAGACGGCCCCCGAGGTCCTGACCGCTCTCCGGGCGCGGCTCGACCACGGCGTGTTCGGCTACACGGACTGGCGGCAGGACGACTTCCGGTCGGCCATCGCCCACTGGTACGCGACCCGGTACGACACCACGATCGACACCGGACAGCTGGTCTACGGGCCGTCCGTGCTCAACCAGCTCTCCCAACTGCTCCAGATGTGGACGGCCGAGGGCGACGGCGTGGTCCTGCACACCCCCACGTACGACGGTTTCCGCAAGGCGATCCACGGGCTGGGGCGGGAACTGCGCGGAGTGCCGCTCGGGGACACGGACGCGCTGGAGCGTGAGCTCGCGCGGCCGGACAGCAAGGTCCTCGTGGTGTGCTCCCCGCACAACCCGTCCGGGCGGGTATGGACGGAGGCGGAGCTCGCCGGGATGGCTGCGCTCGCCGCACGCCACGGGGTGGCCGTGATCAGCGACGAGATTCACGCGGACTTCGTTCACGACGGACGCCCGCACGTGCCGTGGACCCGGGTGGGCGGGGACGAGCGCTGGGCGGTCGTCACCTCGGCCTCGAAGTCGTTCAACTTCCCCGCGCTGACCGGTTCGTACGGGCTCATCGGGCGGCCGGAGGACCGCACCGAGTACCTGCGCCGGATGGAGACCGCGGAGGGCCTCGCCTCGCCGGCGGTGCTCTCGCTGACCGCGCACATCGCCGCGTACCGGGAGGGCGGGCCGTGGCTCGACGCGGTACGTGCGTACGTCGCGGAGAACCTGGCCCTGGTCGCCGAGCGGCTGAACACCGCCTTCCCGGCCCTGGAATGGGAGCCGCCGCAGGCCGGGTACCTGGCCTGGATCGACCTGCGGCGCGCGGGCGTCCAGGAAGACGAGGCGTTGCAGCGCGTGCTGATCGAGCAGGAGCGCGTCGCGGTGATGCCGGGCAGCACGTACGGGGCGGAAGGCTTCGTGCGCCTGAACGTGGGGTGTGGGCGGAGCAAGGTGGAGGCGGGGCTCGCGGCGCTGATCCGGGGCGTGGAGGCGGTACGGGCCGCCGCGTAGCGGCGCGGGGCCGGCCGGTTTCGGGGGCACTTCCCCCGGGTCCCCGCTCCCCGATCGCCGGAAGGGCTCGACGGGGTGCCCGCAGGGCGCCGGTGCCAGGCACACTGGGAGCATGTCGATCCACGAGAACCTGCTCGGGGGCCCGCCCCCGACCCACCTGCCCGACGACCCGGAGCCGCGCGAACTGCTCGCCGCCGGCACCGCGCCCGCCGACGTCGCCGCGAAGTACCCGACCTCCTCGCTGGCATGGGCACAGCTCGCCGACGAGGCGTTCGAGGGCGGCCGGGTCATCGAGTCGTACGCCTACGCCCGCACCGGCTACCACCGCGGCCTCGACGCGCTGCGCCGGGCCGGCTGGAAGGGCCACGGCCCGGTGCCGTTCGAGCACGAGCCGAACCGCGGTTTCCTGCGTGCCCTCCACGCCCTCGCGCGGGCCGCGCAGTCGATCGGCGAGCAGGAGGAGTACGAGCGCTGCTCGACGTTCCTGCGCGACTCCTCGCCGACCGCCGCCAAGACCCTCGGCTAGCCGACGCCGTACCGCAGGCCCCGCAGTTCCGCATCCGCGACTGCGGGGCCTGCGTGTCTTCGGGGGTGGCGTTTAGGATGCGAACAGGGGACCGGAGCTCCACTTCCTCATGGAAGGGGCGGACCGCTACCCGGAAGCTCGTGTCGAGGAGACAGCGATGTCGACGATTCACCCCGACCCCGAAGCCACCGGTGCGGCGACCCCGCACCTCGACTTCGAGGGCACGACTCCGTACGAGGACTATGTCCAGGCGGATGTCCTGACCCACCTCCAGCACCTCCGCTCGGACGATCCCGGCGAGATGGTCTTCCTGGTCACCACCCAGGTCATGGAGTTGTGGTTCACCGTCATCGTCCATGAGTGGGAAACCGCCGCGCACGCGATGCGCGAGGACCGCCTGGACGTCGCGCAGGACGCGCTGAAGCGGTCCCTGCGCGAGCTGGAGGCCCTGAACGCCTCCTGGACGCCGCTCGCCCAGCTCACCCCCGCCCAGTTCAACTCCTACCGGTCCTCGCTCGGCGAGGGTTCCGGTTTCCAGTCGGCGATGTACCGGCGGATGGAGTTCCTGCTCGGCGACAAGTCCGCGTCCATGCTGGTGCCGCACCGGGGCGCGCCCCGTGTCCACGCGGAGCTGGAGAAGGCACTCGCGGAGCCGGGCCTGTACGACGAGGCCCTCGCCCTGCTCGCCCGGCGCGGGCACGCGATCCCCGAGGCCGTGCTCGGCCGGGACCTGACCCGGAAGTACGAGCCCTCGCCCGAGGTCGAGGCCGTCTGGGCGGAGATCTACGCCAACCCGGACCAGAACGACGAGCTGGTCCGCCTCGGCGAGGTACTCACCGATGTGGGCGAGCTGGTGTGGCGATGGCGCAACGACCATCTGCTCGCGACCCGGCGGGCCATGGGCTCCAAGACCGGCACCGGCGGCTCGGCGGGCGTGGCCTGGCTGGAGAAGCGCGCCACGAAGAACGTGTTCCCCGAGCTCTGGACGGCCCGTAGCCATGTCTGACCTGCAGGAGCGTGCACAGGCGCTCGACACGGCGGACGCCCTCGCGCCGCTGCGCGAGCTGTTCACCCTCGACGACACCGTCTACCTGGACGGCAACTCGCTCGGCGCGCTGCCGCGCCACGTGCCCGCCCGGGTGCAGGAGGTCCTCACCCGGGAGTGGGGCGAGCTGCGCATCCGGTCCTGGGGTGAGAGCGGCTGGTGGACGGCGCCGGAACGGATCGGTGACCGCATCGCCCCGATCGTCGGGGCGGCGGCCGGCCAGATCGTCGTCGGGGACTCGACGAGCGTGAACGTCTTCAAGGCCCTCGTCGCCGCGACCCGGCTGGCACCGGAGGGCCGCGACGAGATCCTGGTCGACGCGCAGACGTTCCCCACCGACGGCTACATCGCCGCTTCGGCGGCCCGGATGACCGGCCACCGGATCGTCCCGGTCGCCCCCGCCGAGGTGCCGGCCGCCCTCGGCCCGCGGACCGCCGCCGTCCTGCTCAACCACGTCGACTACCGATCGGGCCGGCTGCACGACCTGCCGGGGCTGACCGCCGCGGTGCGGGCCGCGGGTGCGATCGCCGTCTGGGACCTGTGCCACAGCGCGGGCGCGCTCCCGGTCGGCCTGGACGAGCACGGCGTGGACCTGGCGGTGGGCTGCACGTACAAGTACCTCAACGGCGGGCCCGGTTCGCCCGCCTATCTGTACGTCGCCGAGCGCCACCAGGCGGCCTTCGACTCACCCCTGCCGGGGTGGACGTCGCACGCCGACCCGTTCGCGATGACACCCGGCTACACCCCGGCCGACGGTGCGCTCCGGGGCCGGGTCGGCACGCCCGACATCCTGTCCATGCTGGCCCTGGAGTCGTCCCTCGACGTCTGGGACGGGGTGGGGATCGACGCGGTCCGGGCCAAGTCCCTGGCGCTGACGGACTTCTTCCTGGAGTGCGTCGAGGCGTACGCCCCCGAGGGCCGGGTCACCTCGGTCACCCCGGCCGCCCACGCCGAACGCGGTAGCCAGGTCGCGCTGCGGTGCGACGACGCCGAGCCCGTGATGGCCGAGCTGATCGCGCGCGGTGTCGTCGGGGATCTGCGCCGGCCCGATGTGCTGCGGTTCGGTTTCACACCGCTGTACGTGGGGTTCGCCGACGTCGAACGCGCGGCGCGCGTGCTCGCGGAGGTTCTGGGCGCCTCGGCGGCGTAGGCTGCCGAATCCGTCCGGTGACCGGCTCGCCCCGGTCACCGGACGGCGCCGTGCCCGGTTCCGTACGGGTCGTGGAGGGCGGCCGCTTTGCTGTCGTGCGCCGGGATATCCGGTCCCGATTCCCGTACTGGTACCGTCCCCGCAGGTCAGGCCAGTTGGTCCGGGTGACAGGAGAGTGGGAGCGGGATGTCGGATTCTGCCGCGCGTGAGCGGGACGCCGCCGAGACCGAATCGGCCTTCGCGCATCCGGCCGTCGCCCCCGACGCGTCCGCCGCCTACGGCAGCCACCCGGACCAGGTCATCGACTTCTACGCCCCGCGCGGGGGTCAGGCCGGCGCGCCCGTCGTGGTCGTGCTGCACGGCGGTGCGTGGCGGGCTCCCTACGACCGGGCCCATACGTCGCCGTTCGCGGACTTCCTGGCCCGTCGCGGGTTCGCCGTCGCCAGTGTCGAGTACCGGCGCGGCAGTGAGTTTCCGCAGCAGCGCGGGACCGAACCGGTCGCGGGCCGCTGGCCGGAGACCTTCGACGACGTCGCCGCCGCGATGGACGCCCTGCCGGAGCTGCTGGCCCGGGAGCTGCCGACGGCGGACAGCCGCCGGATCGTCGTCACCGGGCACTCCGCGGGCGGGCAGCTGGCCCTGTGGGCCGCAGCCCGGCACGTCCTGCCGGAGGGGGCGCCGTGGCGGCTGCCGAGACCGCCCGCGCTGCGCGGCGTGGTGGCCCTCGCGCCGATCGCGGACTTCACCTCGGCGGTCGCGTTCGACGTGTGCTCGGGGGCGGTCGGGCAACTCCTGGGGCCGGAGAAGGACTTCGCCGAGCGGAGCGCGTACGCCGATCCCGCCCGGCTGCTGCCCACCGGCATCGCGACCGTCGTCGTGCAGGGCACGACGGACCTCACGGTGCCGGCGGCCGTCTCCGAGGCGTTCGTGGACACCGCGGCGCAGGAGGGGGAGATGGTGGGGCTGACGCTGCTGCCGGACGTCGGCCACTTCCCGCTGATCGACCCGGCCGCCGACGCGTGCGCGGTCGTCGCCGAGGAGATCGCCCAGCTCGCCTGGTAGGCCGTGCGGCGGCGCCACAGCCGGACGGCGCTTGCGCCGTAGGCGCGTAGTACTTGCGACGGACGGCCGGGAATCCGTATCGGTGCTGACGACCCCGCCCGCCGCCCCGCCTACCGTGAAGGTGTGACCGAGACCAAGACCAGAAGCCCGGAGCTCCGGCTCGCCGCGGGCGCGATCGACGACCTGCGGCAGGACCTCTTCCAGGACGCGTTCGCCTACCGGCCGATGGCTCCGATGCGCACCGACGGGCCACTGACCCGGCGGCTGCCGGAACGGCTCGGGGCGGGCGTCGCGTGGACTCCGCACGCTGCGGTGCTGGGCACCGCCCTGATCACCTTCATGGCCGGGTTCACCGGTGCCGGAAACGCCGGCGTCCTGCTCTCGGGACTGCTTCCCGCCCTCTGTGTGGCGATGACGCTGATCAGGCCGGTCGGGGCGTTCTGGATATCGATGGCGCTGGTGCCGTTGGGCGTGGTCGTGGGCGGCGGGGACGAACCGTGGGGGCCGAGCACCTTCTTCTCCCATCTGGTGGTGCTGTTCGTCGTCGCGGCCAGGAACCGGCCGCGCACCGCCGCCTGGATGTGGGTGCTCACGCTGCTGCTGGGCCTCGTCGTCGAGGGCGTCGTCAGCGGCGGGGCCGGCGGGCCGAACACCGCGGGCATGGCGGTGGCCTCTGCGTTCGCGCTGCTTGTGGTGAGCCTGGTGCAGGTCCGGCGGGAGGCACAACGCGAGGTCACCGTGCAGCGCACCGTGACCGCCGTCGAGCGCGACCGGCGCACCCTGCTGGAGGAGCGCACCACGATCGCCCGCGAACTGCACGACGTGGTCGCCCACCACATGTCCGTCGTCGCCATCCAGGCCGAGGCCGCCCCGTACCGGGTGGAGAACCCGCCGCCGGAGCTGGAGCAGGCCTTCGTCACGATCCGGGAGAACGCCGTGGCCGCGCTCACCGAACTGCGCCGGGTGCTCGGCGTCGTCCGGGCCGACGACTACGAGACGCCGGATGCGCCGCAGCCCACCCTCGCCGACCTCGACCGGCTGCTCGCCAATGTCGGCGATGCGGGCCTGGTGACGGAGAAGGCGGTGACCGGTGCGGTGCGCGAACTGCCGCAGGGCGTCGAGCTGTCGGCGTACCGGATCGTCCAGGAAGCGCTCAGCAACAGCCTGCGGCACGCTCCGGGAGCCACCGCGAGGGTCGAGATCGGCTATGTCCTGGGCGGGCTCGGCCTGCGCGTCGTCAACGGGCCGCCGACCGCTCCGGTGAAGCCGTCGCCGGGAGCCGGGCACGGGATCACCGGGATGCGGGAGCGGGTCGCGATGCTGAACGGCGAGATGACCGCCGAGGCCACAGCGGAGGGCGGTTACGAGGTCACGGCCTTCATCCCCGCCCAGCCCACCGGGTTCGGAGCCTCTGGCCCGGTCGGCGCTTCCGCTGTGTCCGGCGCTTCCGTGGAGCAGGTATGACGACGCCGCCCGTCGCACAGATCCGGGTCCTGATCGTCGACGACCAGATGATGGTCCGTGAGGGCTTCTCGGTCCTGCTCAACGCCATGCCGGGCATCGAGGTCGTCGGCGAGGCGGTGAACGGCCGCGAGGCCGTCTCCCAGGTCGCCGCACTCCGCCCCGACGTGGTGCTGATGGACATCCGCATGCCGGAGCTCAACGGCATCGAGGCGACCCGCGAGATCGTTGCCGCAGACAGGGACGCGAAGGTCCTGGTTCTCACCACCTTCGACCTCGACGAGTACGTCTACCAGGCGCTGCGCGCGGGTGCCTCCGGCTTCCTCCTCAAGGATGCCTCGGCCCGTCAACTCGCCGACGGAGTACGTGTGGTCGCCTCCGGCGAGGCGCTGCTGGCCCCCACGGTCACCCGGCGCCTGATCACCGAGTTCTCCAAAATGGCGTCGGCCCCCCGCCCTTCTGCCCTCGCCCGGGTCGGCGACCTCACCGAGCGTGAGACGGAGGTACTCGTCCTCATCGCGCAGGGCCTGTCGAACGCGGAGATCGCCGCGCACCTGGTCGTCGCCGAGTCGACGATCAAGACCCACGTGAGTCGCGTCCTGGTCAAACTCGGCCTCCGAGACCGCACCCAGGCCGCCGTCTTCGCCTACGAGGCCCGCCTGGTCACCCCTTCCTGAGCGCGGGGCGGCGCATGGCGGCAGTGCGCATGACGGCAGTGCGCGTGGTGGTGGGCACGGTGGTGGTGGGCACGGTGGTAGGTGCGGGCGGTGGTACGAGGCTGCGGGGCGGGCGGGCGGCTGTGGTGCGGGCTCGGTGACGACGGGCGGACGCGGGCTCGGTGACGACGGGCGGACGCCGGCTCGGTTACGGGAGGAGGTGGCCGGGCGAGGTCGGCTCGCGGGACGGTGTGAGCTGCCGGGCGAGGCGGACGGCGTGAACTGCCGGGCGAGACGGACGGCGTGAACTGCCGGGCGAGGCGGACGGCGTGAACTGCCGGGCGAGGCCGGATTTCCCGCTTCCGGGCGGCGGCTCCGCCCAGGCGCGGCTTCGGTAGGGCCGGCCCCGTTCAGGCGCGGCTACGTGTCAGGGCTGGTCTCGCCCGGACGCGGTTCCGGCACGGCCGGCCCCACCCACTGCGCGCCCCCGCCGGGCTGGCCCGGTTGTGGGTGGCCGGTTAGCGTCGGGCCATGGAACAGCCCAGCACCTCTTCCGCCCCGTTCGACCCCTGGTCGGCGGAGTTCGTCGCTGATCCGTACCCCTCCTACACCGAGCTGCGGGCCACCGGCCGGGCGCACTACTTCGAGGCCACCGACCAGTGGCTCGTCCCGCACTACGCCGACGTGTCGGCCCTGCTGCGTGACCGGCGGCTGGGGCGCACGTATCTGCACCGATTCACGCACGAGGAATTCGGCCGGACGCCGCCGCCCCCGGAGCACGAGCCGTTCGAAACGCTCAACGGACAAGGTCTGCTGGACCTCGAACCGCCGGACCACACCCGTATCCGGCGCCTGGTGTCCAAGGCGTTCACCCCGCGCACCGTCGAGCACCTCGTCCCCACCGTCCAACGGCTGGCCGCCGGACTCGTCGACGACTTCGTCGAGCAGGGCGGGGGCGACCTGCTCTCGGCCGTTGCCGAGCCGCTGCCGGTCGCCGTGATCGCGGAGATGCTCGGCATCCCGGAGTCCGACCGCGCCCCGCTGCGGCCCTGGTCCGCCGCGATCTGCGGGATGTTCGAGCTCAACCCGTCCAAGGAGACCGCCCGCGCCGCCGTCCGTGCCTCCCTCGAATTCTCCGCGTATCTGCGCCAGCTGATTGCCGAGCGGCGGGCGGACCCGGGCCCCGACCTCATCTCGGCCCTCGTCGCCGCCCACGACGAGGGCGAGCGGCTGACCGAGCAGGAGATGGTCTCCACCTGCGTCCTCCTTCTGAATGCCGGGCACGAGGCGACCGTCAACACCACGGTCAACGGATGGTGGACGCTGCTGCGCCACCCCGAGCAACTGGCCGCCCTGCGTGCCGATCACGGTCTGCTGCCCACGGCGTTGGAAGAGCTGCTGCGGTACGACACCCCCCTTCAGATGTTCGAGCGCTGGGTCCTGGACGACATCGAGATCGATGGCACGGTCATTCCGCGGGGTTCCGAGGTGGCCCTGCTCTTCGGCTCCGCCAACCGCGACCCGGCCCGCTTCGCGGACCCGGACACACTCGACCTCACCCGGCGGGAGAACCCGCACATCACCTTCGGCGCCGGCATCCACTTCTGCCTGGGCGCCCCGCTGGCCCGTGCCGAGCTGGCCGCCTCCTTCGGTGAGCTGCTGCGCAAGGCCCCCGGCCTGCGGCTGGTCACTGAACCCGAGTGGAACTCGGGCTATGTCATCAGGGGCCTGAAAGAGCTGCGGGCCGAGGTGTGAGGCGGCGGGAGAGCGGACTTTGGCGGGCGCCCGCTCCACCCGGTCCGTCGGCCCCGGCCCTGGACCGGCTTCCGACACCCGGCCCCCTCAGACCAGTAGGTCGCGGCGGCGCAATGCCGCCAAAGCGCCGGCCACCAGCGCTGCCGCCAGCGCGGTGAGGAGCACCACCGGTCCCCACTCCATCCCCGCCCCCGGAAGCCTCGGCAGATGCGTGAACGGAGACATGTCCATCACCGGCTGTGGCAGGTCGAGGGCGGGCCCGATCCAGCCGAGCGCCAGGCAGAGACCTGCCAGACCCCAGCTCGCCGGGGCCGCCTTCGGTATCGCCCCGTACAGCAGAGCCGTGGCCCCGCCCAGCAGCCAGACGGCGGGCAGTTGCACCAGTGAGGCACCGAGCACGGCCGGAAGCGCGTGCCCGTATCCCGCCGCCAGACCGAGACCGCCGACCGTCATGATCAGGGCCGCGCCGCCGAAGGCGATGAGCAGATGGCCGGCAGCCCAGCCGAGCCGGCTGATGCCGCCCGCGAGCACTGGCTCCGCGCGTCCGGCGGTCTCCTCGCCGTGCAGCCGGAGCACCGACGCGGCGATGTACAGGGCGGCCACCGTGCCGAGCACGGAGACCATCGAGGCGAGGAACGCGTCCGTGAGTCCGGACTGACCGCCCATTCGCTCGAAGATTTCCCTGGCCTTCTCGTTGTCCCCCACCAGATCCGCCGCCCCATCGGCCAGGCCGCCGAAGACGAAGCCGACCACCGCGAAGGACACCGTCCATCCCAGGAGCGCACTGCGCTGAAGGCGTATCGCGAGACCCGAGGCGGTGGTGATCCGGCCCCGGGCCGGTCCCGGCCGTGCCGCCAGAAAGCTCATGCCGACATCCCGGCGCCCGGCCAACGCGTACGCCACGGCGCACTGCACGGCCACCGCGCCGGCGACCACCAGGAGCACCCACCACCGTTCGTCCGCGTACGGCCGGACGTTCTCGGCCCAGCCGAGCGGAGAGAGCCAGATGAGGAGGGAAGAGCCGTCGTCTGCCGCCGAGTCACCCGCCGCCTTCAGGACGAACGCCGCACCCACCACCGCCGCCGTGAGCCCCTTCGCGAGGCGCGCGCTCTCGGTGAACTGCGCGGCGATCGCGGCGGTGCAGGCGAACAGCACACCCACCCCGGCTACGGTCGACGCGAGCGCCACCGCCCCCGCGCTCCCCGCACCCGAGCCGGCCATCCCGGCCACGATCACCAGGGCCAGGGCGGCGTTGGCGATCAGGGCCGCGAGCAGTGCGGCGGTGAGCGGGGCGCGGCGGCCCACCATCGCCGAGGAGAGCATCTCCTGACGACCCGACTCCTCTTCCTCCCGGGTGTGGCGCACGACGACGACCAGGCTCATCACCGCGGCCAGAGCGGCGCCGAAGGCCAGCATGCGCCAGCTGACGAGCCCTCCCACGGAGTCGTCGAAGACGGGTCCGTACATCGCGCGCACGGAGCTGTTGCCGTTCATCGACGCGGCGAGCTCGGCTCGCTGAGCGGGTGTTCCGTAGAGCGAGGAGATGGACGTTTCGACGGAGGAGAACGACCCGCCCAGCACGAGCACCCAGACGGGGACGACGATGCGGTCACGCCTCAGGGCGAGCCTCAGGAGGGCCCGGGTCCCCGCGAGTTGCCCGGTGCCGGCCTGCCGTCGCGCATCGGCCGTCGCGGTCAGGGGCACGGCGGTCATCGCGCCACCCCCGGTGCATGTCCGGCGTCCGCTGTGTAGTGGCGAAGGAAGAGCTCCTCCAGCGTGGGCGGGGTGCTCGTCAGCGTCCGGACGCCGGACGTGGAGAGCGACTTGAGGACGGCGTCCAACCGGTCCGTGTCGACCTGGAGCGAGACCCGCCGCCCTTGTATGTCGAGGTCATGGACGCCGGGGAGCCGTGCCAGGCCGACCGGATCGCGCATCAGCTCGGCGCTGATGTTCGTTCGCGTCAGATGACGCATGTCCGCCAGTGAACCGGTCTCCACCGTCCGGCCCTGGCGGATGATGCTGACCCGGTCGCAGAGCGATTCGACCTCGCTCAGGATGTGGCTGGAGAGCAGGACCGTCCGCCCGCGTTCACGCTCCTCGGCCACGCAGCTCTGGAAAACCTCTTCCATCAGCGGGTCGAGCCCGCTGGTCGGCTCGTCCAGGATCAGCAGGTCGACGTCCGAGGCGAAGGCGGCGACCAAAGCCACCTTCTGCCGGTTGCCCTTGGAGTACGTCCGTCCCTTCTTGGTCGGGTCGAGCTCGAAGCGGTCGACGAGGTCCGCGCGTCGGGTCTCGTCGAGACCGCCACGCAGCCGCCCGTACAGGTCGATCACCTCGCCGCCGGAGAGATTGCGCCACAACGTGACATCCCCGGGGACGTAGGCCACGCGCCGGTGCAGTCCGACCGCATCGTGCCAGGGGTCCCGGCCGAGCAGTCGAGCCGCGCCGGAGTCTGCTCTCAGCAGCCCCAGCAGCACTCGGATGGTGGTGGACTTCCCCGACCCGTTCGGGCCGAGGAAGCCATGGACCTCACCCGTCTCGACGGCCAGGTCGAGGCCGTCCAGAGCCTGCGTCCGGCCGAACCTCTTGCGCAGTCCGACCACGGCGATTGCCTTCGTCATGATTCTGAACATACGCTACTTTCATGAAGTTGTGAAGTTAAGGAACCGTATAAACTCGAAGGAGTGACAGGCAGTGGGGCATCGAGGAAGAGGAGCGGGATGAGCGGCGAATCCGTGGAGGAGAGCGCCCCGCAGGGCGCGGTCCGGGGGCGGGACGACCGGGACGCGGAGGCGGTCGCGCGCTTCGTCGAACGGTTCGCGTCCGAGATGACCGAGGCGGGGATGCAGCGCATGGCGTCGCGTGTCTTCGCCGCCCTGCTCGCGGACGACGACGCCTCCATGACCTCGGCGGAGCTCGCTCTGGCCCTGCAGATCAGCCCCGCCGCCGTGTCCGGCGCGATCAACTACCTCACCCAGGTCAGCATGGTCGGCCGCGAACGCGAACCGGGCTCGCGCCGCGACCGCTACCGGCTGCACAACGAGATCTGGTACACCACTTTCGCCAGCCGCGATCAGGTGCTCACTCGTTGGGAGCGAACCCTCAAGGAAGGCGCACGCACGCTCGGAGAGCACACCCCGGCCGGGGCCCGGATCGCCGAGACGGCGGCGTTCTTCGAGTTCCTTCAGGTGGAACTGGAGGGACTGATGGATCGCTGGGAGGAGCGCCGCAAGACCCTCGATCTGCCGACGGGCAGGCCGGCCGCGAACGCCTGAGCATCCGGCGCCGCCCGCGCCGGACCACTGGCGCGCCCGGCGCCGCACCCGTCGGCCGGGTCCAGCCCGCCCCGCTATCCCGCAGGAAGTATCAGCCCCCAGGCTCCCGCCCGTACCGTCCACGTCCGCGTCCGCACCGGACCCGCGACCTGTATGTCCGCCCGGTAGCGGAAATCCGCCCCCGAGACCGTGACGGCCTTGGCCTCCGTGGTGACCGGGGCGGTGTCCGGAGCGTCGATCGTCACGGCCGCCATGCCGTCGTCACCGCATCCGGAGGTCACCGTCACCGAGGTGACCGGGCGGTCCAGGTCGTTCAGCACGATGCCGTCGGCCTCCACGCGCAACCGGTGTGTCGGAGGTACGGCGGGCGGTTCCGGGGGCGAGGGACGCACCAGGGTGCGGACCAGGGAGCGGCAGGTGTCCCAGACAGCGGTCATGCCCGAGCGGTCGGCCCCTGTCCCCGGGGCGCCGTTCAGGGCGGGGATGCGCAGCGCGCCCAGGACCACGCCATCACTGTCGTCGACGAGCAGGTCCAGGCGGCGCACCGCCCCGTCCAGCGCCGTGCGTGCCGCCGCTACGGCGCTGGACGGCACGCCGAGCGAATGAGCGAGTTCCAGGGCTTCCGACGCGCCGACCGGGACGAGTGAGAGCGCGCTCATGGCGGGTTCCCGCTCCCGGTGCAACAGGGACACCGCGCGCCGCAGCGCCCGGTCGTCGCCGATCACCACAGGCCGTCGGCCGCCCCGGCGGGAGAGGGCCCGGGCGAACTCACCGGGGCTGTCCGGGAGGCATATCTTGGCGTGTGCGCCCGCGCTCAGCACGTCCTTCGCGATGCGTACGGACTCGCCGTCCGTGCGGCGGGCGACCGGATCGATCACCACCAGCAGATGGGGCGCGCCGTTACCGGAGGGCTGGGCAGCCGACACCTCGGACCTTCCTCGGGTAGCATCTTTGTGCAAGAGCCCCTTGCGCTATTGCGCCAGGGGTTTCGTCTATTCCGGGGCACCCGGTTCGACGGTTCGGACTGTGCCGTACAACGACGTACGGCATGTACGGCGTTTTCGTACGCCCCCTGACCTTGGACATGCCCCGCCCGGAAGGGGTGTACGCCTGTGCCCGCACTTGTGCTGCTCGGCGCTCAGTGGGGTGACGAGGGCAAGGGAAAGGCCACCGACCTCCTCGGTGGATCCGTGGACTATGTGGTGCGCTACCAGGGCGGTAACAATGCCGGCCACACGGTGGTCGTCGGCGACCAGAAGTACGCACTGCATCTCCTCCCCTCCGGCATCCTGTCACCGGGATGTATCCCGGTCATCGGTAACGGTGTGGTCGTCGACCCGGCGGTCCTGCTCTCCGAGCTGAGTGGGCTCAACGACCGCGGCGTGGACACGTCGAAGCTGCTGATCAGCGGCAACGCTCATTTGATCACCCCGTACAACGTCACCGTCGACAAGGTGACGGAGCGGTTCCTCGGCAAGCGCAAGATCGGCACCACGGGGCGCGGTATCGGCCCGACGTATGCCGACAAGATCAACCGGGTCGGCATCCGCGTCCAGGACCTCTACGACGAGTCGATCCTGGAGCAGAAGGTCGAGGCGGCCCTGGAGCAGAAGAACCAGCTTCTGGCGAAGGTCTTCAACCGGCGCGCCATCGAAGCCGGCAAGGTCGTCGAGGACATGCTCCAGTACGCGGAGCAGATCAAGCCCTATGTCGCCGACACGACGCTCGTCCTGAACAACGCCATCGACGCGGGCAAGGTCGTCCTCTTCGAGGGCGGTCAGGGCACGCTGCTCGACGTCGACCACGGCACGTACCCGTTCGTCACTTCGTCGAACCCGACGGCGGGCGGCGCGTGCACCGGTGCCGGCGTCGGTCCGACCAAGATCAGCCGGGTCATCGGCATCCTCAAGGCGTACACCACCCGTGTCGGCGCCGGCCCGTTCCCGACGGAGCTGCACGACGAGGACGGCGAGGCGCTGCGCCGGATCGGTGGCGAGCGCGGTGTCACCACCGGCCGTGACCGCCGGTGCGGCTGGTTCGACGCGGTCATCGCACGGTACGCCACCCGGGTCAACGGCCTCACCGACTTCTTCCTCACCAAGCTGGACGTGCTGACCGGCTGGGAGCAGATCCCGGTGTGTGTGGCGTACGAGATCGACGGCAAGCGCGTCGAGGAGCTTCCGTACAGCCAGACCGACTTCCACCACGCGAAGCCGGTGTACGAGATGCTCCCGGGCTGGTCCGAGGACATCACCAAGGCGAAGACGTTCGCCGATCTGCCGAAGAACGCCCAGGCGTACGTGAAGGCGCTGGAGGAGATGTCCGGCGCCCCGATCTCCGCGATCGGTGTCGGCCCCGGCCGTACCGAGACCATCGAGATCAACTCGTTCCTGTAGATACGCGGGTGTGCGGGAGGGCCGGGGCGGTGGTTGAGCCCCGGCCCTCACCCATGTGCGTTCTCAGCGACCCCTTCTGGTCTAGACCTTGACAGGTCCAGGCCAGCGGCGATTGGGTGCGGGAATGCCCGCACGGCCCGTCCGCTGAGGTGTGCTGCGAGCCATGCCCGTCCTTGTCGAAGGAGTGAGCAGCGCTGAACCGCATCAAGAGCATCCTGACCGTACTGAGCGCAGTCGTCGCGACGGCGGCCTTTCTGCCCGGCGTCGCCACCGCCGCCCTTGCCACCTCGGGCCCTGGCGGATCCGCCTCGTGCGCACCCCTGTGGGACTCCTCGGCCGCCTACTCGGCCGGCGGCGCGGTCTCGCACCACGGCCGCAACTGGACGGCGAAGTGGTGGACGCGGAACGAGAACCCGGGCGCCACCCCTGTCTGGGCGGATGCGGGCGCCTGTGTGGGAGGGGCCTCCGACTTCGTCATCAGTGAGGCGGAGTTCGACGAGATCTTCCCCGCGCGCGACCCCTTCTACACGTACCAGGGCCTGATCGACGCGCTGCACGCATACCCCCGCTTCGCGAACACCGGGACCGAGGCGACCAGGAGCCGGGAGGCTGCGGCGTTCCTGACGCACGCCGACTTCGAGTCGGTCGGCCTGCGGTACGTGAAGGAGATCAACGAGGCCAACTACTGGATCAAGTGCGACTACAGCCAGCCCTTCGGCTGCCCGGCCGGCCGGTCCGCGTACTACGGGCGGGGTCCGATCATGTTCAGCTGGAACTTCAACTACAAGGCGGCGGGGGACGCGCTCGGCCTCGACCTGCTCAACGACCCGTGGCTGGTGGAGCGCGATGCGTCGGTCGCCTGGCAGACCGCGCTCTGGTACTGGAACACCCAGAACGGCCCCGGGAGCATGACCTCCCATGACGCCATGGTCGGCGGTGCCGGCTTCGGCGAGACCATCCGCTCGCTCAACGGCTCGCTTGAGTGCAACGGCGGCAATCCCGGCTCGGTGGAGGCGCGGGTCGCCAAGTACGAGCACATCACGGACGTCATCGGCGTCGATCCGGGTTCAGGGCTTACCTGCTGACGTCAGTTCAAACCTCAGGGGCCCCGCCCTGCCGCCTGGTGGGCGGACCCCGGGGTTCTCTCTCGGCGAGTTCCCGGGATTGGTCTAGGCCTTGACAGGTCCAGACCAACAACGCTTGAGTGGCGGGTACCCCCCCCACAGCGGTGCACCGCGACGACCGGTGCACCGCGCCGAAGGAGTGTGCAGATGTTCCGACGTGTCATGGGCCTGCTCGCCGCGCTGGGCGCGGTTGTGGCAGGGCTCGTCGTACTCCCCGCCACCACCGCTTCGGCCGCCGGCTGTGCGGCCGCCTGGAACGCCTCGTCCGTGTACACCGGCGGCGGCACCGCCTCGTACAACGGGCACAACTGGACCGCCAAGTGGTGGACGCAGAACGAGAGGCCCGGCGGCTCCGATGTCTGGGCCGACCAGGGCGCGTGCGGAAGCGGCGGCGGCACGGACCCGGGCGACCCGGGCTCCTCCTCCGGTTTCGTGGTCAGCGAGGCGCAGTTCAACCAGATGTTCCCCGGCCGCAGTTCCTTCTACACGTACAGCGGGCTGGTCGCCGCCCTGGACGCCTACCCGGCCTTCGCCAACACCGGCAGCGACACCGTCAAGAAGCAGGAGGCCGCGGCCTTCCTCGCCAACGTCAGCCACGAAACCGGCGGCCTGGTGTACATCGTCGAGCAGAACACCGCCAACTACCCGCACTACTGCGACAGCAGCCAGCCGTACGGCTGCCCGGCGGGCCGGGCCGCGTACTACGGACGCGGGCCGATCCAGCTCAGCTGGAACTTCAACTACAAGGCCGCGGGCGACGCGCTCGGCATCGACCTGCTGGGCAACCCCTATCTGGTCGAGCGGGATGCCGCCGTGGCCTGGAAGACCGGTCTCTGGTACTGGAACACCCAGAACGGCCCCGGCACCATGACCGCCCACAACGCCATGGTGAACGGTGCCGGCTTCGGTGAGACGATCCGCTCCATCAACGGCTCGCTGGAGTGCAACGGCGGCAGCCCCGCCCAGGTCCAGAACCGCATCGACAGGTACCAGGCGTTCGTGCAGATCCTCGGCGCCGCGCCCGGATCCAACCTCAGCTGCTGACCAGCGCTTTCATCCGGCGAATTCACACGTGTGGGGGATGCCTCCGGCCTTGCGGCCGGGGGCATCCCCCACCTCGTTGTCAGTGGTGGCCTCTAGCGTCGAAATCGTCGGGACCGCAGGCGGTCGGCGTACGAGGAGAGGTCACCACGATGGAGTTCCGGATCGAACGCGGCGAGCTGACGGACGCCGTGGCCTGGGCCGCCCGCGTGCTGCCCACCAGATCGCCCGTACCCGTCCTCGGCGGGCTGCTGCTGGAGGCGGCGGACGGCACACTGAGCATCTCCGGCCTGGACTACGAGGCGTCCGCACGCATCGAGATCCAGGCCCGGACCGAACGGCCCGGGAAGGTTCTGGTCATGGGCCGCCGCCTGCTCGACGTGTGCAAGGTGCTGCCCGACGGGCCGGTGGAGTGCGCGGTCGAGGGCTCACGGTTCACAGTGACGGGCGGCGGCGCGGGATTCGGCTTGTCGGTCCTCCCGCTGGATGACTATCCCGCGCTGCCTCCGCTGCCGGAGGTCCTTGGCGAGGTCGACGGGCAGGAGTTCGCGGCAGCCGTCGCCGATGTGTCGGTGGCCGCGGGCCGGGACGACACCCTGCCCACGCTCACCGGTATCCGCCTGGGGCTCGACGGTGAGTGGATGACCCTGGCAGCCACGGACCGCTACCGCTTCGCGGTTCGTACGCTCGACTGGCGGCCCGCCACGCGCGGCGTGACGGCCGACGTCGTCGTCTCGGCCCGTCGGCTCAGCGAGATCGCCCGCTCGGTCGGTGCCCGCCCCGGTACGGTCCGCCTCGCCCTGGACAGCGGTTCGGCGGGTTTCGAGCGCGAGGGCATGCGTACCACGGTCCGGCTGCTCGACGGCCGGCTGCCGCGCCACGACAAGCTGTTCGTGCTGGACGGGCCGGTCAAGGCGGTGACCGAGCGCGAGCCGCTGGTCGAGGCCGTGAAGCGGGTCGCGGTGGTGGCGGACGGCGACAGCCCGCTCCAGTTCGCCTTCGCCGAGGGCTCCGTGCTGCTCCAGGCCGGTTACGAGGACGACGTGGCCTCCCAGCGCCTGCCCGCCGGGCTTCTGGGCGCCGACGAGATCACCGTCGCGTTCAACCCCTCGTACCTGATGGACGCGCTGGCCTCCTTCGATACTCCGGTCGTCCGGTTCCAGCTCATCGGCCAGGGCCAGCGCGCCATGATCACCGGGCACCGGGACCACGAGGACGCGGCGGCCGCGGCGGACGGGGCAGGGGACACGGTCCACCAGCACCTGCTCATGTCCGTCCGCCCGCTGGTCCAGTGAAAACGGAGGCGGGGCCGGGCCCGGAGGGCTGCCCGGCAAGCCATGGCGGCCCCATTCGGCCCGGTCCGTCAGCCGGTCTTCGTGTAGGTGAGCTTCTCGCCGCTGGACGTGTTCTCCCGGCTGAGGCTGCCGTCCGGGAGGAGGGTGAGCGTGGTCGGCGCGCCTGGGGTGCAGGAAGCCGCCGGTTCGCCCTCCGTCACGGTGGACGGGCCGATGCGGACGGCCTCGCCCTCGACGGCCTCGGCCGTCAGGGGCGCCTCGAAGACGCAGCGGTAGCTGCCGCCGCCGGCGAGCGGGCCCTCGGCGGTCAGGGTGAGGACGGTGTCGCCCGCCTCGCCCTGGCGGATGACCAGTTCACGGGTGGAGTGGCCGGTGTCGTTGTCGATGCTGCCGGACCAGGAGCCCAGGTAGCCCTCGGGGACACCGCCCTCCTCGCCGTTGGCCCCGTCGTCGCTGGGCGAGGGGTCCGGGGAGACGGCGGGGGAGGGAGAGCCCTCGATGGCCTGCGAGGGGGAGGGACCGGCCGAGAGAGTGGGCTTCGCCGTGGGGGTGTTGCCCTTGTCGTTCATGAGCGCGTAGACGGACCCGCCGGCCCCTATGGCGACCAGCAGGGCGACCACCACCAGGGCGATGGTGGAGCCGTTGCTCCTGCGGGCCGGCTCCGGGGCGGGGGCCGGGTGCTGGGTGCCGGTGAGGTAGCCGGGGCCGTACGGGGGAGTGGCTCCGTGACCGGGCTGCTGCGGGTAGCCGTACGGGTAACCGTGGTCCGGGCTCGGCTGCTGCGGATAGCCGTACGCTTGGCCGTGGTTGGGCTGCTGGGGGTGGCCGTAGCCCTGGACGGGCTGCGGCTGGGCCGGCTGGTGCGGGTAGCCGTAACCGGGCGGGGGCGTCGTGGCCGGGTGCCCGCTCGGCGGGGGAACGGTCCCGGCGGCGCAGGCGGCTCCTGCAGGGAGCACGTGAACGGGGCCGGCCCCGGGCTGCTCGGAGGAGGGGAGCGGGGCGGTCGGCCCAGTGGGGGCGCCGAACACCTCGGTCGTCGGCTCGGAAGAGGGCTCGGGTCTGGGGTCGGAGGGGGTGTCGGTCGCCGCGGCATCGGAGGCGGCCGGTTTGGTGAGGGGCACCGCGCCCTGCGGCTTCCCGTTTTTTGGCCCCCCGTCCGGTACTGCATCGACCGGCCCCGCGCCCGGTACTGCATCGACCGGCCCCGCGTCCTCCGGGTCCTCGGAGTCGAGCAGTTCCACGGCGTGGCGGCCGAGTTGGGCGATGAGCGCGCCCGGCAGCCAGGGCTCCGTGCTGTTGTCGTCGTCCGCCAGCAGGGCCAGGATGTCGTCCGTGGACGGCCGGGCCTGCGGGTCCTTGTGGAGGCAGCCCCGGATCAGGTCGTCGAGGCCCGCTGTGACCCCGGTCAGGTCCGGGTCCTCCTGCGCGATGCGGAACAGCAGGGCGTGCATCTCGTTGGCCGCGGCCCCGAAGGGGAGCCGCCCGGTCAGGGCGTACGTCAGCACCGACCCCAGGCAGAACACGTCGCTCGCCGCGCTCACCCGCTCGCCCCGTACCTGCTCCGGCGACATGAAACCGGGCGAGCCGACCAGTGCACCGGTGCGGGTGAGACCGCCGTCGGTGACGGTGTCCAGGGCCCTGGCTATTCCGAAGTCGATGACGCGCGGACCGTCGATCGTGAGCAGGATGTTGGAGGGCTTCAGGTCCCGGTGGATGAGGCCGGCCGTGTGGATGGCCTTCAGGGCGTGTGCGAGACCGGCGCCGAGAATACGGACGGACCGTTCCGGCAGGGGGCCGTACGTGCCGGGGGCCGGGCCGGGGCCGGTGCCCGGCCTGCCCGATACGGTGGCGTGGAGGGAGGGCCCCGCCACATATCCAGTGGCGACCCACGGCACGTCGGCCTCGGTGTCGGCGTCCAGCACGGGCGCGGTCCAGGTGGAGCCCACCCGGCGGGCGGCCCGTACCTCCTGGCGGAACCGGTCGCGGAATTCCTGCTGAGCGGCGAGTTCCTCGCGTACGAGCTTGAGTGCGACCGTACGGCCGCGGTCGGAACGGGCCAGATACACCTGACCCATGCCGCCCGCGCCGAGGCGCTCCAGCACGCGGTACGCGCCGATGCGCTGTGGATCGGTGGACCCGAGCTTCTCCATGGTGTGCGGCCTCCCCCGTACGACAACACGCCGGACGGGGACGAGAATAGCGGCGCGCTTCGTCCACTCGGGGCCCTCCGGGGCTCCGGGCCGATCCGGAGCCGGTCTAAGGTGACCCGGAACCGAATCGGGGAGGGGCGCCATGTGCGCGAGCGGAGCCGTCACCCGCAGCACCCTGCGGCAGCAGATCGCGGACGCGCTGCGTGACGAGGTGCTCGCCGGGCGCCTGCTGCCTGGGCGGGAGTTCACCGTCAAGCAGATCGCCGAGCAGTACGGGGTGTCCGCGACGCCCGTCCGCGAGGCGTTGTTCGACCTGTCCGCCCAGGGGCTCCTCGAATCCGATCAGCACCGCGGCTTCCGGGTGCACCAGTTCACGGTCGCGGACTACCGGGCGATGGTGGAGGCCCGCGCCCTGGTCATGGACGGGGTCCTCCGGGGCGTCTTCCACGATCCGGCCCCGGAGCGGCGTACCGACTACCGGGACGCGCTCGTGTCCGTACGCCGCCGTGCCGAGGAGGCCGCCCGTGCCGCGCGCTGCGGGGACCTGGACATCCTCATCGGCTACGACCTGCGCTTCTGGCGTGAGTTGGGCGGCCTCATCAGCAACGGTTACATCAGCGACTTCCTGCACCGGCTGCGGATCCAGGCATGGGTGTTCGCCGTGCCGTACCTGCGGGGCGACGCCGCGCTGCGGGACTGGCTGTGGAACGGCCACGTCGAACTGGTCGCCGCAATCACGCACCGCGACCGCGAGGCCCTGCGCGCGGCGATCGACGGCTACAACAGCCACGCGCTGAGCTGGGCCGACCGCCTCGCCGATCCGGGACCGGCCGCGGGGGATGCCTGGGGGCGCCCCTGACGATGGTCGGGGATGCCCCGACCCCGGCGGGTACCGGCCGCCGCCCCCGCACCGGACCGGGCGTGAGCGGCCACTGTGCGTGCGGAGCCTGCCGCATTACGCTGTCCCGACCACTGCACGCCCCCGTTGGAGAGCGAGACTTCGTGGCCTGTGACCTGTGGCTGGTCCCCCTTGTCGATGTGCTGTGCCACAGCCCCGACAACCCCTTCGCCGAAGAGATCGCCCTCTACGACAAGGCCTTGGGCGAGGCTGGCCTGCCGTCCGTCCCTGTCTACGCGTACATGCCGGGACTGACCGGAGACGTCGCCCCGGTCGCGGGCTTCGACTACGACGCCCTGCACTTCCTGCGCCGCGCCTACCTGCTCCAGCTCAGCGGCCTCGCCGTCACCCCGGTCGACGAGCTGGGCGGGGACTACGAGCAGTTGCTGGAGATGTTCGAGCAGACGGCCCGGCAGTCGCACCTGGTGTGGCACTTCGACCACGCGGGGGCGTACGTACCGCTCGACTTCGCCGCCCCGGTCTCCACCGACGAGCTGCTGGTGGCCGGCGGCCCGCTCGGTTCGGCGCACGGGCTGCTGCGGGAGCTGGAGTTCGTCGCACCGGCCATCGGAATCGACCCGGCGAACCCGCCGGCCGCACCCCTGCCGCCCGCCGCACCCACCGAACTGGAGGAACCGGCGAACTCCGTCCCGTACGACGACAACCCCTTCGCCCGGGAGCGCCACGTCTGGCTCGGCCTGCACGCCGCGGCCACCCGCAGCCTCGCCCAGGGATCGATGATCGTCTTCAGCTGAGGTGGTCCGGCGCCTTTCGCCGGAGTCCCCGCACCGGCCGCAGACCGGTCAGCGCGGGGACTCCGGCGGCCGCTGCCGCGGCATGTTCGGCCGGCCCATCGACTGGAGCGGGAAGCGTCCGGGTGCCGTCCCCGGCTCCGGCCGCCCGTTCCCGGAGCCACCGGAGACCAGGGCCTGCATACCCAGTGGCGCCGGGCCGGCCCGGAACTCCACCATCCAGTCGGCGGTCTCCGACCGTACGAGTTCCGTGATGTCCTCGGAGAAGCGCCGCAGCACCCCCAGGCACCGTTCGGTCGCCTCGCTCGCCGTGCCCTCGGCCGGGCCGAGCACCTCCCGTACGCACTCCGATGCCCAGTCGAACCGGAGCACCTGGAGTCGCCGCTGCACGGCCTGCGCGGTCGCGAGGTTCCTTATCCAGCCCGAGGTCAGGCCGAAGTACCGGTCGCACGCCATACACGCGGCGCCGAGCAGCAACGACAGATACCCCCAGCCGGCCGCGCCGTGCAGTGCGCCGGTCAGGTCGAGCAGCGGCAGGGCGGCGCCCGCGACCACCCCGGCCGCGGTGCCCATCCGCAGCGCCCTGGCCCCGCGCCGCTTCCACAGCCGGTCGTTCAGATACCAGTCGGCGGTGCGCAGCGCGTCCGCCTCCAGCCACCGGTAGAGCTCGTCCAGCCGCTGGGCGGGCTCTCCCCAGTCGCCCAGCGGGAACGGCTCCCCGGTCAGGTCACGGCCCCGCCCCGCACGGCCCTCGGCGCCGGAGCCCGTATCGGAAGGAGCGGCCGCACCCGCCGGACCGGACGCGCCGGACTTGCGGGGCGGCACTTCGGGCTGCATCTCCGGCTGACTCACCGGGGTACTCCTCTGCATGCTGCATAGCGACGCGTGCTCACGACCGCGTACTCGACGACGGGGCGGATCTCTGCTCTGCTCCCTGGCTGCTCCATGCGTCCGGACACAACGGGCAGTCCCCCGTGCGTAACCATGCGTGACAAGGGGTATGCGCGTGCGTATCGGGACGCATGCCCTTCCTACCGCCGAATGGTGGGCCGTGGGGTCGAAATCGCGGTATTCCCGGGTGCATACGGCCTCTGGTCAGGTATAGGAGTCTCGGCACCGCTCTCCCGATCTCACCCGAAAGAGTTGCTCCTCGGCGGGTGGGGCGCGTCGCCCGGGGACAACGTAGGCTCGGCGTACCGAAACATCTGTCGTCGAAATGCCTGGAGTGACCGTGATTCCCGGTGGTGGTCAGCCCAATATGCAGCAGCTGCTGCAGCAGGCCCAGAAGATGCAGCAGGAGCTCGCCCAGGCCCAGGAGGAGCTCGCCAGGACCGAGGTGGACGGTCAGGCGGGCGGCGGCCTGGTCAAAGCGACGGTCAACGGCTCGGGCGAGCTGCGTGGCCTGGTGATCGATCCGAAGGCGGTGGACCCGGAGGACACCGAGACCCTCGCGGACCTCGTCGTCGCGGCGGTCCAGGCGGCCAACGAGAACGCCCAGCAGCTTCAGCAGCAGAAGCTCGGCCCGCTGACCCAGGGGTTGGGCGGCGGCATGCCCGGCCTGCCGTTCTGACCGGCCGCATACCCAAGACCGTACGTACCCCCTACGGTACGTATCAGGACTCAGCCGACTCAGTCAGGAAGGCGTTCCGTTGTACGAAGGCGTGGTTCAGGACCTCATCGACGAACTGGGCAGGCTGCCCGGCGTCGGTCCCAAGAGCGCGCAGCGGATCGCCTTCCACGTGCTGCAGGCGGAGCCCACGGACGTACGGCGCTTGGCTCATGCCCTCCTGGAGGTCAAGGACAAGGTCCGCTTCTGCGCGGTCTGCGGCAATGTGGCCCAGCAGGAGGAGTGCGGCATCTGTCGCGACCAGCGCCGCGACCGGTCGGTCATCTGCGTGGTCGAGGAGCCCAAGGACGTCGTCGCGATCGAGCGGACCCGTGAGTTCCGTGGCCGCTACCACGTGCTGGGTGGGGCGATCAGTCCCATCGAGGGCGTCGGGCCGGACGACCTGCGCATCCGCGAGCTGCTGGCCCGCCTCGCCGACGGTTCCATCACCGAACTGATCCTGGCGACCGACCCCAACCTGGAGGGCGAGGCCACCGCGACGTATTTGGCGCGGATGGTCAAGCCGATGGGGCTCCGCGTCACCCGGCTGGCCAGCGGCCTGCCGGTGGGAGGCGACCTGGAGTACGCGGACGAGGTCACGCTCGGCCGCGCTTTCGAGGGGAGGCGACTGCTGGATGTCTGACGGTTTTGCCCCCGCATCTCACGACGGCTTTACGCTCAGCGCGGTTATCTTCTACTCACCGTCTCCGACCGTGCACACGGGAGGTCTCTTCGATGTCTGACGCCACGCTGAACACCGTCACGCAGGACCCCGGCGACTTCGCGGTCCAGATCGCGGACCAGATCAAGACGTTCATCGTCGCGGTCACCGAGGTATCCAGGGTCGAGGAGCCGGAAGAGGCCGTTCCGGTCCTGCTCCTCCAGGTCTCCCAGCTCCTGCTGGCCGGTGGCAGGCTCGGCGCGTACGAGGACATCGTCCCCGATGACCGCTATGAGCCGGATCTGGGCGCCGAGCCGGATGCCGACGGCCTGCGCGAGCGTTTCGCGGTCCTCCTGGAGCCGATCGATGTCTACTCCGAGGTCTTCGACCCGTACGAGCCCCGCAAGGCCCCGGTCGCGGCCCGCATCTCCGACGACCTGGCCGACCTCGTCACCGACCTGCGCCACGGCCTGGCCCACTACGAGGAGGACCGGACCACCGAGGCCTTGTGGTGGTGGCAGTTCTCCTACTTCTCCAACTGGGGCTCCACCGCCTCCGCCACCCTGCGCGCCCTCCAGTCCCTGATCGCCCACATCCGCCTCAACCAGCCCCTCCAGGAGCTGGACGGCCTGGACACCGACCAGGACGCCGCCGACGTCGACCTCGCGGAGGAGGCGGGCCGTGTCATGGTCGAGGAGATCGCGGGGCCGCTGGGCCTGCGGCCGGTGAAGTAGCGGGTGCTCGGTCCATCCGGCCAGGTGGTTCCCCCAACGTCACCGACGTTCTCAGTGCTCGCTATTAGCCTCCCTCACAGTCTGTGATGATCACGGGCTTCGTTCCGGTCTGGTCGTTCGGCACCGATGGCGAGCAGGTGAGCGGCGCCCGTCCCGAGGTGGGTGAGTGGTTGTACGTGCTCGGTGTGTACGACGCCGAGACGGGCAAGGCGCACCTCTACGTGAACGGTGAGGAGACGGGTGCCCCGGCCGAGGTCGCGCCCTCGACGGCCCCGGGGACTTCCAGATCGGCCGGGCACGCGGCAAGGCCGGGTACCGGGACCGCCGGCAGGGCGAGATCGGTGACGTCCGTGCGTACGACCGGGTCGTCGTGCCCGAGGAGGCTGCGGAGCTCGCCATGCGTGCCCCGCAGGAGCGCGCTCACTGGGCCCTGGAGGGCACGGCCGACGGACTCAGCCCCGATGTCCACGGTGGGGAGTCGCTGAGGCTCGCGCCGGGCGCCTCGATCTACACGCGGCCCGCCCAGCCGTGCGACCCGGCGGCCGACCCCGGCTGCGACCCCCTGTCGAGTGGCGCCGATGCTCTTGTCGGCTCCGGGCACCTGGAGCTGGACGGCGCCGGTGGGTACGCGGCCACGGACGGCCCGGCCGTCGACACCGGTGACAGCTTCACCTTCGGTGCCCTGGTCCGCTTCGCGGACCAGGAACCCGCGCATCCGATGACCGTGCTCTCGCAGGGCGGGGAACACGGCGACGCGTTCAAGGTGCGCTACGTGCCTTCCACGCACACGTTCGAGCTGGTGATGGGCCACGCGGACGCCCAAGGAACGGACGAGACGGTGGTCGGCCGCCAAGAGGCGGCGTCCAGCAGCGGGAACGGCAGCCACATCGCCGTCGTGCACGACGCGAGCCGAGACCGGGTCACGCTGTACGTGGACGGCATGGCGTCCGACACGGCTTTCCGTTCGGCGTGGACCAGTACGGGAGGGCTCCAGGTGGGACGCGGGCACACGGCTGACGGCTGGGGGGGTACTTCCACGGTGCGCTCGACGAGGTACAGGTCTTCTCCGGTGCGCTGAGCGAGGGCGACGTGGGGCAGCTCGAGTGGGGCACCGACGTCTGCTACACCTGCGGCACCTGAGCGCCACGAAGGTCAGGAACCCGTGGCCCGGTCACGTGTGGGCTGGGCCACAAAGGGGAATGCGTACGTGTCCGGTGGGCAGCAGTCGGGCACGAGGGGTTCGGGGCGACACGTCGGTGATCACGTGGTGAGCGGGATATCTCAGCATGCGGTATCAGCGGGGCGTTTCCCGGCTGCTCGTTAAACTGAGCTGACCGCAGTAATGGACTGAGCGAGGAGCGCACGTGGGCCTTGTCGTGCAGAAGTACGGAGGCTCCTCCGTAGCCGATGCCGAGGGCATCAAGCGCGTCGCCAAGCGAATCGTCGATGCCAAGAAGAACGGCAACCAGGTGGTTGTCGTGGTGTCAGCGATGGGCGACACGACGGACGAGTTGATCGATCTCGCCGAGCAGGTATCCCCGATACCGGCCGGGCGTGAGTTCGACATGCTGCTGACCGCGGGAGAGCGGATCTCCATGGCGCTGCTGGCCATGGCGATCAAGAACCTGGGCCACGAGGCCCAGTCGTTCACCGGGAGCCAGGCAGGCGTCATCACCGACTCGGTCCACAACAAAGCGCGCATCATCGATGTGACGCCGGGCCGTATCCGTACGGCGCTGGACGAGGGGAACATCGCGATCGTCGCGGGGTTCCAGGGTGTGTCCCAGGACAAGAAGGACATCACCACTCTCGGCCGAGGCGGGTCCGACACCACTGCCGTCGCGCTCGCGGCCGCGCTGGATGCCGAGGTCTGTGAGATCTACACCGACGTGGACGGCGTGTTCACCGCCGACCCGCGGGTCGTGAAGAAGGCCCGCAAGATCGACTGGATCTCCTTCGAGGACATGCTGGAGCTGGCCGCGTCCGGCTCCAAGGTGCTGCTGCACCGGTGCGTCGAGTACGCACGCCGTTACAACATCCCGATCCACGTCCGCTCGTCCTTCTCCGGACTGCGCGGCACCTGGGTCAGCAACGAGCCGCAAGGGGACCAGCAGGTGGAGCACGCGATCATCTCCGGAGTCGCCCATGACGTCTCCGAGGCCAAGATCACCGTCGTCGGCGTGCCCGACAAGCCGGGCGAGGCCGCCGCGATCTTCCGTACGATCGCGAACGCCGAGGTCAACATCGACATGGTGGTGCAGAACGTCTCCGCCGCGTCGACCGGCCTGACGGACATCTCGTTCACGCTCCCGAAGTCCGAGGGCCGCAAGGCCATCGACGCTCTGGAGCGCAATCGCGGTGTGATCGGCTTCGACTCGCTGCGTTACGACGACCAGATCGCCAAGATCTCCCTGGTCGGCGCAGGTATGAAGACCAACCCCGGCGTCACCGCGGGCTTCTTCGAGGCACTGTCCGACGCCGGCGTGAACATCGAGCTGATCTCGACGTCCGAGATCCGCATCTCGGTGGTCACCCGTGCGGACGACGTCAACGAGGCGGTGCGCGCCGTGCACACCGCCTTCGGCCTCGACAGCGACTCCGACGAGGCAGTCGTGTACGGCGGCACCGGCCGATGACCGTACGCCGCCCTTCGCTCGCGGTCGTTGGCGCGACGGGGGCGATCGGTGGCGTCATGCTCCAGATCCTTTCGCAGCACGCGGACGTCTGGGGCGAGGTCAGACTCGTCGCCTCACCGCGCTCGGCCGGCCGCAAGCTGGTCGTACGCGGTGAGGCGAGCGAGGTCCTCGAACTCACCGAGGACGTCTTCGAGGGCATCGACGTGGCGCTCTTCCTGGTGCCCGCCGATGTCTCCGCGCGCTGGGCCCCGATCGCCGCGTCCAAGGGCGCCGTCGTCATCGACGACTCCGCGGCCTTCCGTACGGACAACGACGTTCCGCTCGTCGTGCCCGAGATCAACCCGCATGCCGTACGGATGAGACCGCGCGGCATCGTCGCGAACCCGAACTGCACCACGCTGGCGCTGATCGTCGCGGTCGGTGCCCTGCATGCCGAATTCGGCCTGAGCGAACTGGTCGTCTCCTCGTACCAGGCCGTCAGCGGCGCCGGACGCGACGGAGTCGCCGTGCTGCGCGAACAGCTGTCGATGGTGGCCGGCACGGAACTGGGTACGAAGCCGGGCGACGTACGCCGCATCGTGGGTGACACGCATGGTGGCCCGTTTGCCGCGCCGGTCGCGCTCAATGTCGTCCCGTGGGCCGGAACGGACGCCGGAGACGGCTGGTCGTCGGAGGAGCTGGCCATCCGTGAGGAATGCCGCAAGATCCTCGGCCTGCCGAACCTGCGGGTGACAGCCACCTGCGTCTACGTGCCCGTCGTCGCCGCGCACTCGATGTCCGTGCACGCCCGCTTCGAGAACGAGGTCGCGGTCGACCGGGCCCACGAGATCCTGGCGACGGCTCCCGGAGTGGTGTTGTACGACAGTCCGGGCGCCGGTGACTTCCCCACCCCGTCCGACGTGGTGGGCACCGACCCGACCTGGGTCGGCCGGGTCCGGCGCTCGCTGGACGATCCGCAGGCGCTGGAGCTCTTCGTCTGCGGCGACAACCTCCGCAAGGGCGCGGCACTCAACGTGGCGCAGATCGCCGAATCGGTGGCCGCCGAATTTCCCCGGCCTTGACCGGGCACGGTCACGAGGCCCGGATCGAGCCAGTTTTGTACGTTCTGTGAACGGCCTGTGAGCAACTTGCTGGTCTGAACCTCTTGAGCTGGGGAGTCGCCGTAACCGACGATGACCTTTTCGGTTCGTTGCAACCGCGGGTCGGGCGCCAGGCGTCTAAGCGGTCACTTCTTGCGCGGCGGGGCGCATGTGCGGGGCATCTGGGGAAGAGCGGGTACGTATGAAGGCATATCGCAGGGCCTCAAACGCGGTGCCGTATGCGTACAACCCTGACGGGGGGAAGCGTGTCCAACTGGCGTGGCAGAGGTTCTCGATATCACAGTGGTGGGCCCCTTGCGCGGCGCTTCGGTGCGACCGCTCCGACGGACCCGTGCAGCCGGCGGCATGCCGGTGATCGCGCCCGTGCCCGCCGCGCGTCGGACGGGGCTGCCTTCGCAGCGCGAGGGCGCTGAGGAGAGGGTGGCAGCCGGAACCACCGTCGACCATCTCACCGAAACCTACCGTGCCCACTACCGTTCGTTGCTCGGCCTCGCGGCCCTGCTGCTGGACGACACGGCGTCCTGCGAGGACGTCGTGCAGGAGGCGTTCATCCGCGTGCACTCCGCGCGCAACCGGGTCCGCGAACCCGAGAAGACTCTCGCGTACCTGCGCCAGACCGTCGTCAATCTCTCCCGTTCCGCGCTCCGCCGCCGCATCCTCGGGCTGAAGCTGCTCTCGAAGCCGATGCCGGACATGGCGAGCGCGGAGGAGGGCGCGTACGACCAGCTGGAGCGGGACGCGCTGATCAAGGCGATGCGCGGTCTGCAGAGGCGCCAGCGCGAGGTGCTGGTCCTCCGTTACTTCGCGGACATGACCGAGGCCCAGGTCGCCGAGACGCTGGGGATCTCCCTGGGCTCGGTGAAGGCGTACGGGTCCCGCGGCATCGCGGCCCTGCGCGTGGTGATGGAGGCGCAGGTATGAGCCGGCGTGGCGACCACCACGATCACGATCATGAACAGGACCCGCTGCACGGCGGCCGGGGCGCAGGGGACGGCGACACCGTGGGCTTCACGACCCCTGCCGACTTGTTCGGCGACGGGCCGTTCGGTGGTGGCAGCTCGTCCGGCGGGAGCGGCCCCCTCGACGACGACGGTAACGGCGTCGACGAGGATGCGCTGCGCCGCATGATGCACGGCGTCGTGCAGGGGTTGGAACCGAGCGAGGGCAGCCTCGACCGGCTGCAGCGGGCGGTGCCCGCACGGCGGGCCCGGCGACGGCAGGCCCTGGTGGGTGCGGCGGCCGCCGTCCTGTTGGTCGGCACCGCGATCCCCGCGTTCGTCCACGTCGCCAACTCGGGGGGAGCGAGCACCGCCAGCCCCGCCATCGCCGGCCACGGCGAACAGACGCAGGGCGGCAACGGCGACCCCCACGGCGCGGACTCCGGCAACGGGAGCGGCGGCGAGAGCGGCGGCGGACACCCCAACGGCGGCCAGGGGCTCCCGGAGAGCACCGTGAGCCCGACCGGCAGCACCGGCCAGAGGCAGGACGGCGACACGACCGGCGCGTCCCCCGATCCCACCGTCAGCGCGGAGGGCGACCTGCCCGCGTGCGACCCGGGGCAGCTCGGCGTGAAGGCGGCCACGGCCGGGGCCGCGGGTGCCGACGGCACGGTGTACGGGGCCTTCCGCATCGCCAATGTGTCCGGCACGGACTGCTCGGTGAGCAGCGGCGGCACCGTGGGCTTCGAGGCGATGGGCGCCGCCGACCCCACCCGGATCGAGGTCGTCCGGCACACCGAGGGCGATCCGGCATCCGGTCTGCCCGACCCCGACACCGAGGAGGCCACCGTCCTGCTGAAGCCGGACATGGTCTACGAGGTGCAGTTCGCCTGGGTCCCCGAGGACACCTGCCCCTCCACGGGCGGCTCGCCCTCCCCGACGCCGACGGACGGCGCGGAGGGCGCCGGCGACGGCGGCTCCTCCGCCGGGACCGCGGCGACCGGCGGCACCGAGGAGAGCGAGACGGGTACGGAGACGCAGTTCGGCACCGCCGACGGCGCGGGCACCGCACCGGGCAGCATCTCTGTGCAGCACACCCCGGAGCCCGGGGCACCGGTCGCCGCGACGAAGATCGACAATGCCTGCGCGGGCACGATCTACCGGACGGGCGTCCTGGAACCTTCGTCGTAGGAGCGGGGGCCGGGCGAGGCATGCCGGGAGCGCAGGTCCGGGGCCGGGGCCGGCCGGCACAGCCGACCGGACCGGAGTGCAGGCCCGGGAGCCCGGCCTGGGACGAACCGCGGGCCGGGACCGCTGCCCGGTGGGTCCCTGAGCTCCTCGCTCACGCCCCGGAAGGGTTCTCCGTGTCGGGGACCAGTCCCAGCTTCAGGTCCCTGGCGGCCTCGGCCTCGCGGCGGAGCAGGCGGAACCACATGAAGACCACGAACCCGGCGAAGACGAACCACTCACCCGTGTAGCCGAGATTCTGGAAGGCCTTGAGGTCGAGTCCGCTGCCCTCCGGTGCGGTGGCCGGAACCGGGCGCAGCGCGGTCGTGCCGGCCCGGGCGGCATCACCGGCCGCGTCCGCCGAGGTGCCCGAGGCGCCCGCGGCCTTCTCGGAGCCGTCCGCGTCGCTCTTCGGGAGCGTCACCCAGGCGTCGTACACGTCGTACGGCACGAGGTTGACCAGTGATGCGGCGCTGATCATGCCCACCTGACCGTCCGGCAGCCCGCCCGTCGCGCCGACCCCGGCGGTGCCCGCGTTCTCCGAAGCCTGGAGCTCGCCGGTCACCGTGACCCGGCCGGAAGGCGCGGGCGGCACCCGGGTCTGTCCCGGCTTCCCGGGCAGCCAGCCGCGTACCACCGGCAGGGCCTTGCCGGTGTCGGTGCGCAGCATGTCCAGGACGTAGAAGCCCTTCCGGCCGTCCAGCTCGCGGCCGGGTACCAGGAAGCGGTCCGCGTACCGTCCGGTCGCGGTGGCGGGCCGGCCGGAGGTCTTCGTGTCGACGGGCAGCAAACTGTCGAGCGGCTTGGCGGCCCGGGTGCCCGGCGCGGGCTGCTTCTCGGCGGCGTCGTGCGTGTGCACGCGGTCCTCGAAGCGGCCGAGCTGCCAGGTGCCCATGAACACGCAGAACGGAATGGCCAGTACGACGAAGAGGTTGATCCCCCACCATCGCGGGGTCAGCAGGAACCGGTACACCCCTCCACGGTACGGTCCCCGCTCCGCTCGGCCGGAGCGGGGGCACCCGGAAAGCCACCCTTTATCCGGCCCCTACCCGCCGGCCGGCGTCCCCTCACCCGGACCGGCCGGGCCGGCGGGCCCTGCGGGCGAGAGCCCCGCCAGATGGCGCCGGGCGAAGTCGAGCTCCATCCGGACCTGCTTGATCCGCTCCTCCACGACGAGCGAGCCGTGCCCCGCGTCGTACCGGTAGACCTCGTGCACCGCGTCGCGTTCCTTCAGCCGGTCCACGTAGTTCTCGACCTGGCGGATCGGGCAGCGCGGGTCGTTGACGCCGGCCGAGATGTAGACGGGGGCCCGCACGGCGTCGACGTACGTCAGGGGTGACGATGCCTCGAACCGCTCGGGCACCTCCTGCGGTGTCCCGCCCAGCAGTGTGCGGTCCATCGCCTTCAAGGCCTCCATTTCGTCGTGGTACGCCGTGACGTAGTCCGCGACGGGGACCGCGGCCAGGCCGAGGGCCCAGTCGCCGGGCTGCGTACCGAGGCCGAGCAGGGTGAGGTAACCGCCCCAGGAGCCGCCGGCCAGGACCAGAGCGGCCGGGTCCGCGAGGCCGGACTTCACCGCCCACTCCCGCACCGCCGCGATGTCCTCCAGCTCGATCAGCCCGACCCGGTGCTTGAGCGCGTCCGTCCACGCCCGTCCGTAACCGGTCGAGCCGCGGTAGTTGACCCGGACGACCGCGTAACCGTGGTCCACCCAGGCGGCGGGGCCGGCCGCGAAGGCGTCACTGTCGTGCCAGGTCGGGCCGCCGTGGATTTCGAAGACCGTCGGGAACGGCCCCTCGGCGGGGGCGGGCGGACGCTGGACGAGCGCGTGGATCCGGCCGCCGGGCCCGTCCACCCACACGTCCTCGACCGGCACCGACCCCGGAGCCTTGGCGCCCGGCGGATCGAGCACCACCGCACCGGTCGTGGACCGGACGACGGGCGGCTCGGCCGCCGACGACCAGAGGTATTCCACCGTCCCGTCCGGCCGGGCCGTGGCACCCGAGACCGTACCGGTGGGCGTCTCCACCCGCACCAGCCTCCCCTCGGCCGTGGCGGGCTCGTACCGCCAGAGCTCGCTGCGGGCCTCGAAGCCGTGCTCGATGAGCAGCGCCGAGCCGTCCGGATACCACTCGGCGCCCACATCTCCCGGCAGATCGATGGCCAGGTCCGTCTCCGTCCCCGCCACCGGGTCCCAGATCATCGGCTCCCAGCGCCCGCGCCTCTGGTGCCCGACCAGCAGCCGGGTGTCCCCGGCGACCGGTGCGAACCCGAGGACCGCGAGGCCCAGCTCCTTCGTACCCCCCTCTGTGTCGTCCAGCTCCGCCACCGTCGTCCCGTCCGGCCGCACCACGCGCAGCGCGGAGTGCATCGCGTCCCCGTGCTCGGTGTGCTCCAGCGCGATCAGCGTCCCGTCGTGCGAGAGGTCGCCGACCCCGGCCGACTCGCGGTGGCGGTAGATCTCGACGGGGGGCGCGCCCGGCCGTACGACGTGGACCGTCGTGCCGTCCTCGTCCGTCGAACGGCCGATCACCGCCGTGTTGTCCCGGCCGATCGCGAGGCCGGCCGGGTAGGACGGTCCGAGGCCGGGGGCGGCCGGTTCGGTCACCGCGTCCACCCCGCCGTGGAACGGCCGGCGCATCCACAACCCGAACTCGTCCCCGTCGGTGTCGTCGAACCACCACACGGCCTCGCCGTCCGGCGTCAGCACGCCGTCCGTCGTCCCGTTCGGCCGGTCGGTCACCTGTCGCTGCTCACCGGTCGCCCGGTCCCATGTGTACAACTCGTAGGTGCCCGTCGCGTTGGACACGAACAACGCGCGGTCCGGTGCCTCCTCGGCCCAGTCGGGCAGCGACACCCGGGGAGCCCGGAAACGCTGTTCCCACACCGGTACGGATGCGGTCGTCGACGAACCAGTTGCCTCAGTCATGACCCCATTCTGCGTCGTACGCCCGACAATCCGTTCGCTTCGTCCGCAGCCTGTGGATAACCTCGCCGACATGTCCACCGCTCCGATACCGTCCGACTGGCGCGAAGCCAACCGCAGGATGTGGGATGAGCGTGTGCCCATCCACGCAGGCAGCGACTTCTACGACCTCGACGCCTTCCGCGCGGGGAAGGACGCCCTGCGGCCCTTCGAGCTGGCCGAGGTCGGCGATGTGACCGGCCGGTCGCTGCTGCACCTGCAGTGCCACATCGGACTCGACACGCTTTCCTGGGCGCGGCACGGTGCGGCTCAGGTCGTCGGTCTCGACTTCTCCGAACCGGCCGTCGAGACCGCCCGCGCCCTCGCCCAGGACCTGGGGCTGGGCCCCGACCGCGCGGCCTTCGTCGCCGCCGACGTGTACGACGCGGCCCAAGCCGTACCGGACTCCTCGTACGACATCGTCTACACGGGCGTCGGCGCGCTGAACTGGCTGCCCGACATCGACCGCTGGGCGGAGACGGCCGCTTCACTGGTGGCGCCGGGTGGCTTCCTCTACCTGGCGGAGTTCCATCCGCTCACGGACTGTCTCGACGACGAGACGGGCTCGCGGATCGTGCACGACTACTTCAGCCGCGAGGCATGGGTGGACGAGACGCCCGGCACGTACGCGGACTTCGACGCTCCGACCGTCCACAACCGCAGCGTCGAGTGGCAGCACCCGGTGGGCAGTGTGGTGTCCGCGCTGGCCGCGGCGGGCCTGCGGATCGAGTTCCTGCACGAGCACGACGCCTCACTCTTCGCCCGTTTCCCGGTTCTGAAACGCGGCGCGGACGACTTCTTCCGTTACCCGCCGGACCGCCCTCGCATCCCCTTGATGTACTCGCTCAAGGCGACTCGCCCGGCAGCATGACGAGGGGTGGCACCGCCCCGGCTTCGGCTCCCGCAGATGCAGCGCCGCGCCGCCTCGGTGGAGAACGGCACGATCGACTGGGGCATGGGCGAGACCCTGGCCATCGGTTCGCTGCTGATGG